>CAYVDY010000373.1:0-7139 GCA_964450255.1 uncultured Candidatus Solibacter sp. | reverse complement strand
AACGTACGTCCGGTCGCCGATGGGCAGGCGTGCGTAATCGATCAGCTTGTACCCGCTGCGGAGCGGTATGTGGGCAGGAATCTCGTCAATGGCCATCTCGATGCGCAACAGGTCCAGACTTCCCTTGTCGTGCCAGACGTGGCCCTGATAGCCGACCTCGCCCTCGACGCCGGAGATCCTCATCCAATAGTGACTGTCGCCCATCGGGACGTGGTAGTGGAACTTGTGCGCGGGCTTGCCGTCGAGTTCCTCCACGCCGAGATACTTGAACTTGGCCTGGCCGGTGAGGAAAATACTCTTCGCGTGGAGGGCGAAGTCGCCCGTGCCGATGGCGCCGAGGCCGCCGACAAGCTTGGTGACGTCTGCCTCTTCGAATTTTGAGGATCCGGGCCAGGCGTAGAGTTCCTTGCCCTCGACAAGGGCGACCTCGAGCCGGATGGTGTCGATCAGTTGGTACTTTTTGGTATTCGGGGCGCGCTGACTGCGTTCGATGGTCTCGACACAGGTGAAGTTGGGCATGCTGCGCAGCATCTCACTGACGACGTGCTGAATCCTGCCGATGAGGATGAGCTCCGGTGTCAGCGGCTGCTTGGAGTCGTATTGAGCGGGCAACGGCGTGACCGGCAGAACCAACCAACCGAGCAGCACCCAGCGAAGCATAGCTAGATTATAGACTTTCCGGCATCTGCTAACCTTACGTCTATGAGCGTCAAAGTAACAGTTTTTAACAATGGGCCCCTTCGCATCGAGGGGGACGCCGGGGATTTCACAATTTGTGACGCCCAGGGCAACACTTTCGGGCTCGCGGGACGGGCGGCCATCGGGCTGTGCCGTTGCGGGCTTTCCGCGAACAAGCCGTTTTGCGACGGAGCGCATGCGCGGCAGGGATTTGATTCGGTTTGCGAGGCGCGAGAACTGCCGCCGATGAAGCCGAAGGTCTAGTCTGTTGGAGAGATCCGGGAGGTGATGGTATGAAGCGAATCAAGTGGGCCGCCGGGACAGGCCTTTTGGCGCTGTCCCTGGTCATCTCAGGTTGCGCGAAGAAGGAGACTGAGGCAGAGAAGCAGCTGGCTGAAACTCAGAAGCAACTGGAAGAGGCCAACAAGAAGCTGGAGGGTGCGGGGATGAAGCCTGTGGAGGGCGCACCAGGCGCTGCCGCAGGGTCCCGCAGGACAGGCTCCGACGCGATTGTAGGCGGCGAGAAGAGCAATTCGTCACGCGTGGAGACCGCCGGGAAAGGCAAGTCGTCACCCCTGGAGACCGGCAAGCCAGGCTGGGGCGACACCAGGACCGCGCCAACACCCGCACAGCCGGTGACCCACACCGTTGTGGCCGGTACGCCGATCTCAGTGAGAACGTTGGAGTCCATTTCAACCAAGACAGCAGCGAACGGAGCCACGTTCCAGGCCACTCTCGATAAGCCGATTGAGGTGGATGGATACACGGTGGCCCCGCGCGGCGCCACTGTGGAAGGCGTTGTCGTGGACTCGGACCCAGGCGGCAGAGTGAAGGGCGTCGCGTCGATCGCGGTGGCACTGCGGCGAATTGTGCTGGCCGACGGCAGCAGCCTGGCGATCAGCACTGGCAATCACGTCGCGGATGCCAGGCAGACAAAGGGTAAGGACGCGGCGAAGATCGGCATCGCCAGCGGCATCGGCGCAGCGATTGGCGCAATCGCAGGTGGCGGAAAGGGCGCGGCGATCGGCGCGGGCGCGGGCGCCGCGGGCGGTACGGGCGTGGTGCTGGCGACCAAGGGCGCAGCCGCGGTGATCCCATCTGAATCCCTGTTGACGTTCAAACTGGCCGCACCGGTCAGCGTGACGGAACCGAAGAAGTAGAGTGAGTGCGGTGAGACCACGCGGGACCACATTGGGGCATCTGCGCTCCAGACTGTTCACCATTCCCGCGGCGTCCCTGGCAACGGCTGTGCTAATCAGCACCGCCGTTGTTACTTTGGTGTTCGGCTATTGGGCGCGGTGGCAGGAGTGGCTGTACCGCCTGTGGGGCGGCACGGTACTCTTCATTTTTGGCGCCAGGGTGAAGGTGCGCGGGGCTGAGAATCTCGTGCCCGGCTCAAACTATGTGATCGTCTCCAACCATTTGAGCCTGGTGGACACGCCGGTGATGTTCCGCTGCCTGCCGGTGCCGTTTAAATTCCTCGCCAAGCACGAACTCCTGAAAGTCCCGTTCATCGGCTGGTATCTGAGCCGGGCCGGCCACCTGACGGTGGACCGGGCGTCCTTGCGGTCCTCGATCACGAGCATGAACGAGTGTGCCCGCCTGATCCGCGAAAGGCACCTTTCTGTGCTGATCTTCGCCGAAGGCACGCGTAGCCTGACGGGCGAGATGCAGCCCTTCAAGGAAGGCGCGGCGTATCTCTCCATCCAGTCCGGGGTGCCGGTGGCGCCGGTCGCACTGGTGGGCACGTGGGACGTGCTACCCGCGAAATCGGCATACTTCATGCCCGGCGACGTTGAGATGCGGATCGGCAAGCCGCTGAGCCCGGACGGCTATACGTTAAAGACGCGGGCGGCGTTTACAGCCCTGATGGAAGAGCGCGTGCGGGCGCTGCTGGTGGACCCGGCCGCCTGAAACACCTCCTCCCAGCGTAGGTAACCGTGACTGACTTGTCTTGCCGGAGGCGCGGGTTGAAGCTGCCATCCTGCTTCCACTCATCAACAGTATCGCGCTGGGGTTGAGCATCACCTGGGCAGCAGGCGCGGAACTGGAGGAGGCAAAGTCGCTCAATGCACGGGTGCCGGGTTGGATCTGAGTCTACCTAACTATGTTGGCGATACAGCCTATCTGGCGGACACCGACGCCTCGCCGATAAGGGGCAGCAACTGGCGAAGCCGCTCATCGCGCAACCAGAGTCCACCCCAGACAAGCACGCCAAAAAGGACCGGAAACGGGACAGTAGACCACCACGCCTCGCCAACGCGAACGTGGGTGGCTACGGCTCCGCCCAGATACCCGGTAAGCAAGATCGCGCCAAGTATCGCCGTGCGCGGTATGACGTAGAGCACCGTGCTGGCGGTGAGGGCAATACCCATGCCCACAATCGTTGACTCCGGGTAACCCAGGAGCATTGTCGCGTTCACAACAAATGCCGGCTTGACCAGCTTCATGACCCCATCCACCAGGAGGAACACCGCTACCAGTCCACTGATGACGCGTCCGGCCCAGAGACTCATTCGTGTTTGTTGCATGGCTGCAGTCCCCGGTTTCTAAACCCCCGACGCTGAGGAATCCATCCAGAACACTTCCCAATGGTGGCCGTCGAGATCGAGAAAACTCCAACCGTACATGAAGCCGTGGTCCATCGGGTCCTTGGCGTGTTTTCCACCTGCCGCCAGCGCCTTGTTTACCAGTTCATCCACCTCGGCGCGGCTGCCGCAGGAAAGCGCCAGCAGGCTCTCGGTCTGGGAGGAGGTGTCGCAGATCTGATTATTGGTGAAGGTCTGAAAGAAGGGCTCGGCCAACAGCATGATATAAGCCCCGTCATTGACGATCATGCAGGCGGCGTTGTCATCAGTGAACTTCGGATTGAATTCAAAGCCGAGCTGGCTGAAGAAGTCCATCGACTGCTTCAAGTCCCGGACAGAGATGTTGACGAACAGTTGGCGCGACTGCTTTTCCGGCATTCTTGACATCCAATGAAAGTATGAACTTTCGACGGAAGCAAGAATGCCGCACCCGTTGTTAGGGCGTCTGCCGCCGAATGTGCTCGACAATGGCCGCCGTGAAGGCGTCCACGAAAGTACGGCCGCCGTTCATCAGGTTGTCGCGCGTCATGTAGTCCACTTCGATATCCGGCAACGCGCCCACGTTCTCGATGAAGTTGGTCGGCGGCAATCCGGGCGCCGTGACGGTCTTGCCGCGGGTTCCGAGCGAGATGCTCAAGGACACGGAGCCCTCGGTGAAGAAGCCGACATCGGGATTGACGGAAAGTCCGCCGCCACCGGCCGTCTGCTTACCGAACATCAGTGCGCGTCCGGCATCCTGTAGGACGGAAGGAAACACGTCGGCCGAGGAGGTGGAGAATTCATCGATGAGAACGATCATCGCTTTATCGTAGGCGTTGGGCACGGGTTGCAGATCCAGCGAGAAGCCACAGATCGGCAGGGGGCCGGTGATGCCCCGGTATTCCTTGTAGGCGGTCTCCACATCGGTGAGGAAGCTCTTCAGATAGGCGCGTGTGACGGCGTCGGCACCGAAATCGATCGCATCCTGATACTCGGCGCGGAAGGCATCCACGATATCGAGCGTTGGGCGCAGTTCATCGCCTACGGTGCGGAAGGGGTAGTTGATCAGTCTGGTCAGGATGTCGTTGGTGAGGCAGACGTCGCCGCCGGGATTGCGCATGACATCCACGACAAGACCATTGGTGTTGGCGCGGAAGTAGGCAATCTCCGCGTCGATGGCCGAGAGCATCGCAGCTTGGGCGCTAGATGAGCCGGGGAACTCCGGGATGCGCAGGAATCCGATGGTGTAGCCGGCGGATTGAAACGTCCCGGTGTAGATGGGATCGAGGCGGTTGCGGCCCTGGCGTAGGACAAAGTCGGCAGGAAGAGTGAAGATTGGTGAGACTGCCCCGAAGTTGCGCAGACGTTTGAAGGCGGGGGTGCGGCGCTCGGTTCGCAACGCGGGTGCGCGGCTGTCAGTTCGCAAAGCCCGGGAAGTGCTGGCCGAGTCTGACATCGGGGTTGGGACGGGACCGATCTGAGTCAGCGGGGTGCCGGACTTCAGCCAGGGCATGGTGTAAGTTTCCAGCGCGCCGGTCGCTGCGCGGCGCACAACCACCGTGGCGCGGTCTCCCACTTCATGCGCACGCGGGATCACCTGCTGCACGCGAAACGTAATCTGATCCAGAGCCCAACGGCGCGTGGCGCTCGGATTGGCGAATGACTGCAGGCGGGAGATGCGGGTGGTCCAGTCCTGGGCAGTCTCACCATCCACGGAGACGAGTTCGTCGCCGATCTGGAAGGGATACTGCGAGGACGGCAGCCAGCCGCGGTTGATGCTCTCCAGCAAGGCCACACCGTCGTAGAAATCCACCAGAAACGGCAGTTCGACGGCGAAGTCGCTGTGCACGAAGTAGCCAGAGTGGAGATCTCGCAACGAGGCGATGTACTCCATGCAGATCTCAAAGTATTCCAGATCGTCTTTTGCGGCCGCTACCCGCTGGAGCCATGGCGCGATTTGAAGAGCGTCGTATTGGAAGGCATCGATCTTCCACTGGTACGGGGCGTAAGCTTTGGCAACGGATCCGGCCAGTTGTTCGAAATCGATGCGCCGCTGGCCGGGCGATGTCTGGGCGCCCAGTGGGAGAACGAGAAAGAAAAGCGCCAGGGCAAGCCAGCGGAACACTCCCAACTTGATAGAATGTTGGCTTGCCGGATGACCGGTGCCGGGAGGTAGTGATAAGGTGATCGCCATGGTTCTCCGTTTCTATAGTTGTCTCTTCGCCCTCGTATTGGGGCTTTTCATGACAGGTGTGTCCGTGGTTCTGTTGCTGAGCGGTTCGCAGAACTACAAGTTTGACATGCTGCCCTTCTGGAAGGGCGAGAGCGCCTTGTACGGACTGTTGGTTTTGGGCGTTTTGGGAATCGCCGCGGCAGGGCTGGCCTTTCTGGGCAAGTTGAAGCCACTGATCGTGCTTTACACGCTGGCGGCATTTGCGCTGCTGGCATACGGCTACTTCATCAGCCCAGTGTACCGATTCGCGGGGGCGACCGAGGCTAAGAGCACATTGTGGATCGTGCTGGCATCGTTCGGCGCCTTTCTGGCGTCGCTGATGCACCTCAAGAACCCGAAGCGCGCCTAAGCGCAATTGGGAATTGAGTAGACCGTCCCCGAATTTACCAGAGCTCGTGGATGGGCTTGTATTCTTCGTCCTGGTTGGTGGGCACCAGGGCGAAGCCGCGGTTGAGCGGGTCGTCGTGGTAGACCTTGGTCCAATCGATGCCTAGCGCGGAGTAGATGGTGGCCTCAAAGTCCTCGGGGCGGATCTCGCGATTCCCGGCCCAGCCGAATTCGTTGATGACCGAGCCGATGGCGTCAGTCTTGCCGATGGCGCGGCGGCCCTTCACGCCGGCGCCGGCCATCAGAGCCGATTGCGTGAAAAAGTGATCGCGTCCGCCGCCAGAATTCAGCGGGCCTACCGTGCGGCCGAATTCACCCAGGCAGAAGACGAGCGTCTCGTCGAGCAATCCATCATTCTTCAAATCCGCGAGTAACGTGCCGAGGCCCGCATCGAATGTGCGGCCGGTGGATGTCGCGCTGGACGGATTCAGAGCATTGCCGGTGTAAACACCGGTGTGCATGTCCCAGCCGCCAACCGTGATCTGAATGAAGCGGGTGCCGAGGCGGGAACGCAACAGATTCCGGGCGGTAATGCACGCATTCCCGAATCCGCTGGTCCCGTAGCGGGCGCGTTCCGCTGCATCGAAGGTGAAGACCTTGTCGACATCGCCGTTGTACATCAGCGTTCGCGCGCTCAGGTTGAACTGCTCCATCTCCTTGACGCTGGGACCGATTTCACCCCAGGCGCGCGTCTCGGCGTCAAGTTCCAGCAGCAGACCATAGCGGCGGTCGAAATTCGTCGCGCCCACGGGGCTCGTCGTGTTGCCCAAACCACCGCCGCCGGGATTCACGTAGAACGGTGCGTGGCGCGGCTCCAGATAGCCCTGTCCCGGTCCTCCGCCGGAGTTGAGTGAAAGGAACGCGGGCAGAATCGCAGACGGATCGCCCAACTCACGGGAAACCACGGAGCCGATGTGCGGCGCGATCTTGGAGAGGCCGGAGAGCGGATTGCGCCCAATCTGCACCCAGGACTGGACCAGGCCGTGAACCAGCGCGTAGGCGCGGGCCGAGCGCACCAGGGCCAGTGAATCGATTTGCTCAGCCAGCTTCGGGAACAGCCCTCGCGGCCACCGGATATCACCGTAAGAGGTGGGCTCCATCGCCGGCAGGGTCCACGCCCCTTCCTTCAGGTCGAAGGTGTCGGCGTGCGAAGGCCCGCCAGCCATCATCACGAAGATCACGTTCTTGGCCGTGCCCACGGGCGTGGAGGCGCCCTTCGCGATGGTTTCAAGCGAACGTCCGGGCAGGAAGAAACTCCCCGCCACAGCAGCGCC
>CAYVDY010000372.1:0-7153 GCA_964450255.1 uncultured Candidatus Solibacter sp. | reverse complement strand
GTCAAAACATTCCCCATCGGAAGTGTTTGTTTGGAATATCTTCAGACGGTCAAAGACCTAGATGGAAACGGCGATGTTCTTAGACAAAAAGCCATTCATCTTCCTGTGGGGGCCCTTCTACTGGTTGGTCTTCGAGATGGTCATCCATCCGATTCTCAATCGGATCTGGACCTATCTCCTGCTCCAACCGTTGCCGCCCAACCCGCCACCCAATTCCATGGCTGCCCGCCTCCATGACATAGAACGCATACGGGAGTCCCTGGGCCGCACGGAATCCGCGCTCGCGGAATCGAAACAGGAGTGGGCCGCGACCGAGAGACTGGTGGTAGCGTTGCTTCAGGACTCAGGCACGCCCGCCCCAACTGTCGATAGCTCCCGCCGCACCGGATGATCCCGCCCCGCACCATCTACGTGGACTTGCGCTGCCTGCAGGACCTCGCCTATCGCGAAAGAGGCATCGGCACCCATGTCGCCGGCCTGCTCCGGGGACGCGCCGCCTCCGAATTCCGCGACGCGCGCGTCGTGGGCCTGCTGGATCCTGATTTGCCCGAGCTCCCGCCGGACCTCCGCACCCTCTGTGACGAAACCACCCACTGTCTGAACCCCATCACCCATCCGGCCGCCAAGGACCTCTACATCCAGACCTCGCCGATGACTCACGACATCGCCGACACCAGGTCCTTCCGCCCCGAACGCGGCATTCTCTCCGCCGCCATCCTCTACGACTTCATCCCCTTCGACTGGCCCGGCTACCTGCCAACCAAAGCCAGCCGGATTCACTACATCGCCGCTCTCGCGCGCCTCCGGAACTACGACTGCTTCTTCCCCATCTCGCGCTGCGCCGCCAGCCGCCTCCACGCGCTCACCGGAGTCTCCGGGCAGCGTGTCCGCGTCACCGGCGCGGCCGTCCGCGAAACCCTGGCGGCCGCCGCTCGCGCCCTTCCCCCGAACGCCCACGCGAATCTCAACCCATCCGGCCCCTACGCCCTCGTCGTCGGCGGCCAGGATCCGCGCAAGAATCTGGATACCGCCGTTGCCGCGCTTCGCGTCCTTCGTCAGCAGGGCGCCGCCCTCCGCCTCCAGGTTGTGGGCGCCTACACCGCCGAATTTCAGCGCGCCCTTCTCGAATCGTGCCCCGGCTGGCTCTCCTTCTCCCCCGATGTCTCCGATACCCAACTCGCCGCACTCTACGCCGGCGCCGCGGTCTGCATCGTTCCTTCCCACATCGAAGGATTCTCCCTGCCCATGGTGGAGGCCGCCGAATGTGGCTGCCCCGTCCTGGCGTCAAACTGCGATGCCCACCTGGAGCTCCTGGACGGCAGCGAAGCTCTGGTGCCCAATTCGTTGCGCAATCTCTACCAATACAACCCGCTGGCGGCGCTCGTGCTCGCCACTCACGAGATCGTACTGAAGTCTCGGGCGCCGTCCGCAATTCTGCTCACCAAACTGGCCCTTGTCGCCGTTGTGTCCATGGTGCTCGGCATCGTGGTTTTCAAACGTGCGCAGCGCCGCTTTTACGAGTACATGTAGCCATGAGCATCATCTCCGTACACGGCGTTTCCAAGATATTCCGCCACCGCACCTCGGGCACTCTTCTGAGAGACCACGTCCGCGACATGGTCACGGCTCCCCGCCGCGAAGGCTTCTACGCGCTCACGAATGTGTCTTTTGAAGTAGGAAAGCAGGAGAGTGTGGCCCTGATCGGTGCAAACGGCGCCGGCAAGAGCACCATGCTCGCACTGGTCTGCGGCCTCGCCCGGCCGGATGAGGGCACCGTTCAGGTAGGCGGGTCTGTCGCCCCCCTCCTGGAACTCGGCTCCGGCTTCCACCCGGATCTCACCGGGCGCGAGAATCTCTACATCAATGCCGCGCTGCTTGGTATGAATCAGCAGCAATCCAAAGAGCGATACGAGCCCATCGTGGAGTTCAGCGAACTGGCGGATTTCATCGACGAGCCGCTGCGCACATACTCCGCCGGCATGGTTCTCCGGCTCGCCTTCTCAATCGCCACTCACTGCGACCCCGACATCCTGATCATCGATGAGGTGTTGGGCGTCGGTGACACAAATTTCCAGCACAAGTGCCACGGCCGCATCGACGAGCTCCGCAGCAAGGGCAAGACCTTCCTGGTGGTCTCGCACAGCACTCCTACCATCCGGGAGTTCTGCGACCGCGCCATCTGGCTGCACCAGGGAAAGGTCGTCGCCGATGGCCCTGCTGATGCTGTCGCGGACGAATACACGCGCTTCATGATGGACCCACATCACGTGCTCCCCACCGCTTCGGTAATGCCGCTCGCCCCGCCGAAATGGGCCGCCCCCCAGTCCGCGAACTGAGCCAGACGCCATTCAACGGTGGGCGCATACGCGGAATGTTATGCCCGCGGTTTGCTGGTTCCGGCCCCCCATCGTGACGGCAGTCACAACGCGCGATCATGGGCGCAGCGAGAGGATGACCCTGCACGAGACACTGGCCTGCAAGGTTTAGGATTTCACCCCGTTCCCGGCCCGACGTTCGTCTTCGCCCGGGCTCTGAACTACAGAAAACGGGGATGAGAACCTAAGCGTTAACGGGCGTTTTCATCACCGGGGCGGCGCCGCATCCCCCTGAGCCCCCGGCTTTTCGCCCCGCCCCGCCGATGAAAACTTTCACGTTCACAGTCAAGATATACATTTTTCCTCTTTATTTTCATAGGATTAAGGCCAAGAGGACGGCCTGTCTCGAAAAGTGTGTGCCATCGTTTTCGGCAGAGGTGCCTTCTTATGGCAGCATTGCCTTTACCAAAATACGGACTCGAGAATCTCTTCTTGTTTCCCATCTTCCAGAATCGGGCTCAGTTCCTCAAGGCCACCGGCGTCGAGGCGCCCGAGTTCGACATCACCAGACCACCGAAGTACTGGTTTGACCCCAACGCCGACAAGGCCCCGAAACGGTCGCTGTTATACGACTGCGTTCTTGCTGTCGACGACAAGGGGAAGCCGGTCTACGGACCAGACGGCAAGCCCTATTTTGAGCCGCTCATGCTGTTCAAGCAGGAGGCCGGCACGGTGAATCTGCCCATCGGGGATTACGCCAATGAGCCGGGCACGGAGGTTCCTCAGGTCCCGGTGCCTATGCGGCCGCTGGAGCCCGAAGAGGAGTTGATCCAAGGGTTCGCCGGGGTGATCCTGGTTCGGAACAAGAACATCCCCGAAGAGGGGCCGACCTCGTTCAGCTATCAGGACCGCGAGACGATCCGGGCCATCGCACGGAAACTGGGGGTGCCAGTCTAGGTCACCACCTGATCGAGTTCCTGCACAGCCGACGCCGCCAACCATGGACAGCGCGCCATGTAGGCGGCGTCGAGATCAATTTTGCGTCCGCTGGCCGTTTGGACGGTGATATTCCTGTTGGTATAGTTCCCTCCGGGATATGTCACCAGTTCCTCCCAGTAGGATATCTTCACGGTCGATGGGTCCATGCCTTCTTTCTCCAGAGCCGCCAGGACGGCGGTCTTGGCCTGACCCGCGAGTTCCGGCGTAGGAAAGGGGCGGATCACAGTAGTAGGCCAGGGTGCCGCCGGGCTGGGGTCCAGTGGCTCCTGAGGCAATGCCGGGACTCCCGTTTCGGAAACCGAATCGGGATTGGCTGGTTTCAAAGTGGCACTGGCGGACGGGGCCGGTGCCGGTTGGCACCGGAACAACATCTGCAGCGCCGTCAGTTCCTGAACCGGCTCGGCAGCCGGATTGCTGCTCATAACTTCCTGAAATGAGACGAGTTGCGAGGTAGATGGTGAAACGGCTGGACTGCCGGGAGCCGTTAATAGGCCATTCAGGCCGGCAAGTGAATTGTTGGATGTGTCGATTGTCATGGGCGCTCAACTGATCGAGTGCCTGCAAGCGAAACACCACTCGCCTATGGCTTCTGAGTTGGCAAGGCGATGGGTGAAGGGACAACCGCCGGCGACTCAAAGAAAACGGGGATGGCCTTGATCCCGCCGAACGGCTCCACGACCAGATTCAGATTGAAGGGAGCCTTCCTCGACTTGTCTACGGGTTTGTAGACGACAGTCAGGACGGCCCTCTCCCTCTCTTGGAGCTCCGTTTTCGAGAGCGTCCATTTTAGGCCCGGGAAATCGGGTGCGTGAACTTCCAGCCTCAGGCTGCCAGGCAGGCCGTTCAGAACCTCCAGGGAGTCCGTTGACTCCTCGTCTGCCCTCACGTGCAGTTCCAGTTTGGTGAAGCCGACCAGCCGCCCGACGTCGGACGACGTGGGCGGAGCCTTGCGGTTCATGGCCAGGTCCCCGTCCTTCGCAGCAGGACCAGGCGTCATTGTGCCAAAGGGCGAAGGTGACTGGGTAGCGTCCACAGGTGGTACGAAATAGCACCAGTTGTTGTTCTGCGCCTTCCAGATGGCCGCCAAGGGGAGGTTGGCGGGGATCGTTCCGCCGAGAGTCTTCATTTCCGTTCCGAGCGACATGAGGACCTTGCCGGTCTGAAACGAATCCTCCCACGTGATGCTCTTGATCGAGACGCTGGTCCACTTGCTCTTGAACGAATCGTAGTAGGCGTCTTTACTGTCCTCGCAGACCAGGCTCTCAGCCTGGCGGAACTTCCCTTCCGACTGAAGCGTGAAGAAACTACTTACCCGCTCCCGCAGAGCCTCCTCCACGCCCGCCGGTGGCTTGTTGATCCGCGAGGCGAGAGTCTGTGCGGGTAGGGCTTGCCATATCAGCGGCAAGGCAGACAAGAAAATGATGGTCCTGGTGGGAGTTGGCATGATGATGGAAGCGGCGCCTCCAGAATGCGCATCTTCAGAATACCATCGCGGGTGCTTCCCGAAGCTGTCCGCCGCTGACGTCCAGCACCACCGCCTCACCCGAGGCCAGCAGCGGTATGGCCTTTTTCGGGTCCAAGACATACAGCGGGGCGATGCCGGTGGAGTCCTGAATGTTGCGATCGCCGCCCGGCGCCAGGAAAACGTTCTTCATGCCGAACAGCTCGAACGGCAGGTCGGCATATCCGGCGTGAAACTGGTCCGTGTCCATGCCGGTCAGCAGGATTGTCTTGCCCGGGTGGGCGCGGCTGTACTCCACCACGCCCAGTACCAGAGTGCGCGAAAGGTGGCTGCGTTCATGATGCCAGCGCACGATGTGCCATCCAGCCGGAAAGCCGCAGGCGAGATAGAAGAGTGCAATCGGGGCGATGAGGCGAGGCTGCTTCGCCAGGGCCACTGCCAGCGCGATTGCGATTCCGACGACCGGCGCGAACAGGAGGTAGTCCATCACATGATCGGGCAGCAGCAGTACCGGCGCCAGCAGCAGCGCAAACCAACCTGCGCTCAATACGCCGGCGCGGCCCGCGATCACCAGTGCGGCCAGCAAGCCTGCCAGCATCGCCGCCGTCAGGACCGGCACTACCCAGGCCGGCCACATCCAATAGAAATGCCCCAGCCGCTCCGGCCCCACCGCCATCTCCAGATAAGACCAGAACGTGCGCAGGATGCGTGTATCGAACTGCAGCGCGTAGGGCCCCGTTTTCGCTGCCGGCGCCACCACGAAGTGCAGCACCGTGAACGCGGCCGAGATCGCGAACAGCGGCAGCGCGCGGCGGATCTGCGTTCTGTCGTAGAGCCAGAGGTAGAGCGCCGCGATGGCAGGGTACATCACCACGGTCTCCAGCGAGCCCAGCCCGAGTGTGAAGACGATGGCCTGCGCGCGCCAGCGGCGGAGCAGCAGCATCCGCAATGACAACAACAGGAAGAACGTTGATAGCGACTGATTAAAGATGCACGTCCAGGCGAGGCCCGGAGCGATTCCTGGATTCGCCAGCCAGAAGATCATTCCGGCGAAGGCTGCCCATGCCTTGCCTGTCAATTGGCGCAGGATGGCGTCCAGCAGAAACAGGTTCGCCATCACGGTGGCGAACAGAACGACGCGAAACGGCACAGAAGTGATGCCAAACAGCGCCTTCAAGCCGTAAAAATACAGGTTTTCGCTCCACGGGCGCATATTGCCGTGCGCCTTGGGCGCGAACAGGATGTGCAGCAGGTCGCCAAAGCTCCTGGCCGGACCGAGGTGCAGCCAGCCGAAATCATCCTGATAGAACCAGGTATCGAGGCCGCGCCAGTAGACGCACACCAGCAGCGCGCATGCCACGAGCGCGGGGCCGAAACGAACAAGGCGTGAATGGACGGAACTCAATTCCGTATACTACAACGCCACGCCTACTCAGTTCCGTAGTTGATTTCGATACGCTTCACCGCGCTCGACGCCGCCCACAGCACGAGCAACGTCACCGCCATCAGGCCAAGCACCGCCAACCCGCGGGAAGATGGCGCGGCGGGCGAGAGTATCAATCGTAGCAGCGCCGGCGTATCGCTCTCCATCGGCGCCGCCACAGGGCACATCGATTGCAGATAGTGCAGGATGCTGAGCTTTTGCAGCAGGTCCGGCAGGAACCCGTTGATGCTCTCCCACACCAGCAGCACCGCCGCCGGGATGATCGGGTTCCGCAGCAGCAGGCCGGCCGCCAGGAACACGCTGCCGTAGCCGACGCACCCCAGTGCCGCAGCCGCCGCATACCAGAACATATGCATCGGACCGGGGCCGCTCCAATAGGCCTGCATCTCCGCGCCGGAATAGGGCCAGAGCATCGCGCCGAAGCCGAGCGCGGCGCCGCCCGTGAAGATCACGGTCGCGGCGACCAAACCGGCAAGATACTTGCCCACCAACAGCACCTCGCGCCGCGCGGGCGCCAGGAACCAATAGTGCAGCGTCTTGTCGAGCATCTCGCCGCGGAAGAGGTTCATGAAGATGCCCAGGCAGCCGAAAAAGATCGCCAGGCGCAGGTAGAAGTACTGGAACACGCCGGCGAATACCGTGCGGTCCTCTTCGAAGTTCTTCATCGATTGGCTGTGTCTGGACTTGAGAACTCCACTCTCGAAGGATACGCTGACGCGCCGCTGCCCGTCGTAGTAAGTGAGGCTGCGGCCTTCGATGCGCTCGCTGATACGCGTCATCCTCTCGCCCTCACCTTCCTCGCCCTCATCGTCCCGGGATTTGCGGAAGCTCCATTCATGGTCAGAGACCGGCTTGGGCGCGAGCTTCAGCACCTCCTCCACCTTCCCTCCCCCGGCAAAACTATCGCCTACTTCCCCGGCCCTCACGCCCTTT
>CAYVDY010000371.1:0-7175 GCA_964450255.1 uncultured Candidatus Solibacter sp. | reverse complement strand
TTAGTTGACGGGAAAGCAGACCAAAGCCCTGCAAAAGCGCGCCGAAATGGGTGGGCGCTACTCCCCGGTGGAAGGCCACTGGGACGAAGCCATGCGCCCGTCCGGTTTCCCCCGCCGCCACTGGCGCCAACTCTCCGTCGCCGTCGGCCGCATGGGCGCCCGCCAGCTCGCCCATCACTGGGAGACCGGCCAGCAGCTCATCCAGGCCAATGGCATCACCTACAACGTCTACGGAGATCCTCAGGGCAAAGAGCGCCCCTGGCCGATGGACCCCATCCCTCTCGTCATCAGCCAGGACGAGTGGGCTCTGCTCGAACGCGCCATCGTCCAGCGCGCCATCCTCCTCAACACCGTCCTCGCCGATCTCTACGGCCCGCGTGATCTCATCCACGATCGCCGCCTTCCCCCCGAACTCCTCTACGCCCACCCCCACTGCCTCCGCCCCTGCACCGGCATCACGCCCCCCCAGGGCGTCCACCTCCATGCCTACGCCGCCGATCTCGCCCGTTCGCCCGATGGCCAGTGGTGGGTGATTAACGACCGTACCCAGGCCCCCTCCGGCATGGGTTACGCCCTTGAAAACCGGCTCGTCAGTGCCCGGACCCTGCCTAACGTCTTCAGCCAGTGCCAGGTCCGCCAGCTTGCTCGCTTCTTCCAGGCCGGCCGCGACGCGCTCCTCGCTCTCGCTCCCAGCAGCCGAAGCACCCCCCGCGTGGTCCTCCTCACACCGGGCCCCCACAACGAAACGTATTTCGAGCACTCGTTCCTCGCCCGCCACTACGGCTTCCCCCTGGTTGAGGGCGCAGATCTCACGGTCCGCGACAATCGCGTCTACCTCAAGACCCTCAGCGGGCTGGAGCCAGTCGATCTCATCCTCCGCCGCCAGGACGATAGCTACTGCGACCCGCTGGAGCTCCGTGGTGAATCCGTCCTCGGCATACCCGGTCTCGTGCAGGCAGTCCGCAGCGGCGCTGTCGCCATCGCCAACGCCCTTGGCAGCGGACTGCTGGAGACCCCCGCCCACCTCGCCTTCCTCCCCGGGCTTTGCCGCCATCTGCTGGGCGAGGATCTGCTCATGCCCTCCGTTGCCACCTGGTGGTGCGGCCATGAGGAAGCCCGCAAGTACGTCATCGAACATCTGGATCAGGTGGTCGTCAAGCCCACTTTTCCCCGCTTCGGCCAGCACCCCGAGTTCGGCTCCATGCTCGATGCCAAAGGCCGCGCCGATCTCATCCGCCGCATCGAAGCCCACCCGGATCAGTACCTCGCTCAGGAGCAGGTCGCCCTTTCCACCGCGCCCGATTGGACCGAAGCCGGCCTCGCCCCGCGGCACATCGTCGTCCGCGTCTTCGCCGCCTGGGACGGTCAATCCTACACGGCCCTGCCCGGCGGTCTCACTCGCGTCTCCACCGCCCCCAGCTCGCTCGTAGTCTCCATGCAACTCGGCGGCGGCAGTAAAGATACCTGGGTTCTCGGCACGCCGGAAGACTCCTCCCCCACGCCGCTCCTCCGCCCGGCCCGCCTGCCCGCTGCAGCCAGCCGCACCATGAGCGACCTGCCCAGCCGCGTCGCCGACAATCTCTTCTGGATGGGCCGCTACGCCGAACGAGTCGAATCCATCGCGCGCCTCGTCCGCGTCCTGCTCCCCGCGCTCTCAGGCGAAGCCGATTTCGGCCACGCCGCCTCCCTCGAAACCGGCGTCCACCTCATGTCCCGCCTGCGCTATCTGCCGAAGGAGGTGCTCCGCAACTCCATCTCAGAGCAACGCCGCCAGATGACACGCCTCCTGCGGGAACTGGCCTTCGATCAGTCCCAGACGTCGGGCGCCGGCTGGAATCTCAAGCAACTCCGCCGCGTCGCCTGGCAGATCAAGGAAAAACTCTCCGCCGACACCTGGCGCGTCCTCCAGCAATTGGAAACCGGTTTCACCCGCACCGCCACCTCCATCGCCGATCAGCGCTTCGTCGCCGAAATGCTGCTCCTCGATCAAGCCATCGTGACGCTCTCTGCCTTCTCCGGCCTGCTCATGGAGAACACCACGCGCGGCCACGGCTGGCGCTTCCTCGATATCGGGCGTCGCCTCGAACGCGGTCTCCAGTCCACTGAGCTGCTTCGCTGCGGTCTCGCCGCCGCTACCGGTCCGGTCGAGCCCTACCTGGAGATGCTGCTGCCCATCGCCGAAAGCTCCATCACTTACCGCTCCCGCTACCTCACCGCGCCGCGCGCCGATCTCGCGCTCGATCTCCTCTTCGGCGACGAGGCCAATCCCCGATCCGTCGGCTTCCAGGTCGCCACCCTCTGCGACCACATCGAGAAGCTACCTCAGCGCGACACGCAGGACCGCCACTCGCTGGAACAGCGCCTGGCCCTCAAGCTCCTCTCCACCGTCCGCCTCGCCCGCATCGACACCCTCGCCAACGCCGACGCCAACGGCCGCCGCGACGAACTCGATAGCCTCCTCACCGGCGTCAAGATAGACTTCCTCGGCCTCTCCGAAGCGCTCACCGCCCGCTATCTCAGCCACGTGACGCCCTCCCGCCTGATGGCGTCCACCTGATATGGTCTACACTGCCACCCACACCACCCGCTACATCTACCAGCAGCCGGTCTCCAACTGCCTGAACGAAGCGCGCCTCACCCCGCGCCGCCTGCCGTGGCAGCAGGTCCTCCAGTGGCGCCTCTCCGTCGATCCTGAACCAGCCACTATCGCCACCCGTACGGATTACTTCGGCAACCAGGTGTCCAGCTTCTCCATCTTCGAGCCACACGACCTGCTTACCGTCACCGCCACCAGCACAGTGTCCGTCGAGCCTCTCCCGCCCCAGCCAGACCTCTCCCCCGCCTGGGAAGAAGTTCGCCGCCGACTCGCCAAGCAGGACGGGCCCGATTGCCTGGAAGCATTTGAGTTTGTCTGCGACTCCCCGTTCGTTGCTACCGGCCCGGAGTTGGCCGCCTACGCTCAACCGACCTTCCAGCCCGGCCGCCCGCTACTCGACGCCACGCGTGAACTCATGCGCCGCATCCACGCCGAGTTCAAGTACAAGCCTAAGTCCACCGTCATCGAGACGCCCATCGACGAGGTGCTCAGCAAGCGCCAGGGTGTCTGCCAGGACTTTGCGCACGTCATGATCGGGTCGCTCCGCTCGCTGGGCCTGGCGGCCCGCTATGTGAGCGGATACCTGCGCAGCGGGGGGAAGTATCAAGGGGCGGAGGCGTCCCACGCCTGGGTCGCCGTTTTCATCCCCGGCGCCGGCTGGCTGCACTTCGATCCCACGAACAACGTGGCGCCGTCAGACGGTCACGTCACTCTCGCCTGGGGCCGCGATTTCACCGATGTGACACCGCTCAAGGGCATCACCCTGGGCGGTGGCGGCGAAACCATCGAAGTGGAGGTCCGCGTTCTGCCCGGCGCCAAGCTCTAACCCGCAACGCGGCCGCGCCTCGGACCAAAGCGTCAGCTGGCATCCGGCTTCGGCCCCGCCCCGAGGAGTCCCAACCGATGCAGCGTGACGATATGGATGTAAGCCTGCGTGGTGCTCTTCAGCCGCCTCTCGTAGTAGCGGGCGAAGCAAGGCGCCACCAGGGCCAGTGCCACTAAGCCTGCCACATTCTGACCTCCCGCGAGAAACGCGATGGCGCAGAGTCCACTGACGATAACGAGACTCCGGAAGAACTTCGAATCTGCCTCCAGACGCTGGACATCCTCGGCCGCGGCAGGGCACCCCGCTATCAGGACGGACCTTGACCACTGGAAGGTGTTCAACGCCTGCTGCTCGCACTCGTCCACGCTGGAATCGCGAATCCGCGTCGCGCACTGATAGGCGCTTTCGTTGCTATACGGGTTCAACCGTCTCCGAAGCGCGTCGTACAGGCGGTCTAGGTAGGATCCGGCCAGGAAGATGAGATGTCCAAGGAAGTAGGAGCAGGTGAGAAACGTCGCCCAGATTCCGGCTTCACTCTGCGGAGCGGTAATGAGCGGGCCGAGAATCAGGTGTCCGAATCTCGGAGTCAGAATCGCTGCGGCGATCGCGCCGGGCAGCAGAATCGCGAAGACGTCGAGGACTCCGATGTATAGCTCGCTCGGTTTTGACATGATGGCACCCGTCCGGCCGCCTTCTTCTCCCAGCGAAGGTGCGGACGGATTCAATATCCTAACCCTTACCCGGGAGGATATCAACACCAAAAGCGCGACCTGGCTTGGATGTAGGTCAGAGCCGCAATCAAACCCGTCCGCTGGCGATCCCCTCCCGCGCAGAATGGAGTGGTGCAGCGACGAAGCCGCCGGGAGCCGGGGGCGCCGCGCCCCAGCCCTCGCCGCCAGCCGCCGCTGGCTCCGCGAACTGATCGACGACATGGCCCGCCCTCTGGCGGCAGTGGCTCCGTCTATCTTGCCGAAGGCGCACTGGCGCGTTAGCGAACCGGTGACAATGGCGAGCATGGAGCCCAGACATTGGTTAGAACCAGCAGCTAGTGAGTGAAGGCAAATGACACCCTACCGCTGCTGTGTTATCAAGGTAACGTGCCCCGCGGGGGCGGTTGTCCAGGCTGCTTCTGCAATGCGGCGCGCCAACGGGTCTTCCGGGGCGGAGGGCTGTGGGATTAGCCCTAATTGTCTAGCCCGAACGCAGTTCTTCTTTTGGATAGCAGCAGCAGTTTTCTCGTGCTTTCGGCGACACCTCCGGCTTAGAATCAGACCACTGGACCGGCTTATCGCGATCCGGCCTAGCTCCAGAGATCGAAGTTGCGTGAGAAGGAGGAGATGTGGCGATGACACGGAAGGTGAGCTGTTGCTGTGCAGTGCTGGTGTTGGCGACTACGGGATTGATGGCCCAGCCGGGGCCACCGGAGCGAGTGAAGGTCCTGATCGGATTCAACGAACAGCCGGGGGCCAGTGAACAGGCGTTGGTGCGGGCGTTCGGCGGGACGGTGAAACACACTTACCGGCTGATTCCTGCAATTGCGGCCACACTGCCGGCGAGTGCGATTGCGGGGCTGCGCAATCATCCCGCGGTGAGCGTGATCGAGCCGGATGTGCGAATCTTCGCGCTGGGGCGGGATGAGTATGACAGTTCGTGGGGCGTGAATAAGATCAATGCCGCGACGGTTCATGCTGGAGGCAACCGGGGGTACGGCGTCAAGGTCTGCGTGCTCGACACGGGGATCGACAAGAACCACGAGGACCTGCACCTCAATTACGCGGGCGGGTACAATTTCGTCAGTCCCGGCAGCGATCCGATCGACGACAACGGCCACGGCACGCACGTCGCCGGGACGATTGCCGCGATGGCCAATGGCCTGGGGGTAATTGGCGTTGCGCCACAGGCGCAGATTCTCGCGTATAAGATTCTCGATGCGGAGGGCAGCGGCTACATAGACGACGCCATCGAGGCGCTGCAGCGATGCAAGGACGCCGGTGGAAGGATTACCAACAACAGCTACGGCACGACTGGCGGCCTTGGAGAGCTGGTCCAGGCAGCGTTCGACAATTCCGCAAGTGCCGGCATGCTGCACGTTGGCGCCGCCGGGAACGCCACATATTCGGCCACCTGCAACACCGTGTTCTACCCGGCCGCGTACGCCTCCGTGATCGCGGTGGGCGCGACCGATTCGCGCGACAAGGCGGCGAGTTTTTCCTGCCGTGGAACAGGGGTTGAACTGGCTGCGCCCGGCGTGAATATTCAGTCGACATATCCGGGCAGTGCTTATGCCAATGAGAGTGGCACGTCGATGGCGGCGCCGCACGTGGCTGGCCTGGCGGCGCTGCTTTTCGGCTGCGGGCTGGGGGACCAGAACGGAGACAACGTCGTCAATAACGACGATGTCCGGCTGCGGATGCAGCAGACGGCGCTGGATCTGGGCGCAACCGGGCCCGATACTACATTCGGCTTCGGGCGGATCCGGGCGGACCTGGCGGCCATGAACTGCGGGGCGGCGCCGCCGACGGAGGCGGCTCCCGATGCGCCAACCAAACTGACAGCAACCGGTCCGACGCGCACCAGCGTGAGCCTGGGATGGGTGGATCAATCCGACAATGAGGCGAACTTCGTGGTGGAGCGGTGCACCGGGGCGGGTTGCGTGGATTTTGCTGTCGTGGCCACGCTACCCAGTAACACGACCACTTACGTCAGCAGCGGACTGAGGCGGTTGACGACGTACGGGTTCCGAGTTAGAGCCATCAACACTGGCGGGTCTTCGGCGGGGAGCAGCACGGAGGCCAGCACGACGAAGTAGGGGAGCTGCGGGTATCCCAATTACGGGGTTTCGCGGAGTATCTTTACTGGGCCGATGAGGCCGCTTGCGGCGTCTCCGTGGGAGAAACTGTCGGGCCATTTGGCGAAGGCGGTGTTGGTGACGTCTAGCCAGAGTTCGTTGCGGCCGGGTTTGACGGCCGAGGTGATGTCCCACCGGTAGGGCGGGTGGAGGCGGGGGCCCAGGCGCTGGCCATTGACGAAGAGATCGGCTACTTCTTCGACGCGGCCGGCGTCGAGGGCGATGGCGCCGCGGAGTTCGTTCAGATTGAATGTGGATCGGTAGCGGAGTGTGCCGGCGTAGGCGGCCAGGCCGGACCAGTTGCGCCAGTCCTCCAACGTGGTTCGGGAGGTGATGTGCTCGAAGGTTTCGGCGGTGTCGTCAGTGGCCTTGCTGATCTCCCAGGCGGACGGGATGGGTTGGGAGGCACGGAAGTTCGGGACGCGGTTAACTTGCGGCTGGGTGGGGGTCAGGTGGAGAGCCCAGAGGCCGTAGGGTGGGATTTTGACGTCGATGGCGCTCTGATATTTGACGGCGAGGCGCTGTCCGGTGCGGAGATCGAGGAGCGAAGCGTGCGGGGGCGACTCGCGGAGTTGGACGGTGGTGGATACGTCCGCGTGGAGGGAGCGGTTGTGGAGGAGGAGCCATTGATGGTCCTTGCCGGCGCGGAGGGCGGCGACGAGAGACGGGCTCGGCTGGCTGAGCCGGATGTTGCGTTGGTCGATATGGGCGGGCAGCTCGGCGGTAGTGGTGAGAACGATGTTTCTGGCGGACTTGAGGCGGCGGACGGGGTCATCGTCCCGGGCGTCGACTGAGGCAGCGGGCCAGGCTTCCAGGACGATCACGCGGAGGCCGGCGTTGGCTAGTTCGACTAGCCCGACTTTCGCAGTTCAGGGCGTGCGAGTCTCCTAAGTCCTGAAGAATCA
>CAYVDY010000370.1:0-7181 GCA_964450255.1 uncultured Candidatus Solibacter sp. | reverse complement strand
GCGTGGGGTATGCGGTGGTGCTGCTGTTCCTGTTGAAGTCGCCCCCCACTTCAGAGCGTGGCGAAATGCTGAAGACGAGCTTTGGCCCGTCGCTGCTGGAGCTGTTGCGAACAAGCGGATTTCGCTGGGTGCTGGCAGCGAACACTATGGGCGCGATGGCCTACTTCATCATCTACGCCTGGATGCCGCTGTTTCTGTTTGAGCGGTTCAAGATGAGCCTGACCGACGCGGGATTCACGGCCACCTTCTACATTCAGATCGCGAGCGTGGCGGGCATTCTGATTGGCGGCTGGATGGCGGATCGATGGAGCCGGAAGAACGAGCGGGGCAGGGTATTGACGCAGTGGATTGGATTCTCGATGGCGGCGCCCGCATTGTTCGGAATCGCGATCGCGGACTCGCGGCTGGTGCTGGTGGCGGGGATGCTGGTGTTCGGCTTGGGCCGGGGCTTCTTCGACTGCAACCTGATGCCGGTGGTGTGCCAGGTGACGAGGCCGCAGCTTCGCGCCACGGGCTATGGAGTGCTGAACTTCGCGTCGACGATTGTGGGCGGGATCATGACGGCGGCGGCGGGGGGATTGAAGGCGACGCTCGGGTTGAGCGCCGCCCTGCAAATCTCAGCGGTATTGCTGTTCTGCGCGGCCTTGTTACTGCTGCGCGTGCGGCCGGTTAGCGGATCTCCGAGCCAGCAATCGGCGTAAGGATCTGGTTGGAGATGTTGGAAACGATCTGGCCGTCGGCCCAGCCGGGCGTGCTCCGCATCTTGCCCCATTCGGGGCTGCCGCCGAAGGCTTTCCAATTCGCTTCGCGGGCAGCGAAGTTGTCGAAGGCCACCATGTAGGTGAGGTTCGGCATGCGCGGACCGGCGATCATCTCGCCGAAGAAGACGGGCAGCAGGCCGTACTTGCGGAAGATGTCGATCTCGCCCTTTTCGAACATATCGATCTTCTTCGCCAGCGACGTGGGCGTGTTGGATTCATAGGTGCGCAGCTCGAAGATGCGGCTGCCGGCCGTCGGGGCAGGCGGGACTTCGATTGTTGAGAAGCGCGGGAAGCCGCGCAGGAGTTGGACTTCCATGCGCTGGAACGGCAAGTCCGCGCCCTCGATGACGGTGACCTTCTTCCAGCACTGATCGAACGCCGTGGCGGAAGCATGTTCGACGACCAGCAAGACCGAAGGCGATTCGTTGCCGACGGAAGTCTGGAAGAGGCCGACGGGTCCGGCGCCGGCGCTCTTGAGCGCGGGAACGAGCGTTTTCCCGAGGAAATCGCCGAGTTTGGCGCGCTGGTTGTCCATCGTGTTCCGGCAGCGGAACCAACGCATTTCGATGATGACGGGGGATTTGGTTTGGGCTTGCATAGTGGTAGAGATAAGGGGAGCCGCGGCGGCGGCTGCGACGAAGCTACGGCGTTTCATACTGGGCCGATTCTATCGCAGTGCCTGGAGGTGTGTGGGGACGACGGCGGCGAAGCGGGGATGGCGGGAGTGGAATTCGGCGTTGGCGCACTCCCGGAGGAGGAAGCCGGTGAGGTGCTGCTCGCCGCTAGTGCGGATGAGGAGATGGATGTTGGGGCCGAGTCTGCGGGCGAAGTCCTCGCGGGTAGTGTGTAATCCACGAGGGTCATTTTGAACTGCCGCTGTTTTTGCAGGAGCCACACCAGATTGAGCCAGGTGCTCTCCGTAGATCGCCGCTGCTTCTTCGTATCCGGCTGGCGGCCGATTCCATTCACCTGACGGCGCTGTGTTTACCGATCGCCTCCTCCGGCTCGGAAGTGATTGCGGAGGACCGCTTGCTGACGCGCGCGGCTCGGAAACGGGGGCAAGTTTTTTGCGCCGTATCGCCGGGGCGGGCGATTCTAGCGCAGTGCCTGGAGGCGTGTGGGGGTGACGGCGCCGAAGCGGCGCTGGCGGGAGTGGAATTCGTTGAGAGCTTCGCGGAGGCCGACGGCGTTGAAATCGGGCCAATGGACGTCGGCGAAGTGGAACTCGGCGTAGGCGCACTCCCAGAGGAGGAAGTCGCTGAGGCGCTGCTCGCCGCTGGTGCGGATGAGGAGATCGACGTCGGGGCCGAGTTTTCGGGCGAAGTCCTCGCGGGTGCTGGCTCCGTTGGCGGCGGCGTCGAGGATGGCCTGGCGGGAGGAGTAATCGACGGCGACACGCAGGAGAAGTTTGGCGCCGTCGCTGGTTGCCTGTTCGGTCTCTTCGATGAGGGAGACGAGGGGGCCGGGGAGGCGGTCGCGGCGGCCGATGACCTGGAAGCGGACACCCTGCTCGCGGAGCCTGACGGTCTCCTGCTTCATGTAGCGGGCGAAGAGGCGGAAGAGGCCGGAGATCTCGGTGGAGGGGCGTTTCCAGTTATCGGCGGAGAAGGCGTAGAGCGTCAGGGTGGCGACGCCGAGCCCCGGGGCGGCCTCGACGATGCGGCGGACGGTTTCGGCGCCGGCGCGGTGGCCGGCGAGGCGGGGCCAGCCGCGGGACTGAGCCCAGCGGCCGTTGCCATCCATGATGAGGGCGACGTGGAGGCCCTGAGCCGCGGCGTTAAGCATGGGGGCTCCGCATGGCGTGGACCAGCGCCTCCATGTGATCGAGATAGCGATTGAGAGCAGCTCGGCCCTCTCTGGTGAGTTTGTATTCCGTCTTGGGCATGCGGCCTTCGAACGACTTTTCGTATGCGATGTAACCTGCGTCTTCGAGCTTGCGCGCGTGGACGCTGAGATTACCATCGGTGGTTTCGAGCAGTTTCTTCAGATCCGTGAACGTGAGCGACTGCGCGGCGGCGAGGGCGCTGACGATGCCGAGGCGGAGCTTCTCGTGGATGAGGCGGTCGAGTTGCGGGATGTCCTTCTGCACGGAGGCGAGACGGATATCTTCCCCCGGCTGCGATTTGCGTGCTGGTTTAGCCACCGTAACTCCTATAGATCCAGAATCCAAAGACGAGATGGAGCCCGCCGAAGCCGGCGGCGAGAGGGAGGTCTCGGAGGCCTGGCGGGGCCATCAAAGTAACGATGCCGAGGGCGAAATAGCAGAGTCCCATGGCCGGCACGATGCGAACGGAGAAAGCTCCACCGGCGATGACGGCGACACCGTAGAGCATCAGCCAGGCGGCGGCGACGGTGTGGAACAGGCCGGCCTGAAAGAGCGGCCAGGTGAGCAGCGCGCCGGCGAGGATGGGCGGGGCGAAGCTGAGGACGAACTTGCGGCCGGCCTCGTTCCAAATGGGGGCGCCGGAGCGGTTGGCCTTGTGGACCATGGCCAGGGAGCCGATGGCGACGGCGAGGATGAGTTCGGTGAGCCAGACGGTGAGCCAGGCTAGCGGCGTGGCCTGACGGGCGGCGAACCAGGCGGCGGGCAGCGCAGTGGCGCCCATGATCATGCCGCCCAGGCCGGGGACGGCCGTGAAGGAAGTGGCCCGTTCCATGGCGGTGCGGATGTACTTCAGGTTTTCGAGAGCATGATCCGTCATGCGGATCGGTTCTACTTGTCCCACGACTGCAATTAGACCACGAGCTCTCTCGTTCGTCAAGTACTTTATGTTGTAAAGTTGAGGCGGCGACTAGAGGTCTTCCGGGAAGACGGCGTATCCGTGCGGAGCGGGGTAGGTTTCCTTGAGGAACTTGAGGCGTTTGCGGAGGAGGTTGGAGGGCAACTGACGGGGGCCGGTTTCGACGTCGATGTCGCAACAGATGCCGTGCATATAGAGCGTGAGCGTGTCGATGAAGCTTTGGCGGATATACTCGCGGAAGCGTTTGGTGGGACGGACGCTTTCACGGTCTTTCTCGTCGAGTTCGGTTTTCATGCGCCAGGCGATCTCATCCACTTCGCCGTGGGCGCCGCGCTGGAGTTCCTCGCGGAGCAGGTCGATGAAGGCCGGGGGGATATCTTTGCCGTTCTTAGCGGCGACCAT
Organism: uncultured Candidatus Solibacter sp.; assembly: GCA_964450255.1. Taxonomy (GTDB): domain Bacteria; phylum Acidobacteriota; class Terriglobia; order Bryobacterales; family Bryobacteraceae; genus Paludibaculum. Next base: position 3,277 of record CAYVDY010000370.1, on the reverse strand, counting down.
TTCGGCGATGGCGCGATAGAAGCGGTAGTGGCAATCGGCGACTTCGGTGTCTTTGGTGGCGAAGGCGAGGACGGCGGAGGCGCCGCTGACGGAGAGGCCGTAGGAGATGGAGTCGGCGTCTTTCGGCTTGTGGGTGGCGACGAGGGGTTCGGCGGTGGTGGGCGCCTTGGCGAGGTCGTCTTTGCGGAGATAGGGGACCAGGAGGATGGAGATTTCGGGGAGGCGTGTGGCGATGGAGGGGGGTAGGGCGGCCACGGGCTCATCGAGGTATTCGCGGCGGTCGTCGTCCGTGAGGGTAGCGGCGGCGGAGTAGTAGCAGAACGGCTTGACGAGCGGGATCATCTCGCTGCGAATGCGGTCTGCGAACTGGCCGAGGCGGAGGCTGGGTGGCTGCGAAATAGGCGCGGGCATCTTCTGTGGCAACTCCAGTCTAGCAGAGCGGGTGCGCCGGACCGGGTGAATGGGGGGCTATTCTGCAGGCGTCGCTTCGAATGCCGCCATTGGCTCGCCCTGCTGGTCGATGACGTAGCGGATGGCCGTCTGGACGCTGGTGGGCTGCCAGAACCAACGGGTACTGCCGTGTCTGGTCCAACGCGTTCGAGTGGGTTCGTCCAGGTTGGCGGAGTTCAGGGTGCGGCTGGCGTAGGATTTGAGGTCGTTCATGATTCTGGCTGGTGGACTGTCGGCTGCCAGCACGATGTGGACATGATTGGTGCGGACGTGTGCGGCCAGAAGGGTCCAGTGATTTGCCGCGCAGCGGTCTTGGATGGTGGAGAGGACGACGGTGCGGCGGGCTTGATCCATTGTGTATGGAGGCTGGTTCATCCGGCGCTCCGAGGCGCGGATGCGGTTTGGGTCTGGAGGGATGGGGCGGCTGCCGGACAGGCGGCGGGTGCGGTCGACGGAGCCGGACTCGTGGCCGTGGAGGTGGGTACCGTAGCAGGTGAAGGTGATGAGGTAGGTCACGGGGTGGGTTGGATTTCCGGGATGGGCCAGGTCCAATGTATCGCAGGTCGGACCGCTCCCTTTGGTCGCGGCGCAGATGCGGGGGGGGGCGGTAGTTGGTGGCGGTGGGTGGCGGCGGTGGGGGTGGAACTGGAGTGGGATGGAGGGTTCTCGAATTCACTAGACTGGGAGGGGTGTCGTGGAAAGTGCTGGTATCGGCCGGGGAGTCGTCGGGCGACCGCTATGCGGCGGGCGTGGTGACGGCGCTGCGGGCCATGGGGATGGACGGGGAGTTTTTTGGGTGCACGGGTGTGGAGATGCGGGCGGCGGGCGTGCGGACGGTGGTGGACGCGGCGAGTTTGTCGGTGGTGGGGCTGGTGGAGGTGCTGCACCATATCCCGCGGATCTATGGGGAATACCGGAAACTGATTGCGGCGGCGGACCGGGAGCGGCCGGATTTCGCGATTTTGACGGATAGCCCGGACTTCCATCTGCGGCTGGCGAAGCAACTGCGGAAGAGGGGTATTCCGGTGTTCTATCTCGTTGCTCCGCAGGCCTGGGCGTGGCGCGAGGGGCGGACGCGGCAAATCCGGAGAAACGTGACGGAGTTGCACTGCATCTTTCCCTTCGAGGAGAAGTTCTTCCGTGACCGTGGCGTCAACGCGCACTATATTGGGCATCCGCTGGCCGGAGTGGTACGGCCGCGGTACAGCCGCGCGGAGTTTTTCGCCAAGTACGGGATCGCGGGGGACCGGCCGGTGATCGCTTTGTGTCCGGGGAGCCGGCGGGGCGAGGTGGGGCGGCATCTGCCTGTCTTGCAGGATGCCGTGGCGCGGATTTCGGCGGCGCGGGCGTGCACGTTTCTGCTGGCGACTCCGGCGGGCACGGCGGAGCGGTTTGGCGCGGCGAGCCTGGATGGGGTGACGCGGATTGAGGGCGAGACCTGGGACGTGATGGGCCATGCGGACGTGACGCTGGCGGCCAGCGGGACGGTGACGATTGAGGCGGCGCTGCTGGGCGCTCCTTTGGTGACGTTCTACAAGGTGACGGCGATCTCGTGGGCTTTGGGGCGGATGCTGGTGAACGTGCCGTTCTATTCGATGGTGAACCTGGTTGCCGAGCGGCGGATTGCGGCGGAACTGATGCAGGACGATATGACGGGGGAAGCGCTGGCGCGGGAAGCGCTGGTTCTGCTGGAGTCGCCGGAGGCGGCGGCGCGAATGAGACGCGATCTGGGTGAGGTGCGGCGGGCTCTGGAAGCGGGTCATGACCCGTTTGAAGAATCCGCGCGGCGTGTTGCGGCGTCAATGAATAAGGAAGCACGATGAAAAGATTGATGTTGTTGAGTGTTTGGCTGGTGGCGGCGCTGATGGGACAGGACCGGCGGGCGGGCCTGGATGTGGAGTCTTACAAGATCGAAGCCCGGATCGATCCCTCGCAGCAGACTCTGACGGCGGCGACGCAGGTGACCTTTACGCCACAGGAGGACCGTGTTACAACGGCGACCTTCGAGCTCAACAACGCACTCAATCTGACGACGGTGACGGACTCCGCGGGCGCAACTCTTTCGACGCAGCGAACAATCGAGGGGCACACGGTAAGGGTGAACTTCCCGCAGCCTCTGGTGAAGGGCACGGCGGCGACCATCACCTTCAACTACAGCGGGCGTTTGACGGGGGAGGAAGAGGGGCCCGTGCTGGGCCTGCGCTTTGCGGCGATCACGTCTGATCATGCCTATCTGCTTTATCCGGCGCGCTGGTTCCCGGTGAGCGGCTACACGACGGACCGCTACACGATGGACCTGGGTGTGAGTGTGCCCAGCGGTTTCCAGGTGGTGACGAGCGGGCTGCCGGTGACGGGGCCGAACGGGACGGTATACAAGTTTGGAACGGCGGGCTTCCCCGGGAGCGTGGCAGTGGTGCGGGGGACGGCGCAGAAGGTGGCCGCGGAGGGCGTGACGACGGACGTCTGGTTTGAGGGTGAGAGGCAGAGCCTGGCGCGGGCGTATGGCGAGGCGCGGGCCAAGGTGATGAACTACCTGACGTGCGTCTACGGCGTGCCGCCGGTGAATGATCTGACCCGGGTGGACACGGGCGAGGGCGCGCAGGGCGGGTCTTCGGCGCGCCGCCGGGTGGCTTCGACCCGCTTGGGCTGCTAGTGTTCTGTCTCGGCGTCGATGACGACCCCATCCAGTCCCACCTCGCGGATGCGGCGGACGGCTATTTGAGCCTCGCGGGCGGGTTCAAACCCATAAATGTACTGCCAGCCCCACACCTGTATACCTTGCGCACGGAGCGCCTCAGCCAGAGGGGGCACCAGGTCGACACATTCT
>CAYVDY010000369.1:0-7183 GCA_964450255.1 uncultured Candidatus Solibacter sp. | reverse complement strand
CGGCCGGACTGAAGCGGGTGGACGTCATCTACCTTCGCGTGGACGACGACTTCCGCGCCGATGGCACGAGGTACTGCCGCACCGGCTCGGGCACTCTCCAGGGCGGCGAACGGCAGACTTTTGCGTTCCCGCTGAGCGCCGTCAACGCGATGAGTTACGGCATGCGCGGTTTGCCGGTGTGGAGCGGAACGCGCAGCCTTGGGTCGAACGGGAGTTGGGCGCTCGACACGTCGCACATCGTGCAGTTCCAGATTTTCCTCAACGGCCCGCCGACGGAGCGCGCCCTGATCGTCGATCACGTCCGCTTTCGCGAGGGACGTTCACTGGAAGGAATCATCGATGGCTACGGCCAGTACACGGGGGCGGATTGGCCGGGGAAGCTGTACTCGGACGAAGAATTCGAGTCGCGCCGGATGGAGGAGGCGGCGGCGATGGAAGCCGCCCCCGAACTCCCCGGGCTCGATGAATTCGGCGGTTGGGCAGACGGCCCGCGGCTGGAGGGTACCGGATTCTTCCGGACCGATAAGGTGGACGGCAAATGGTGGCTGGTGACGCCGCATGGCTCGGTGTTCTTTTCGACGGGGTTCGATGCGACGCGGCCATCGCAGCCGACTTTCGTCACCGGGCGCGAGTCCATGTTTACCTGGCTACCGGGTGAGGGCGATCCGCTGGCGGTGTATCACGGGCGGGCGACGTCGAGTCAGGGTCCAGTGAGCAGCGGGTTCACCTACGACTTCCATAGCGCGAACCTGCACCGCAAATATGGCGACGACTGGATGGAGCGATGGCGGGAGATGACCACGGCGCGCTACCGCGCCTGGGGTTTCAACACCGTTGCGAACTGGAGCGACAGTTCGCTGCGTGGGCGTGGCGTTCCTTACGTGACCACGACGCATTACGGCGGGAACTTCGCGTGGATCACGCTTGGATCGAGCGGCATGGGCGACCCTTTCGATGCGCGGTTCGGCGCGGCGGTCAGCGCCCAACTGGCGCGCGATTTTAAGGGCGCCATCGGCGACCCGTGGTGTGTGGGCCACTTTGTGGACAACGAGCTGCCCTGGGGATCGGCTGCGACCGATGCGACCCATTTTCAGATTCCTCTGGCAGTGTTGGGCCGCAAGCAAAATCCGTTTCCCGCGCGGGAGTTCCTGCTGGAGCGGCTACGCGCGAAGTACGCGGAGATCGGCGCACTGAACAGCACGTGGGGCACGACGTTCGCGGGGTGGGACGGCGTGGATACGCCGAAGGCGCCGTTCAGCGCAGCGGCGCGGGGGGATCTGTCGGAGCTGCTCTCGCTGTTTGCGCGGCGGTACTTCGAGGCGGTGCGGAACGCGGTGAAGGCTGCCGATCCGGATCATTTGTATCTGGGCGCGCGGTTCAGCAGCTACTCGCGGGAGGTTGTGGACGCGGCCGCCGAGTATTCCGATGTTGTCAGCTTCAACATTTATCAGCGCCGATTGGCGCCGGATGGCTGGGCGTGGGTGAATGAGCTGGACAAGCCGTGCCTCATCGGCGAGTTTCATTTCGGCGCGCTGGATCGCGGGATGTTCCACACCGGATTGGTGGCCGCGCGGGATCAGGAAGACCGGGCGGCGATGTATCGCGAGTATCTGCGAAGCGTCCTGGAGCATCCGGCGTTTGTGGGCGCGCACTGGTTCCAGTACGCCGATCAGCCGCTGACGGGACGCACGCTGGATGGGGAGAACTATAACATCGGGTTCACGACGGTGACGGACACGCCGTATCCGGAGATGGTGGAAGCCGCCAAGGCGGTTCATCGGGAGATGTACGAAGTGCGGCGCGGGCGGGATGAAACGAACATGGACAGACGTCCTGGCCTGCAACGCTAGCCGTAGTTCCCCTCCCTGCTCAGAGTCCATAGAATGGAGGTGCCATTATGCTCTCCAGACGTACCTTCCTCACTTCGTCCACTGCTGCCGCGGCGGCTTACGCGGCTCCTTCTCCGGTTCCAGTCAGCCAGCGGCCGGCACCGGCCCGGCGGGCATTTGTCAGCGAGGCGGTGGAGGCGACCATCGCTTCGGTGAAGCGCTCCATCGCGGATCCGGAGTTGGCGTGGATGTTCGAGAACTGCTTTCCGAATACGCTCGATACGACGGTGCAGTACCGGGAGATCGACGGGCAGCCGGATACCTTTGTCATTACGGGGGATATTCCGGCGATGTGGCTGCGGGACTCGTGCGCGCAGGTTTGGCCCTATCTGCCGTTGGCCAAAGAGGACGCGCGGCTGAGACGGCTGCTGACCGGGGTGGTGCGGCGGCAGACGAAGTGCATTCTGATTGACCCTTACGCCAACGCTTTCAATGACGGGCCGAGCGGGAGTCCGTGGGCTAAAGATCTGACGGCGATGAAGCCTGAGTTGCACGAACGCAAGTGGGAGATCGACTCGCTGTGCTTCCCCGTGCGGCTGGCGCACGGGTACTGGAAGGCGACCGGGGATGCAGCGTGCTTCGACGCGGCGTGGCGGCAGGCGGCGGTGCTCACGGTGAAGACGTTCCGGGAACAGCAGCGGATGAAAGGGCAAGGACCGTATAGGTTTCAGCGGAGCTCGCCGGTAGCTTCCGATACGCTGCCGAATGGAGGGTATGGCAACCCGGCGCGGCCTTGCGGGCTGATCCGTTCCGGATTCCGGCCTTCCGATGATGCCTGCCTGTTTCCTTACCTGGTGCCTTCGAATTTATTCGCGCAGCAGGCGCTGGAGCAACTGGCCGAGATCCACAGCAGCGTGCTCGGCGACAGGGGGTTTGCCGGGGAGTGCACTGCGTTCGCGCAGGAGTTGGAGCAGGCGATCGCGGCCAATGCGGTGGTCGATCATGCGCGGCACGGGCGGATCTACGCCTACGAGGTGGATGGATACGGCGGGCGAGTCCTGATGGACGACGCTAATGTGCCGAGCCTGATGTCGCTTTCGTATCTGGGGTGTTGCGCGAATAGCGACGCGATTTACCGGAATACTCGGCGGTTTGTGCTGAGCGACGACAACATGTATTACTACAGCGGGCGCGCGGGCAAAGGGCTGGGCGGGCCGCATAGCGGTCTGGATATGATCTGGCCGTTGGGGTTGATCATTCAGGCGATCACGAGCGAGGACGATGGTGAGATTGCCGGGTGTCTGGCTGGGTTGAAGGCGACGCACGCCGGCACCGGGTTTATGCATGAGTCCTTTCATAAGGACGATCCGGCGCGGTTCACGCGGAAGTGGTTTGCCTGGGCGAATACGATGTTTGGGGAGCTGATTTTGAAGGTGCATGGGAGCCGGCCGGGGTTGCTAAAGGGCTGACGGGCCGACGGCTGCGTGAGAGCAGCAGCTTCAGCCCCATCCGCCTCTGGCGCATGTTCGTGGTGGCGCCGGTGAAACAGCGATAGGCTGGACAGACGAAGGAGATGTCCGGTGTTGCGTCACAACTCTCTATTGCAGGCGTGTCTCTTGCCGGCCATGGCGGCCGGGCTGATGGCGGCGGAGCCGCAGTTCGAGAAGATCCTGATCGATCACCACCGGGCGATCCCGATGAGGGATGGCGTGGCGCTCTATGCGGATGTTTACCGTCCGGCGCGGGCGGGCAAATTCCCGACGATTGTGGTGAGGACTCCGTATGGAGTGCAGCGCGAGGCGACGGGCGTGCACGACAACCTGATCACGCTGGCGCGGATGGGCTATGCCGTGGTGAACACGGACTGCCGCGGGCGGTACGAGAGCGAGGGGAGATGGGATCCGTTCCGGGCGGAGGCCAAGGACGGGTATGACGTGATCGAGTGGGCGGCGAAGCAGGCGTGGTCCAGCGGAAGGGTCGCGACGCAGGGGGGGAGTTACCTGGGCCATGTGCAATGGGCGGCGGGTTCGCAGAAGCCGCCGAGCCTGGTGGCGATGTTTCCCGCGGTGGCTTCGACGAATCTGTACAGCAACTGGATATCCCACGGGGGGGCGTTCCGGCTGAGCTTCAACTTCGGGTGGGGCGTGGTGCGGATGCCGTTCCGCATCATGCAGCCACAGTGGTATTTCACCGGCAAGGATGCGGCGCCGGAGCTGCGGTATGAGAGTCTGCTGATGCACCTGCCGCTGGAGACGATGGACGTGGCGGCGCTCTCCCATCCGGTGCAGCACTGGCGGGATTGGGTGGCTCACGAGAGCTACGACTCCTATTGGAAGGCGATCAGCGACGAGGAGCGTTTCCGCGACATCCGGGTTCCGGTCCACACGCAGGGCGGGTGGTTCGACATTTTCCTGGCGGGGACGATCAACGGCTATGTGGGAGTGCGGCAGAACGGCGCAACGGAGAAGGCGCGGATGGAGAGCCGGATGGTGATTGGTCCGTGGGGGCATGGTCCGAGCCGGAAGTACGGCGAGTTGCATTTCGGGCCCGATGCGGCGAGGAAGCTGGTGGACTATGAGCGGCGCTGGCACGAGTGGCAACTGAAAGGGGTGAGCAACGGACTGGAGAAAGAGGCGCCGGTGCAGATCTTCTACATGGGGATCAACCGCTGGCGGGGTGAGGAGAACTGGCCAGTGCCAGGCACGGAGTACGAGCCGTGGTATTTGAACGGCGGAGGGAAGCTGTCGCGCGAGGCGCCGAAGACTGAGTCGAGCACGAGCTACCAGTACGATCCGAACGATCCGGTGCCGACGACGGGCGGCAACAACTGCTGCGGCGCTCCGACGGTGGCAGGTCCGGTGGATCAGGGAGCGCTGGACGGACGAAAGGACATCGTGCGGTTTCAAGGCGACGCGCTGAGCGAAGCGGTGACGATTGGCGGTCCGGTGAAGATGAGGTTGTTTGCGAGCACGGACGGGCGCGACACGGACTGGATGGTGAAGCTGATCGACGTGTTCCCCGACGGCAAGGCGTATCCGATGGCGGAGGGGATTCTGCGCGCGCGATTCCGGCATGGGTTGGACAAAGCGGAGTTGCTGGAACCGGGCAAAGCGTACGAGTTCATGGTGGACATGGTGGGCACGGCGGTGGTGTTCCAGCCGGGGCACAGGATTCGAGTGGACATCACGTCGAGCGACTTCCCGCAGTTCGACCGCAACCTGAACACGGGGGATCCGCTGGGCAAGGGGACGAAGCCGCGGACCGCCCGGCAGACGATCTGGCATACGCCGGATCGGCCGAGTGCGATTGTGCTGCCGGTGGTGCGGCGGTTTGAGTAATCAGGGAAACTGGACCGGCGAGGCGGTGGTACGCGTTGTTTTGCTGAATGAGGCGTTGGAGCAGTCAATTGGAGTAACGATGAAGTTTGCGTCAGTTCTCTTCATTGCGGCTTGCGCGTTTGGGCAGGCGGAGTGGACGGAGCGGGAGCGGGCGATGCTGGAACGCATCGAGAAGCTGGAACGGCGGCTTTCCGTGCTGGAGGCGGCGGCGAAGATCTTACCGGCGGCGGCAACGCCAGCGGCGACTGCGCCGGTGCCAGTGGTCCTGGCGCCGAGCACCGAGGCGGCGCGACTGCCGGACGGATTGACGGTGAATGTCGGCTTCGACGGCTACTACGGGTACAACTTCAACCGTCCGGCGAGCGGGACAAATGCGCTGCGCGCTTACGATGTATCGAGCAACGGGTTCGGGCTGAACCAGGCAGGCTTGATTGTCGAACGGGCGCCGGACGTGGCGAAGGGCAGGAGGGTGGGCGCGCGGTTGGACCTGATGTTCGGGCAGGCGACGGAGACGCTGCAGGGCTCTGCGGCCAATGAGCGCCGGCCCGAGGTGTACCGACACATCTTTCAGGCCTATGGGACATATGTGGCTCCGGTGGGGAGTGGGTTGACGGTGGATTTCGGGAAGTGGGCGAATACCTTTGGGCTGGAGAGCAACTACACGAAGGACCAGTTCAACTATTCGCGGTCTTATTTCTTTAATCTGTTCCCGTACTACCACATGGGTATGCGGGCGAGTTACCCGGTGACGGACAAGTTGGAGGCGAGCTACTGGCTGACGAACGGGGCGAATCAGACGGAGGACTTCAACGGGTTCAAGAGCCAGGCGGTGCTGCTGCGGTTCACGCCGGCGCGGGGGCTCGCGGGCGGACTGAACTACTTTAACGGGCAGGAGCAGAGGATGGAGGACGGGCGGACGCCGCGCGGGCGCACGCACTATATGGAGGGCTATGCGACGTGGGAAGCGAGTGAGCGTTTGACGCTGGCGGCGCAGGTGGACTACGTGGTTTCACGGGTGGAGCCATGGGGGGCGGCGAAGACGGCGGCGGGCGGCGCGGGGTATGTGCGATACCGGTTCCATCCGCGATTCAGCCTGGCGGGGCGGGCGGCCTATCTGGACGATGCCGGGGGCTGTTCAGCGGGGTGAGCCAGAGGCTGCTGGACACGACGGCGACGGCGACGCTGGACGTGACGAGGGGTTTCCAGATGCGCTGGGAGTACCGGCGGGACGGGGCGAGCACGGCGTACTTTGCGACTCGGAATCCAGAGGCGCGGAAGCGGGAGCAGAACACGGCGCTGATGGGCCTGATCTGGTGGTTTGGCGGGAAGCAGGGGGCGTGGTGGGGCCGGCACAAAGAAAAGCGGCCGGGCATTAGTCCAGCCGCACCCTCAAGTTGAAGAGGCATACTACTGTCCCGCGGCGCGGTACGAGTAGTCATTGTACTTCCATGCACCATCGATGTACGACCAGAGCCGTACATAGAGAACCTTGCCATTCACCGGGAGCCCGGACACCGCCGCCGAGAGGTTCAGCGACTGGTCGCTTCCCGAAATGTCGTTGTTGCCAACAGAGGTGCCCACAAACAGGTAGTAGCGCTGCACCGCCGTCCCGCTGGTCCACTGGAACGTCACCGTCGAGCCCGTCAGGGTGGAACCGGGGGCCGGCGACGTCATCACCGCTTTCACCGGCACCGGCGCGGCGCCGCTTGCGGAGTAGGTATAGTCGTTGTACTGCCAGCTGCCGTTGATGTAGGACCAGAGCCGCACGTACAGCAGGCTGCCATTCACCGGAAGCGTAGTGACACTGGCGGACTGGCTGGTAACCATGTCCTGGCTGAAGAGATTATCGCCGCCCAGCCACGTTCCGATGAAGAGGTAATAGCGCAACACGCCGTTGCCGGCATTCCACTGGAACGAGACGGACGGGCCGGGCAGAGTGGAACCCGCCGCCGGCGATGTCATGACGGCCTTCACGGGTGTGAACGTGCCGGCGGCCTCATATGAGGAATCCTGGAA
>CAYVDY010000368.1:0-7187 GCA_964450255.1 uncultured Candidatus Solibacter sp. | reverse complement strand
GCAGAATTGCTCTAGAAAGTGCGTGGAAACGAATCGTCTCCGAGCCGTACTGATCACCCCCAATCGCTCACGGGCCGTGCAGTTCCACTCGCGCCTGACGGAGGAGGCGGGATTCGAGCTTCTCTGTGCGCTCGAACCCCGCCCAGGCCCGCAACGCTGGGCCGCACTCTTCGCGCACACCAGCCCCGAGTGCATTCTGCTCGACGCCAATGACCACGCCCCAGCGCTTGAGACTTTGCGCCATTTTCAGTCTTTAAGCCCCCTTTGCCCGATTATTGCCTTTACCGAAGCTCCATCGGCACCGCAGGCGCTCGAACTGCTGAGCGCCGGAGCGTTTGAGTACATCGCCCCCCAAACCACGGCAATCCGGATGGCCGAGATCTCCGCCAGCCTGATCCGCCTGCGGTCTGCTCAGCCAGTCCCGGCACGCCCTGCCGGCGCCGCTCGCGTGGCCGGGTTCACCGCCGTCAAACCCGGCGCCGGCGCCTCTACGCTCGCCCGGCAGACCGCGTGCGCCCTGCGGCGCCTCACCGGCCAGAGCGTCCTTTTGATGGACCTGAACCCTGAATACGTGCTCGAAGCGGAGCCGAGGGAGGCCTGGCACGGCATCACTATCGATCCGCCGACGGGCCCGATGCCGCCCGCGCTCGTCCGCGCCCGGCTTACGGAAGCGTCGGAACACTTCGACTGGGTTATTCTCGACCTGCCCTGCGCCGCTTCCCAACTGACGCTCGCCCTCGCGCCGGAATTGTCCGATATCGTCCTCACCGCCATGCCGGATCTCGCGGCCATCCACATGGCGCAGCGCACTCTGCGTCTGCTCGCAGGCGCAGGCGTTCCATCCGCCAATATCAGGCTGGCCTTGAACCGCAACACCCCGCGCGCCCCACTCACACCCACCGATGTCGGCATCGTCCTCAACCATGCCGTGGAGTGGAAGGTGCCTGACTGCTATCAGGGACTCCAGCTAGCGAGGGATTCGGAAGTCACCGGCGACACTCCCTTGGCCGCATCCATTCGCGCCATCGCCGCAGGGCTCGTTCACGGCCTGCCCGCGCCAGCCGAACCGGCTCAGTTCTTCGCGATGTCCCGGTGCGAACAAGTGCTGGCGTAGCCGGCCTTCTGCAGCCGCCTGGTGATCTCTTCGGCCATCATCACAGACCGGTGATGCCCGCCCGTGCAGCCGATCGCGATAGTCAGATAGCTCTTCCCCTCCGCCACATAGTGCGGCATGAGGAAGAGCAGCATACTCGTCAGCCGCTCCAGGAACTCGCCTGTCTGCGCAAATCCACGGATGTAGCGCGCCACGCCCACGTGGCGGCCCGTCTTGTGCTTGAATTCCGGGATGTAGTTCGGATTGGGCAGGAACCGGACGTCAAAGACCAGGTCGCTCTCCGGAGGCACGCCGTGCCGGAACCCGAAGCTCACTACGCTGATCCGCAGCTTCGCTTCATCCACAGTCCCGAAGATCTCGCCAACACGCTTCCGCAACTGGTGCACATTCATCGCCGACGTGTAGATCACATGGTCGGCCAGCGCCCTGATCGCCTCCAACTGCTGCCGCTCGTCCTGCACACTCCGTAGTACGCTCTTTGAGGTTCCCAGTGGGTGCGGCCGTCGAGTCTCGCTGTATCGCCGCACCAGCACGTCGTCCTCGGCATCGACAAACAGCAACTGCGCCCGCACCTTCTTCTTCAGCTTGGCGTACACCTCCGGAAACCGCAGCAGGTTGTCGCCTTCGCGGATGTCCACCACCAAGGCCGCCCGGCGAATGTTCGGCGAGTCCCGAGTGAGCTCCGCGAACTTCGGTATCAAATCGAGCGGCAGGTTATCCACGGCGTAATAGCCGTGATCCTCCAGGCTTTTGAGAACGGTCCCCTTGCCCGAACCACTGAGTCCGGTAATGACGACGAGTTCGGACTCCGGGGACCGTTCCGCCATACTTAGGCTTCCACCAGATCCACTTTACCGTCCCGGCGGCGGATCAGAACGCTCACCTTGTCCGTCTCCGAGTCCCGATACACCATGTACTCCCGGTTATCTTCCATGGCCAGCATCGCTTCATCAATGGTCATCGGCTTGCCATTCGTCTTGGCTGTCGCCTGAACCACCTTCGAGGGCTTCGGCGGCTTGGCCGCCTTTTTGGCCTTCACCTTGCCCGCCCCTTTTTCCGCCTTCACCTCGGCAACCGGCACCACCACGGCATCGCCAGTTGTGCGCGCAGCCCGCACCGGCGTGTCCCGCTTGGCCTCACGCCATTTGCTCCGGTTCTTGATCGCCTGCTTCTCCACCTTCTCCACGGCGTCCATCACGGCGGTGAACTGGTCCGTCGCCGCACCCGCCCCTACTAACTTATGGTCGTAGTAGTTCAGGCGAATCTCGGCGTTTTGCAGGTGCCGTTCGGAGGTCAAGATGACCTGAGCCTCCTTCTCGCCCTTCTGCTCCAGAGGTTTGGAGAGCCGGGCGAACGCCATGGCGAGCTTGCGCTCCTGTGACGCGTTCAGCTTTTCCTGTTTCCCTGTAAAGGTGATTCTCATGGCCTTGCCTTTCTCCTCCGCACACCTGGAATACGCTGCGAGCCGGCTGCCTAGTTCCGTTCGCGGCGGTGGTGTGTGGAGGGAATCTTTAGATCCTCACGGTATTTGGCTACCGTGCGGCGCGTGACCTGGATGCCCTGCTGCTGCAGCATCGCGGCAATCTGGTCGTCGGTGAGAGGCTTCGTCGCATTTTCTTCGTCGATCATCTTCTTCACCATACGCTTCAATGTCTGTAGCGGTATCCCGCCTCCGGAGGGGCCTTGCACCGCCTCCGAAAAGAAAAACCTCAACTCGAACACGCCATGCGGCATGTGCGCGTATTTGCCAGCCACGGCGCGGCTCACTGTAGAAGCATGCACGCCTATCTCTTCGGCAATTTCTTTGATCATCATCGGCCGAAGATAATCGATGCCGTGCTCCAGAAACTCCGTCTGCCGCCGCACAATCGAGTGGCATACCTTTAAAATCGTCTGCTTCCGCTGCTCAATGTTCCGGATCAGTTGGAGAGCCGATTGGAACCTCTCTTTGATGTAGTTCCGAGTGTCCTTGTCCGGCTCCTGTTCGCGGTCCAACAGTTTCCGGTAGCTGCCGTTCAACCGCAGTTGCGGCATGTCGTCGTCGCTGATCTGAATGATGTAATCGTCTCCGTCCTTGAAGACGTAGACGTCCGGCTCCACCTGCCGCGCTCCCGGCCCCGAATACCGGATGCCGGGCTTCGGATCGAGGTGGCGTATCACTTCCAGCGCCGTCTGAACATGATCGATCGGCCGCCCCAGCAACCGCGCCAGTTCCCTCACGCTCTTGCTCTCCACCAGCTTCAGGTGGTCACGAACAATCTGCCACGCCACTCCGTCCCGCCCGTTTCGGCTCTCCAGTTGCAACAGCAGGCACTCCTGCAGAGACCGGGCGCCAACGCCCGCGGGATCCAGACACTGAACCTCTTCCAGCGCCCGCTCAAGATTCTCCAGCGAATACCCTTCACTCTCCGCAATCTCATCCAACGGAACCGAAAGATACCCCGTATCATCCAGATTCCCGATCACGGCATCGGCCGCATCCCGCACCTCCGGGTCCATCACCAGCAGTGCCAACTGCTGCCGTAGGTGGCTGGTCAGAGTGATGGGGGAGGAAAGAAAGGTCTCAAATGAAGGCTTATCCGGATCTTCAGCACCGGGCGAGCGGAAGCCCGGGTCCATCCAATCCTCAAAGTAGGATCCGAAATCGATCTGGTCAAACGGATCTTCAGACTGCGCCGCCGCCGTCTCAACCTGCGTGTCGAAGTCCGCTGAGGGAAGCGTCGCGTCGGCCGTTTCAGGACCGTCGTAAGACTCGGCCTCCACCTCAAACGTGCCTGCCGTCGCCTCCTTCGTCACAGCCATCACTTCCGCATCGGAAGGGTCCGGCGCCCGCTCGGCTTCCAGCAGCGCCTGCACTTCGGCCGGAGTCAACTCGTCGCCGGATTCCCCGGTTTCTTCCAACACTGGATTCTGCGCGATTTCCTCCGCGATCATGTCGCGGAGCTCCAGGCGATTCAGTTGCAGTACCTTGACCATCTGGACGAGCCCAGGGGTGAGGATCTGCGATTGTTTTACCGAGATTTGCAGTCTGGGCGAGAGCGGTCCCATTTAGCCCTCATGATAACGCAAGGGACGGCTGTGTCCAGCCTCATTTCGTACGGCCCCGGTCTACTGCCGTACGCCAATCGCGGCAGTACCACCCAATCCGTCCGCGCGAGGCGCTCTCTTCCGGGTCCAGTTCGTCTTGATCAGTTCCTGTGAAACGATGCGCCACTCGCCATCCTCCTGCCTCCAGATCAGGCGGTGACGCTCAGATCCGGAATAGATCTCGTTGCCGCGGAACTCCCATTCCTGGTTCACAAGCAGCGAGACCTCTCCCAGCGAGACACTCTCGAAACGCGGATCCTTGTACTCAAAACTAAGGACGAACGGATAGTCCCGGAAGGCCTGGCGCACGGCCCGAACAGCCTTCTCATGCGGCACGTCGTAACTGTCCTGGAAGCGCACCAGCGTGCCCGCGTAGAAGCGGCCCACGGCTTGCACATCCGCCTTCAGATTCGCCTTGGACAGTCCTGCCAGCCGCTCTTCGATGGCCTGCCTGGTCATGTAGCTCCATGCCGCCACCCCACCCCATGCCATCAGAATCGCCACCACTGAAACCCCCACCCACACAGCCCAGCGCCTGCTCCCCGGCGTCGGCGGCTTAGCCCGTTTCGCCACAACGGGCCGAATGGCGGAATTCGGTCCAGCCGCCGCATCGACGTTCACTTCGTTCCGCGAGAGCTCGGCCCAGGCACGATACAACTCATCCGCTCGCCGCCTCGCGTCAAGTTCCAGATAATCCCAGTGCTTCGCCTTCGCGACATCCAGAGCGCCAGTCAACACTCTCGAAAGCGACCGCGGCTGCTTCGGTCTCAGTGGAATGCCCGGCGCGAATCCAGACTTGCATTGCGGGCACTCCGTCATTTCCGGAGCCCAAACCACGGACTTGCCGCAGTGCGGGCACCGGATCTCAGACTTAAAACAGAGTTCGGCAGCGCAGTTCTGACATGGACGGACCCGGCCGCTCGCCGTAGTGCACACCGCCTGTTGGCAGCCGCATTCAGTACAAAATACTACTGTTTCAGTGCCCATTCCCGTTGACGACATCCGGCCCTCCAGCCATCGTTAGATAGTCACTAGGGTACCAAGGATTCCACTCATCTGGGCTACAAACCCAATTCGAATGCTTCACCCAGATAGATGCGCCGTACTTCGGGGTCCATCGCCAGCGACGTGGGTGTGCCGGCCCGGAAGATTCGACCATTGTTGATGATGTACGCCCGATCCGTCACCGCCAGCGTCTCGCGAACGTTGTGGTCCGTGATCAGGATCCCGATACCATTGCGCTTCAGATCAGAGATGATCCTTTGCAATTCGAGTACCTGAATCGGGTCGATGCCGGAGAAAGGCTCGTCCAGCAGCAAAAACTGCGGGTTAATCGCCAGCGACCGGGCGATCTCCACTCGCCGGCGCTCGCCGCCGGAGAGCATGTAGCCCTTGTTCTTGCGGACTTTTTCCAACCCCATCTGCTCCAGAAGCGATTCCAGCCTCTCGCGCCGCTCGCGCGACGGGATCGGCAGCGTCTCCAAAATCGCCAGCAGATTATCCTCGACGCTCAGCTTCCGAAACACCGAGGGTTCCTGCGGCAGGTAACTTATGCCGACTCGTGCCCGCTCGTACATCGCCAGGTCGGTAATTTCGGCATCGTCCAGTACGATCCGGCCCGAATCCGGGCTGATCAACCCGACAATCATGTAAAACGAGGTGGTCTTCCCCGCCCCGTTCGGACCCAGCAATCCCACCACCTCGCCGTTCTCGACAGACACGGACACCCCATCCACCACACGCCGTCCGCGATAGGTCTTGGAGATCTCTTCAGTCCGCAGGATACGTCGATGGCCGTTGGCCGGTTCAGGCGACACTTCCTGCATTATCGCCCAAGACCGACCCGCACTTGCACGGAGACGCGAGGAATATCGTCATGGATGCTAATGAGGTACATCCTCCTGCTCTTCACGGCCATCGGGGTTCTCGCACAACAGCCGGCAACGCGGCGTCCCCCGCCCCGGGACTCCCGCCCGCCGTTCGCTTTCGTGGACGGCGTGGTGAAGGACGCAGACACCAACGAGCCCATCGTCGGCGCGCGTGTGCGGTTGCGCACCGCCCGGCCCAGCACCCGCACCTCGGAACAGAACATCGTCACGAAGCTCGGCGGCGGCTTTGGAGCCACTCTCTTTGAGAACGACCGTCTGCTGATCCAGGTGGAGGCCGATGGATACACCGAGAACATCGCGGACCTGGAACGCGGCCCCCTGATTATCGTGCGGAACCCCGCCAACAACCGGGAATCGGTCGAGATCCGCCTGCATCGCTCCGGCGAGGTCGAGGGCCAACTCTTCGATCGCACCCTGGAGACGCCCGTGACCGGCGTCACAGTCCGCGCCCACTGGTCCGTCTTCGATCGCGGCAGGCGCGTGCTAAAGCCGGTTGGCGTGGCAATGTCCAGTGACGCCGAGGGCCGCTTCCGCCTCGCCGGACTCCCACCGGCCGATTACTTCCTCGAAATCGTCCAGAAGGAGCAGGAGCGCATTGAGGAGCGCGGCGTACCCGCACGCAAACCCATTGAGGGCTATGCCCGCGAATATTGGCCCGGCGGCGGCTTGCTGGAGGCCGCCATTCCACTCACCCTCCAGGCCGGCGCACGGCTTCCATTGGGCTCCATCTTCATTCGCAGGTCGCAGTTGTTCCGAGTCCACGGAACGCTCGTTTCCGCCAACTGCCGCGAAGCCATGCGCTATCGAATGCAGCTTTGGGAACACCGCGAAGGGCGCCTGATCCTGCGCAACAACATCCTGACGACCTGCAACTCCGCCTTCACCATCCACAACCTGATGCCCGGCCAGTGGACCCTGGAAACTCAGCTTCAGGGTGTCCTGGATTACCAGGCCGAAAGCAGCTCGACGAACTTCCTCGTGACGGACAAAGATCAGCCGCCCGAGGTCATGCCCCTCCCCCCGCTGCAAAACAAATCCAAACTGCCTGGCGCCGCACCGCCGGTCCCCGGAGCTCCCACGCCCCACTGGCGACCGGC
>CAYVDY010000367.1:3983-7217 GCA_964450255.1 uncultured Candidatus Solibacter sp. | reverse complement strand
CACCCGTACCGTGACGATCAATTGACCCACGTGGCGCTGTGTGTGTTCCGCCGTGTGAATCAGCAGGCCAGCCAAAGTGGTGGGCATCCGTTTTCTGCCGACCCAGCGCGGCTCTTCCAACCGGTCCGGATCGACTTCGTGAACGCGCGCTTCGGCTGCCAGCAGTCGTTCCATCACCAGCGCCCTCAGCTCCTTCAGCGACGAGCCCGGCGTCATCTCGCCACGCAGTTCCAGCATCTGCTCCGCCGTTAAGTCCGCTTCCAGCGCGTAGGTCAGCAGCCTCTCAACACTGCCCCCGATGTGACGAAGTTGAAATCCAACCGGCGCGAGCGCGTGCGGCAGGGCCCAGAGTTCGGCGTCACTCAAGTCCGCGGTCCACGCCAGCAGATCCTCGCGCGCCTGTTCCAACGCGTGCAGGACGGCACGCTTGACGGGATGGACCTCGCCCAGGGTCCCTCGCAACCATGGTTCAGCCATTCGGTTCAGCCATTTGGTTCAGCCATACGATCAAGGTAACTCAACTGCCTGCGCTCACCAGATACCCGGCCGTGAACGCCGCCGCCGATCCTGCAAACACCACGCACCAGAACCAGCGGATCATCCTCACCGTCACCCGCCGCCCCAACGCTTCGCCTGCTGCTTCCAACCGCTTCAGCCTCTGCCTGATCAGATCGGTATCCGCCGTGAACGCGCGGCGCAGCCTGGGCACGCGGCAAATGGCGTCGGTGATGCTGACACTGGCAGACAATCGGATCGCGGCTGCCTCGGCCGCAAAGCTGGTGTTCTGGCTCTCCACGCCGATGTAGTGCGCCGCCGGGATAATTCCTCTCACACCGCGCTGAACATCGCAGCCATCGCCGCGTCCTCACGCAGTTCGGCCAGTTGCAGGGCCGTGATGTTCTGGCGCACCTCGTCGATCAGGAACGGCGCCAGCGCCTGCTGGTCCGCGCCCAGATCCAGCAGAACGGACACCGCCTCGGCCAGCCCAGCGGCCACGCAGACGTGCAACAGATGGCCCGGTTGCTCCGGCAATCCCAGAGCCCGCGCCCGCTCCAGATTGCCGCCGAACAGAGCCGAAGCCACATCCTCCTCCGCGCCCAACGCGCGCAGCACGGCCGCCGCCTCCTTCTGCCCGGCCCGCACCGCTTCGGCCAGTGGAGTCAGACCGAAATCGCTGCTCGCGTTCAACTCCGCGCCGCACTCCACCAGCAGCCGCACCAGCCGAGCGTTCCCGCGTGCGGCCGCGAAGTGCAAGGGCTGCTGGCCCTCCGCTGCGAAGCCCAGTCGCTGCGACAACCGCTCCGCCCCCATCGCACGCAGCGCTTCGCCGTCCTCCAACACGATCGCGGAGAACGGGTCGAGCCTCGCCCCGCGCCCGAGCAGCAGCTCCACCGTCGCCGGCCGGTCGCGCCGAAAATCGCGAGCCCAATCCACTGCCGTGCCCCAGCCCAACGGCGTCAGTTCGAACCACGCGTCCACCGCCTCGATGTCCGCGTCGCGATCCAGCACCAGCCGGGCCACGTCGGGATGGCCGCTCTCGGCCGCCCAGTGCAGCGCCGTCGTCTGGCTGCCCGCCTCCCGCGCGTCCACTTCGGCGTCGGCGGCCAACAGCACCTTTACCACTTCGAAATGACCGCGGTGCGCCGCGTAGATCAGCGGCACGCTGCCCAGGTGCGGGTCGCGGCAGTTGGCCAGCGACCGGTCTTCCGCCAGGATCTCCATCACCCTGGCCGCATCACCGCAAATCGCCGCGCCGATCATCTCTTCCCGCATCACACCATTCTCTTTGAATTTGTGAGCTCTAAACCATCGGCCTAGCCCCGCCGATCAAAACATGGTGAACTGTGCTAACTGCGGTAGCGCCCTACGTGTCGTCGAGGGGAAAGACCATCTCGCCTGCGACTCCTGCCGGAGCCTTCATTTTCCGGAGCCGAATGACGATGGAGTGCGCGTGCTTGGCGAGTGGTCCGCCCATTGCTGTCCGGTGTGCCGGACTCCGCTGGTCCACGGCGCCCACACCCGCGAGCGGTTGCTCTACTGCGAATCCTGCCGCGGCATGCTCCTGCCGATGGAGAACTTCCTGACTCTGGTGGATACCCTCCGCGCCAGTAGGAAAGGATCGGCATTTCCGTCGCGTCCCGTCGAACCTGCGGACCTGGAGCGCGCCGCCATCTGCCCGCAGTGCGGCTCCCGCATGCACACCCATATTTACGGCGGCCCGGGTAATATCGTCATCGACAACTGCCCGGCCTGCCGCCTGAACTGGCTGGACCACCAGGAGCTTGCGCGCATCACCAGCGCCGAGGATGCCAACCTGAATCCGGACGCATGGATGGGGCTGTAATGTCCGCCATTTGGGTGTATGGTGTGGATAGAAAGGCATGTGCCAGACGCCCCGAACGCGGCGCGCTTTCGCCAGCCTGCTGGTAGCGCCGATGACGACTTTGCTGATCGCCGATGACCCCACGGTCTCGAAACGTGAACGAATGGTGAACGCGCACATCGAGGGCCGTGGCATTCGCGAGCGTGGGGTTCTGCGCGCCATGCGGCGCACACCGCGGCACCTGTTCGTGCCGGAGGCATCGCGGAATCGGGCTTACGAAGACTATCCGCTGCCCATCGGCCACGGCGCCACCATCTCGCAGCCCTACATCGTTGCGTTGATGACTGAGTTGCTCCAGGCCGGGCCGGGCCATAAGGTGCTGGAGATCGGCACCGGCTCCGGTTACCAGGCCGCAGTGCTCTCGCAACTGGTCGCGCACGTCTACACCATTGAACTGGAGCCCGAACTGGCACGCATGTCGGCCGCGACACTCCAACTGTTGGGCTATTCGAACGTAACCGTCCGCCAGGGCGACGGCTATCTCGGCTGGCCCGAGCATGCGCCCTTCGATCGCATTATCGTGACTGCCGCTCCCCCGCAGATGCCGCAACGCCTGATTGCACAACTCGCCCGCGGCGGCCGCCTGGTCGCGCCCGTGGGCGGCTCCGCCGATCAGGAGCTGGTCGTTCTCGAAAAGCTGCCCGACGGCGGTGTTCGCACCACCACGGCCGGCGCCGTGATCTTCGTCCCCATGCGGCCGGCACCGCAGCGTTAGGCTTTTGGCTGGCCTGCCGGCTCCTCGCCCGCGCCCATCGATTGCAGCGCCAGATAGTTCGGCCCGAACTTTCCGCTCTTCTCCAACTGCTTGTCGAACTCGTCCGGCGTCCAGAGGGCGAGGCAGCGGGTGCGGT
>CAYVDY010000367.1:0-3973 GCA_964450255.1 uncultured Candidatus Solibacter sp. | reverse complement strand
GCCGTTCCTCGTCCTGCACCAACTGCTCGAACAACTGCTTGGAGACTGAATCGGCATTGGCCGCGCACGCCAGCGATGCGGCGTTATACCCGCGCGCGCCGTCCTCTTCCATCTGCGCCGCTTTTGTCAGGATCTGCTCCGGGTCCGTGATCTTCTCCACTCCGCCGGCGCATTGCATCTCGACGTCGCCCTTCAGGAACAGAATGCGCTCGGCGAGCCGTTCGATATGCCCCATCTCCTGAATCGCAATCCGTTTCAGCAGCAGCGAAAGCGGTCCGTAGCCCTGATCGTCCAGATGAAAATGAAAGTACATGTATTGATGTACGGCCTGCAGCTCTTCGGCGACAGCAGTGTTCAGCAGTGCAATGCTCTTCGCTTTTTCCATTCGCTTCACCTCGTGTAGTATCGGAGGTTTCAGGCTATCAGGCCCGAAACAAAGAATTCAAGGGTGGCCGCGGGGATGGAAAGTGGTGATAGTCTCATCGTGCAGGAGGTGAAGCCGTTGCGAGTCTGTTCAGCGGCGCTGTTGTTAGCCCTCGCGGCGTCGGCAGCGGACACGCGTCCGTACGTCGATAGCGATCCCGCCGAACTGGCGCGCACCATTCCTGAACTCTCCGGCCTGCGGAGTGCTCCAGAGCCGGAGCGCCTGGGCGAGACCTTCCGCGCCCTGGCAGCCGCGCTATCCGCCGGCTTTCGCGAATCCTCGGTGGTGGAGGAGATTCACGAGATGCGCTTCGAGGACGGCGGCATTTTCGCGGCCAGCCGCCGCGAACGCGCCCGCTACGCAATCGCACGGACCGCCGCGGGCTGGCAGGAAGTCCGCACGGAATTGCCCGCCGGCGGCCCCACCGGCTTCTTCGTCACCGGTGGCTTCCTGGAATTGCTGAGCTTCCTTCTGCCCGACCGTCCGGACGAAACCCGCTACCGCTATCTCGGGCAGATGACCGAGGGCGGCCAGGAGGCGCTGGTGATGGCCTGCCTGCGACCAGCCGGGACGGCGCAACGGCAAGGGCTGATCTGGATCGACGCCGCGACGAAGCGCGTGCTGCGCGTTCGTCTCTCTCTACTCGATCGTGTCCAGGGCGTGCCTTTGGAGACCTGGAGCACCGATATCCGGCTGACGCCATCGGCGGCACTGTCGCAGGTGACCGTATCGGGGCGCGTGGGCGGCAGCGAGGTGCTGACTGTTCATCGGTTCGCCGGCGCCAATGTCGGCGAAGAACCGCTGGAGCAGATGGCCCGCGCCATCGCGCTGACGCAGGAAGGCAAGACGGCGGAAGCGGCGGTCTTGTTCAAAGAGGCACAGCGCCGCGATCCGCAGTGTCCCGCGATTCGATTCCACCTCGGCGCCGCTTTGCTGGCCGCGGGCGACAAGGCGGCCGCCGAGATCGAATGGCGCGCCGTCGTGAAGGCACTGCCCGATTCCGCGGCGGCCCACAATGCGCTCGGCATCGCCCTCTACCAGCGAGGCGACGTTCCCGGCGCCACAGCCGAATTTCAGGAATCCGTGCGGCTAAAACCGGACGACGCGATGGCGCGCGAGAATCTTGCCAAAGCACAGGCCGCCGGTGAGACCATCCGCGTGGATGTCCGCCAGGTGATCGTGCCCGTTGTGGTCACGCGGAATGACGGCCACTTTGTGACGGATTTGAAGCAGGCCGACTTCCAGATTCTCGAAGACGGCGTGGAGCAGAAGATCACGTCCTTTTCGGTGGAGAGCTCGGGCTTGCGAGCGGAACTGACGAAGACAGCTCCCATGGCGCAACCGAGCGCCACTCCCGCCGCCACCGCGCCCCGCCGCAGCTACCTGATCTGCTTCGACACCCTGCACTCGTCGTTCTTCACGTTCAACCAGGTTCGCCAGTCTCTCATCAAACTCCTCCGCGCGGAGAAGAAGGGCGATTCGCAGTACGCCCTGATCGCCGTGGGCGCTACGTCTCAGGTCGTTCACAATATGACGCCGGACCCAGAACTCGTATTGCGAGCCGTGGAGGATCGCGCGTTCCAGAAGACGTTCCAGGGTAGCCGCGCCAGTTCCGCGGCGGCCGAACTGGAGCAATTTGAGCGCGTGCTCAGCGAAACTCGCACGCTCTGCGACAACCGCCAGCCGATGTGCGATTCGAAGCGGGCTACGCTGCCCAGCATGGCTGCTGAGATCGGTGAGGCGGATCGCGTCCAGACTGTGAACTATCTGCGGCAGCTGAGTTCCCTGGTGGAGCAACTCGGCCGAACCGGCGGGCGCCGCACGATGGTGCTGATTTCCGCCGGCTTTCAGATGTCGCCCGGGCGCGACGCCCACGAACTGCTCGCTGCCTACTTCCCCGAAATCCGCGGCGTGCAGCTTCGCACGATGGAGCGCATGCAGGATGCGCTGGAGCCCGTCTTCCGGCTGGCCGCGAAGAATAACGTGCCGATCCACACCATCGATTCGGGCGGCTTGTACACGTCCTCCTATCAGGAGTCGTCGCGCAGTTCCGGCGGCGGCCGGGTGGGCCCATCGGTGGAACGCGCTTTGAACCGCAACGCCGCCGAAGCGGGCGCCACTTTACAGGAGATCGCTGCCGCCACGGGCGGTACCTCGTTCCGCAACAACAACGATCTGTTCGCCGGAATGACGCGCGCTTTCGCCGATGGCCGCGATTATTACGTCCTCTCCTATGTGCCCGCCAACGCAATCCAGGACGGCAAATTCCGAGCCATCACGGTACGGGTTCGGGACAGCAAAATGGTGATCCTCGCCAAGCGCGGCTACTGGGCGGCCGGGCAGTAAGCCGGCCCGGCGCTCACGGCGCCGGCGGCCGCTTCACCCAGGCCGAATCCGTGGTCGCCACCTCGCCCGACTTTACGGTGAAGGCCCAGGGCTCGTCACCAATGTCGGAGGGTGGGACGATCTCCACCACCGCCAGCCCTGGCGCCAGCAGCGGCACATCGCCGAACACGGCGGGCAACCTCAGCGGTGCCCAGCCTTCCGCTCGCGGCGCCCAGGCCGCCAGGCGGATCTGCTCCGCCGTCAGTTCCCGGCCCTGCAGCCAGACATACACCGGCGCCTTGGCTGGCAGCGGTTCCGTTGGCAGTGCCCCGTTGGCTGGCGCCGGATCGGGCAGGCCGAGGCCCGTCAGATACACGCGGATGGAGCCGTCTACGCCGGCGTGCGCCGTCACCATGCTCTGTTCGCCGGTGGACTCATAGAAGAACGCTGGCGCGGTTTCGGCGATCTGGATCTCGATGGGCTCGCCGGTGAGGGGCAGATCGCTGCCGCAGGAATTGACAGCGCGCACGGAGATGGTGCCCGGCGCGAGGTCGGTGGGGACCTGCACAGCCACCGCCCTGGGGGCCAGTGCGATCATCGGAGCGCGGGTCTCGCCGAACATCACGCAAACGCCGCCGAGCACGTCCGGCACTCGTCCTTCGACGAGGTCAGCCTCCGCCGCCGCGATGGTCTTGCCGGTGTAGGAGAGTTTCTCGCCCGTCAGGATGACGATCATGCCCGGAGCGGCGGGCCGTGTGCGCGGCGCCAGCACCGGCGGTTCCGGTACGGGCGGCACATCGGGCGGCACTGTGAGCCGGAACTGCACCGGTTCCAGCCCGGCGGCGGCGATCTGAATCACCAGCGCGCCGGCGCCCTTGGCCGTCACCTTGATGGGCAGGCGGCCGTTCGCTCCAGTGGCCGATGCGCCTTTGTCGAGCGTTGCGTCGCCTTCGACGACGGTCACCTCCAGCGGTAGCATCGCCACGGCGATTCCGTTTTCTGCCGCGGCTTCCACCTCCAGCGGCAGGTCGAAGATCTTGCCGGCGATGGCTGTTTGTTCATCGCCCGCAGTCTAGCGCAGCACCGCGGCCGTGAGCGGAGTGAGCTTGCGAATGCGGTTGTTGTTCCGGTCCGCGACATAGAGGTTGCACTGCGCATCGTGGGTGATGCTGGAGGGCCACTTGAACGAGGCGATGAGGGCTGGCCAGCCGTCGCCAAAGTAGC
>CAYVDY010000366.1:0-7268 GCA_964450255.1 uncultured Candidatus Solibacter sp. | reverse complement strand
ATCGATGGCAAACTGCAGGTCTACCGCAGCCGCACGGGCGGCAACGAGTGGGAGGCGCTATCGAACGGCCTGCCGCAGAGCGACTGCTACGTGAACGTACTGCGCGACGCGATGGCGGTGGACTCGCTGGATTCGTGCGGCGTGTATTTCGGCACCACAGGCGGGCAGGTGTACGCGTCGGCCGATGCGGGGGACAATTGGGCTCCGATCGTGCGGGATCTGCCGGCCGTTCTCTCGGTGGAAGTCCAGACGCTGCCATGATCCGCGTGATTCTTCCGGCGCACCTTCGAAACCTGGCGGGTGTCGGCTCCGAGGTGCAGCTTGAGGTTGAAGGCGCGGTGACGCAGCGCTCTGTGCTCGATGTCCTGGAGGCACGCTATCCGATGCTGAGCGGGACCATTCGCGACCACGTGACGCAACAGCGCCGGCCGTTCGTGAGGTTCTTCGCCTGCGGGGAGGACCTCTCGCATGAATCGCCGGACGCGCCGCTGCCCGCCGCGGTGGCGGCGGGCACGGAGCCACTTATGGTGGTAGGGGCGATCGCAGGCGGGTAGCCGCGTTGCGATCCGTCACTACTCTGAACCCGGGCGTATCAGCTGGGGATCTGGAATTGCGCTAACTTGGTGTTTTGACGACCACCCCGCGTGGATCAACCACGATTTATCCCAACCGCTCGCAACTTCAGTTGCTAAGGGCCGGCCTACTTGAACCGGAGGCAGCCATTGAATATGCGCGCCTTTGGTTGGCCGACCACGTCCACCAGGACAGGCTGACGGATGTGGAGCTGAGCGAGAGGCGGCTTCTACCCCTCGTGTACCGCAACGTGAAACCGCTGCTCAGCAGGGAAGAGGCGCGGCTGCTGAACCCGGTGCACCTGGAGTATTGGGCCGCCAACCAGAGACTATTCCATTGGCTGGCGCCGGTTCTGCGGAAGCTCGAAGAGCTCGGGATTCCGGCGCTTGTTTTGAAGGGCGTTCCAGTTTCGACGCTGTATTATCCGGCACCGGGCTGCCGGCCGATGTCGGATGCGGATGTGCTGGTCTCGGAGCGCAACGTGCGGGAGGTGATTCGAGTACTCGCCGCGGATGGCTGGGCGCCGGACCGCGAACCGGGGAGCTCGTTCGAGGTCGACTACTTCTTCCGCTACCGCCACGCATTGCAGTTACGGCATCCGGACGGCCGCGAGTTTGACCTGCACTGGCATGTTCTACCGCTGGTGACGCATCGCGAGGCGGCTGTGGGGTTCTGGCGCGACAGTGTGCCGTTTCGGATTGGGGGCGTAGAGACCCGCACGCTCGACGCCGCCGGCCATCTGGTGCACGCCTGCCTGCATGGAGCTTTCGCGCAGCCGGAGTTTCCCGTGGTTCGGTGGATCGCGGACGCGGTCTTAATATTGAGGTCCGGCCTTGTGAACTGGGACGCTGTCACTCGACGGACTGAAGAGAGCCGGGTGGCCGTTCCGATGCTGCTGACGCTGCGGTGGATTTACGAGCAATTTGATGCCGGAGTCCCGGTTGAGGTGCTGGAACGGCTCGGCCAGGTTTCAGTGGCGAGGCCCGAGCGCCGGCTCTTCGAGAGCAAGGCTGGGTTAATCGAGTCGACGGCCACGGTGAGGGTAGCGAACTTCTTCGAGGAACATCGGCGGGCCACGCGGAACTTGAGCGCGGCGCGGCGTCTGGCGCTGCTGCCGCGCCGCCTGCAAATACGATGGAAGCTATCCAGCGGCGCCCACATCGTGCCACACGCCCTGACGTGGCTACCTCGTCAATTCGTGCGAAGAATTACCTGATATTCCTGATGGACGAGCTGAAACTGGCCTTTCAAGACCTGCATGAAGAGGTCGATAGCCATTTTCGGACGTTCAATTCGAGGCCGCGTCAGTTCCCAAAGATAATCGTCAAAAATGAGAAAGCCACCTGACTTGAGCATGATCCAGGCTTGCATGGCATCCAGGAGGACATTCATGGCGCCATGGTGGCCGTCGACGTAGACCAGGTCAAAGCGTTCCTGCTGCAAAGTCCACAACAGGTTCTCCGAACGGCCTTTGAGTTTGCGGACCTTGTGTCTCTGTCCGGAGACCTCGATGTTGTGATCGAAGGCGGACTCCCATTGGTGGAACAGATCGACGCAGGTAACGCGGCAACCGTCAGCGGTGAGGAGATTATCGAGCATCCAGATGGCGGAACGGCCTTCAAAGCTGCCTATTTCCAGCGCCTGAGTATCGGGCCGGCCAGCCAGGGGCTGCAGGTGGCTCCTCCAGGTTGCTTCGTGGGCCCCAAAATAATCGGTGGAAAACACATAGTCTCGCGGCTGAGTCACGAAAGTCCTCCGTCCAGTGGTGAGTAGTCGACGGTCCACGGCACGCGGGGCCGGATGACACCGCCGATGAACGAGGGGAACTCGCCCCGCGTCTCGGTCGCACCCGACGATTCGATCAACTGAAAACCGACGGCATCGGGCTCCAGGAAGTGAACGACGCGCGGTTGAAACGAATAGACAGCTGCCGTGACCGTCATGGCGCCATCGCGAAGCAGGTGAGCTGGAATCCAGGCGGTGATGCGATACTGCCCGGCTGGCCTGGGCTCACCCTGGCCTTCCGATCCGGCGCCATTGGAGCAGAGCACTTCGGTGCCCCACTCGTTGTTCAGGCTGATGACGGGAAATACCCGCACGCCGCCGCGAAGCAGTTCAAAGTGCATCTCCACGCCGAACTCGGAGGCGATATCGACGGAATTGACGGTGGCACCGTCACGATCGCGGACGCGAACCTGCCGCAGGCGGGCCACGGCGTCTCCGGGTGAGTACGGACCCGGTGGATACTCGCGCACACCGAGCCGCCCGTCGCCCGCTTGCGAGTATTCGGCCGCCACTTCGCCGGGAGAACCGCTGGCGACCAGCGCACCGCGATCGAGCAGCATGGCGCGCGTGGACAGACGCAGCACCGCCTGCATATTGTGCGACACGAACAAAACGGTCAATCCCCGGCTGCCGATGCCCTCGATCCGTTCGATGCACTTCTTCTGGAACTCGGCGTCGCCGACAGCCAGAACTTCGTCGATCAGCAGGATCTCTGGTTCGATGTGCGCGGCGACGGAAAACGCCAAACGTACCTGCATGCCACTGGAATAGGTCCGGAGTGGTTCGTCCAGGACGTGCCCGGTCCCGGCAAAATCGACAATGGCATCAAGCTTGGAGCGGATTTCGGCCTCGCGCATGCCGAGAATGGCCGCGTTCAGGAACACGTTCTCTCTGCCGGTCAACTCCGGGTGGAAACCGGAGCCAGCCTCCAACAGGCTGCCGACGCGTCCACGCAACTCCACTCGTCCGGAGGTAGGCCGGAGAATGCGGGAGAGAATTTTCAGCAGGGTGGACTTTCCGGCGCCATTGCGCCCGATGATGCCGATAACTTCCCCTGGCTCGGCCTCGAACGATAGCTGATCCAGCGCACGAAAGCGCCCGCTCCCGCGGTCAAATTCCTTGGTCAGGCCTGTTGCAACGATGCTCTTCACGCTCGCTCCGCCAAATCGTCTTCCAGCCGGTGAAACAGCCAAAGCGCCGTCACGGTCACCAGGACCGCGGCTATCGCGGCCGCACCAATCAGATCCCAGGCAGGAGAGCCGCCGAAGAGGCACCAGCGGAATGCTTCGAGCAAACCGGCCATGGGATTGAACGCGAGCAGGGTGCGCCACGTTCCTTTGAGAAGAGTGGAGGGGTAGACTACCGGCGATGCCAGCATCCAAACCTGCAACACGAATGCGAAAGCATGCTTTGCGTCTCGCACCAGGGCGGTGAGCGAGGCCATCAGCAGGGCGGTCATCAGCGTGAACAGGTAGATGATCGCCACCACGAAGGGCAGCAGCAGCCAGCGCGGCGACGGACCGAGGCCGTTCCACATCGAAAGCCCCAGCAGGAGTGTCATCGAGAGCGCCAAGTCCAGCAGAACCGCGGTCACAGCCGCAAACGGAAGGATGGCTCTAGGGAACCAGACCTTGTTCAACAAGCTCTGATTCTGAACGAGCGTGGCGCTTGCGACGTTGACGGCGGCAGCGAAGAAACTCCAGATGGTGAGCCCGCTCAGGGCAAACAACCAATAGGGCACTGCCCCTGGAATGGATGGCGCGAGTGCGCGCGAGAACACCAGCGAGGACAGGAGCATCGGCGCAACCGGTTGGAGAAAGGCCCAGGTGACGCCCAGATACGTTCTGCGATACCGCAATCGAATGTCCCGCAGCATCAGAAAGCGAAAGAGCGTCTCGCTCTGCCGCATGGCGGCCAAGCGAGCCCTGAAGGGCATTCCGGAGACATCAATAACCGTCGTTTCCATGGTGGGGCTCACGGCGCTATCGCCGCCAGGGTGCCGGGAGGCAGGAGACGCGAGAGAATGGCCCACGGCAACTGCCAGGGGCGAACACGCCAGCGCGCGCAGAGAAACCCGGTAAAGCTGTCCGCTTGCGATGCGGCATAGTCGTCTTCGATGATCTCGAATGCGGTTTGAATCCGGGAAGGCCGCATGCGCATACGCCGGGGAATGTCCAAGGCGGCAGGCTGTCTCGACAGCATCCTCAGGCGCACGTGGGATTCCGAAGGGTGCGCACGCAGGCGGGCCCGCACCACGCGCCATTCCACTGCGCCTTCGCGAAGCAGCAGCCGGGCATCGCACCACCAGGGCAGGCCGCCCCGGTCATCGGCGCCGGCCAGAGCTTCACAAAGGAGAGATTCCCGGTTGACAACGCGGATGTTGCGTCCCTGCCAGAGCAGATTGCTGCAGTCCTGGCGGCCAGAGTGAGCGCGCAGCGTCAGCGCTGTTCCCTCAGCGCCAAGGGTGAATTCGGCGGCGGACGCCGGCCAGACACGCTGCTGCTGCCATCCGGCGGACTGGAGTCGCTCCATCGCCCGGTCAAACTGCGCCGGAATCACCTGAAACTCAAGGCTCTCGAAGTTCCGAGCCATGCCCAGCGCCGACCAGCGCAGCGCGCAGGCGCCGAGTCCACTGAGCGCCAGTTGGCAATCATTTGCGGCATCGATGGCCCGCAGCATGGAGCCGAATGCGATCTGGTTCTTTGTCCATGCCCGCCGCGCGATGCCCGAGAAGATTGCTTTTGCCGGATCCTCCGCGGTCCATTCCGGGAGCCGGTGCGCCAGCATGGGGAGCAGGTGGAAGCCAGCGGCGTCGATGTGGTCGATATCGACGGACGATCTCCAATCACGCCATTGGTCCCGGTCACTGTGGACGAGCGCCTCGAAGAGGGGGTGCTGGAGGGGAATCATCTCGCGGAGTCCTCCAACTTCTTCCGGCGGCGCTGATCCATAAGCTGCCTGGCCAAGCGCAAATAGGAGGTCTGCACCGCCTGCTTCTGGCCGCTTCCCGAGTTGTTGGCGTGCAGCCGGCGGTATACGTGTGTTTCGGGTAGGTGCGCAATTTGCAGACCGATGCGCCTGGCTCGGTTCAGCCACTCACTGAAGTCGCCGGTGAACAGGGTATCGTCAAGCGGCCCGACCCGATCGAAGGAGGCGCGCCTCGCCAGCATGGCGCACTGCTTCCAGCCCTCCGCCGCCTCCAGGGGACTGCGAAACCGTGCCCGCTGCTCCTCGGAGAGCTCCGGACTGTGAAAGTTCCGGATTTGTCCGAGAACCAGATCTATGGCGCGGTGCGACTCGAGATACTCCACTTGCGTTTGCAGCTTGCCGGGCGACCAGATGTCGTCCGCGTCGAGAAAGGCAAGATACTCTCCGGTGGCCTCGGCAATCCCGGTATTGCGGGCAGCCACAGCGCCCAGGTGCTGCTGGCGAATGACTCGGACCGGCGGCCCGAACGCTTCCGCCACCTCCCTGACATCCGGCGATTCCGACCCGTCATCCACGACGAGGACCTCCATGGGCCGGTACCGTTGCCCCAGAATGCTCTGCAGCGCCTGATCCAAATACTCTTCGCTGTTGTAGGTGGGAATGACGACACTGACTTTAGGGCCGGACGGCGTCCCGGATGCAGCCAGCAATTCGCGCTGGTCCAGCGGTTCGCGAACGCCGGCATAACGGGCAGGTGGAAGGCCCAGATAGTCCTCCAACGGGACCTTGGACGGGGCCGTCGGATCGTACAGACCCCGCCGGACCCGGTCCAGACGTTTCTTGTAAACCCGGGCCATCCCGAGGCTTGTCAGGTTCTGGCCGTTCGTCATGTTGTGAGCGTGCCTACGATAAAGGAGAGACAACTCGCCGGCAGCGAACTTAGTTACCCCTCCTTCAAAGCAGCGCATGGCCATGTCGTAATCCTCGCCATAGCGCAGCTCCTCGTCGAAGAGTCCACATGCATCGAACACGCTGCGACGGTAGATGCTGGCTCCGAAACTGAAAAACCTATACTGCCCCGAACACCACCGCGAGACTCCGTCTGGGTCGCAGATGAAGTTCCGGATGTCGCCCTGGGCGACGCCAACTTCAGGATTCGCCACGAGTGCAGCGCTCAGGCGGTGCAGGTGCCCAGGAGTCCAAAGATCGTCGATATCCAGGAACGCAATGAAGTCGCAGTTCGAGTTTCGAATCGCTACATTCCGTGCGGCTGCCGGCCCCTTGTTGTCCTGACGAAAATAACGGATGCGCAATCCCTCATCCCGCGCTGCGAGTTCGGCCAGGTTGTCCTCGGATCCGTCGTCGACGATTGAGACTTCCAGATTCGAGTATTCCTGGGCGCGAATTGTGCGCATCGCCGGTTCGAAGAACAGGGCAGCGTTGTGAGCCGGCACGACGACAGTGATGGAGGGAAGCGAGAACATTGCCTCTTCACTGACGATCAGACAGTCGTCCAATCACGCTGGAAATCGTCTCGGCTTTGGATAAGCGGTCCGGGCCACACGTTGCCGGGCGGCGGGCCGCTTGGGAGACCTGCCGCAGGTGAGGGAGTCTTGAAACGGACAACGGCGGGAGTGTCATGTTGTGGGGTCAGCGGCCTGCTGCCGGCGCCGGTCCATGATCTGTTCTGCCGCTCGCAAGTAGCCGAGTTGAGCTTCCCGGCGGCCGGTGCGCCCTACGTTGCTGGCATGTAAGCGGCGGTAGACCTGCGTCAGGGGAAGGTACGCGATGTTCAGACCCCAGTCCCTGACCCGAGTCAGCCACTCCGCGAAGTCGCCCGCGACCAGTTGCTCGTCAAAGGGGCCAACGCGATCGAAGGCGGACCGCCGCACCAGCATGGCACATTGCTTCCAGCCTTCCGCGGGCTACTCTTGTCTCATGCAAGATGAGCCTGAACCAAGGGCTGGATTCTCATACAAGAT
>CAYVDY010000365.1:0-7270 GCA_964450255.1 uncultured Candidatus Solibacter sp. | reverse complement strand
AGTCGCGAACGCCGTCATACATATCGAAGTGGCCCCGCTGGCCGGGGCGGATCAAGGGCGGGACACAATCGCCGCAACTTGGATGTCTGACGGATCTGGCGGCGACGGCCGCGGAGCTTTCGGGGCAGACGCTGCCGCGCGATGCCGCAGAGGACAGCTTCTCGCTGGTTCCAGCAATGCTCGGCAGCAAGGCTGTGACTCCGGTGCGCGAGGCGGTGGTGCATCATTCGGCAAGCGGGATGTTTGGGGTCCGGAAGGGGCCTTGGAAGCTGGCGCTGGGCAGGGGTTCGGGCGGTTTCACGAAGCCGGTGACGATTGAGGTGAAACCGGGCGAGCCAAAGGGCGAGCTCTATCATCTGGGCGACGATCCGGGCGAGACTCGCAACCAATGGGCGGAAAAGCCTGCGGTGGTGGCGAGCCTGACGGAGTTGCTGGAGCAGTACCAGCGGGATGGCCGCAGCCGGCCCGCGGTCACTCGATAAAGCGGACTGTGCCGAAGCGCGCTGGGTTGTGCGGAAATGGGCTCTCCAGGGCTGAATCGCTCCAGATGCTGAGCCGTCTGTTGGGCTCCGTGCCGTCCCAGCGGACCAGCTGGATCTTCCACTCTGTACCGACCTTGGGCCGGCTGCCAATATCGGAGAAGTTGGCCCAAGGGATCGCTACTTCGAGAGTCCAGCCCTTGTCCTGATCGGCGCTTTGGTTGATCGTGCCGTCGAGGGTGGTGGCCAGGTGGAAGCCCTCCACGTTGAAGCGCTTGAGCACGGCGAGCCTGGGGTAAGTCATGAAGTAGTCGAACATCACGCCGCGGGCGTTCATCTCGAAGCCGTAGTAGTTGAGGGCCTGGCCGGGATTGGGATTGACGAAGAGTTCGACGGCATCGTCCTTGTAGGTGGGGTCGTCGCGCTGGATGAGATGGGCGGTGATATCGGCGTCCTCGCACTGATAGCCGGCGTAGAGGAATGCGTCGTCCCACAGCAGCCGCACGGTGGTTTTATGTTTGGCTCCGGTCTGCGCATCCCATGGGAATTGGAAGGTGATGGGGGCGGCCTTCTGCCATTCGGCCTCATCGAGACGCCCGTCGATTTTGAGGAGTGAGGGGGCCCTGTGCGCCTCGTACAATGGCGGCGGCGGGACGTCGCGCCTGGCAGGGAGGGTCCGGCGATCAGCCGATTGTGCGATGGCGAGTGCCGACAGAGCCAGAAACGCAAAGAGGAGCCGCATAGGCCCCTCATTGTATCGATTGGAAGAACTTGATTAGGCGCTGGCTTTGGCGCAGAAGCGCTCGAAAGCGCCGGTGAGCAGGGCAGCGATCTCGGGGGCCTGGCGGCTCTCAATTTCAAAACGGTGCAGCGCCCAGACGACTTTGCCGTCGCGGAAAAGCGCCATGGAGGGTGATGAAGCGGGGACGCCCTGCAGATGTTGTTCGCGGAGGCGGGCTACGGCTTCCACGTCGGCGCCTGCGAAGACCGTGGCGGCGGCATCGGGCGTCACCGCGTTCTGAAGGGCCATGCCGACGGCGGGACGGGCCTTGCCTGCCGCACAGCCGCAGACTGAGTTGGTGATCATCAGAACGGTGCCACTACCCGCAATGATATTGTCCACATCTGCGGCGGTTCTCGTCTCCGCCACGCCAAACTTGGTGAGGTCTTCCCGCATGGGGATAATCAACGGTTCCGGATAGGGCATACCCCTAGTGTCTCATGAATGTTCCGTAATCCGTATAGTTTCCCCTGGCTTCGTGGTGCGCTGGGTGAGTTTGCCGCCGTGGCTGATGCGGCACGGGCCGCCGAGTGTGGAGTGGATGGCGGCGGAAATGAGCTTGCCGCTTCGCCAGGCGATGTCCACGGTGAAGCCACCGCGGGCGCGCAGGCCAGTTACCTTTCCATCGGGCCAAGCCGAGGGTAGGGCAGGGAGCAGACGAATGAGGCCGTTGTGGCTCTGGAGGAGCATTTCGGCGATGCCGGCGGCGCCTCCGAAATTGCCGTCGATCTGGAAGGGCGGATGAGCGTCGAAGAGATTGGGGTAGCTGCCACCGCCGGAGGTGTAGTTGGTTGTGGATGTGTTGGCGCCGACTCGGGCAAGTAGCATGGAGAGGAGCTTATGGGCGCGGTCGCCGTCGCCGAGGCGCGCCCAGAGATTGATCTTGTAGGCGAGTGACCAGCCGGTGGAGGCGTCGCCGCGGCGCTCCAGGGATCTTCGGGCGGCCGTGGCGAGCTGCGGAGTCTCCTCGGGTGTGATCTCGGAGCCGGGGTAGAGGCCCCAAAGGTGCGATACATGGCGGTGCGTGGGCTCGGGTTCGGGGTACTCTTCGAGCCACTCCATGAGGCGGCCATCGGACCCGGCGCGGGAGGGAGCGAGGCGGGCGTGTTTGGTTTCGAGCTCGGCGCGGAACTCGGGGTCGATACCCAGGATGCGGGACGCTTCGATGCAGGCGCTGAAGAGATAGCGCAGGAGCTGCATATCCACGGTGGGTCCCATGCATACGTGGACGCGTTCGCCGGCCGAGGTGAGGAAGGCGTTCTCCGGCGAGTTGGCGGGGGCAGTGACCAGCCACTTGTTGGCGGGCTCTTCGATGAGCATGTCGGCGTAGAAGCGGGCCGAGCCGCTTAGAGCGGGGTAGGCTTTGCGCAGGAATGCGCGGTCGCCGGTGAATAGGTAGTGATCCCAGATGTGCTGGCAGAGCCAGGCGGAGCCGCTGGTGGTGGCGCCCCACGACGCGCTCTCGCCGGGCGAGGTGAAGCCCCATGGATTGGTGACGACGTGGGCAACCCAGCCGCGGGCGTTGTAGTAGGCCTTTGCGGTTTTCGCGCCGGGCTCGATCAGGGAATCGATCAGGGCGAACAGCGGGCTATGCAGTTCGGAGAGGGCGCCGGATTCGGCGTGCCAGTAGTTCATCTGCACGTTGACATCGAGGTGCCAGTCGCCATTCCAGGGTGTCTGAATCTCCTCCGCCCAGATGCCCTGCAGGTTGGCGGGCAGGCCGCCGGGACGGGATGACGATATCAGCAGATAGCGGCCGTACTGGAAGTAGAAGGCGGCGAGTGAAGGGCCGGGGGCCGTGCCGAGATCGAGCGCGACGCGGTTGAAGTATTTCTGATAATCGCCCACGTGGGCGGCGAGCAGGGCGGAGTAGGGCGCGGTGGGAGCGGGATCGGCCTGCGCGCGGGGGCGTCCGGCGAAGCCGCGGTAGTCCGTGGCGGCGGTGACGAAAAGCAGGACTTCGTCGGCGGCTTCGACGTGGAGGGTGTCGCCGGAGGTGGAGACCTTGCCTCCGATGGCCTTGACGGTGAGGCGGGCGTCGAACTTCGTGCCGTTGCCATCGGTTCCGTTGTGAAGCTGGCCGGAGAGGCGCAGGCTGTCGTTGCCGGCGGCTGTGGCGGTGGCGCGTTCTGGGCGGCTGAGGCGGGCGTCGAAGGTGAGCGCACCCTTCTTCGAGGCTGTCAGGCGGAGAACGATTGCCTCAGCGGGGGCGCTGACAAACGACTCGCGGGTAAAGCGGACACCGTCACGCTGGTATTCCAGGCGGGCGACGGCGCGCGCGATATCGAGCTCGCGGTTGTAAGCGGTGGCTTCACCACCGGGCGCGAACTTCAGGTGGAGGTCGCCGAGGGTCTGATAGCAGCCGAAGGGCACCTCCTTGCCACGGCCGCTGCCGGAGCCCTTGCCGGCGCAGATGAAGTGCTGATTGACGAGGCGCTCGGCTTCGGCGTTTCTACCTTCGAGCAGCAGGCGGCGGATCTCGGGCAGGTGCTGGGCTGCGCCTTCCCGGTCGCCATCCTGGCGCGAACCGGACCACATGGAGCTCTCGTTCAGGATGACGCGCTCCTCGTCCACGCCGCCGAAGATCATCGCGCCGAGGCGGCCGTTGCCCAGCGGGTGGGACTCGGTGAATTTGATGGCAGGGGTCTTGAAGCGAAGGGTGAGGCCGCTAATCTCGCCATCCGCACGCGCTTGCGAGTTCGCAGCCCAGGCACTGACCGCCGCGCCCGCCAGGGCCTGCATCGCCGAACGTCTGTTCATCGGGGAGACTCCTATTTGTAGAGGCCTTTGAGATCGTTCCAGCGGACCTTCCACGGGTCGAGGAAAGCCTGCATGCCGTTCCACAGGGAAACCTTGCTGCCTTCAGCGTTGAACCAGCGGACGGGCACTTCCAGTACGCGGAAGCCGCGCTTCTTGGCGATGTAGAGGATCTCTACGTCGAAGCCGAAGCCATCGATCTGCT
This sequence comes from uncultured Candidatus Solibacter sp., assembly GCA_964450255.1. Classification (GTDB taxonomy): domain Bacteria; phylum Acidobacteriota; class Terriglobia; order Bryobacterales; family Bryobacteraceae; genus Paludibaculum. The sequence goes on along the minus strand of CAYVDY010000365.1, from coordinate 3,048 downwards.
GGCGGGCGGCGACGGTGCGGGCGGCCTTCCGGCTGAGGACCTTGAAGCCGCACTGGGTGTCGAGGTAGGGCAGGCCGGTGGCGAGGCGCATCACCAGATTGAAAGTGCGGCCGCTGAGTTCGCGGGCGATGGACTGGTGGCGGCCGACGAGCTTGCGATCCAGCGCGCGCGAGCCGATGGCGCCGTCGGAGTTGTTCTCTTGAATGACGGCGGCGAGTTTGTCGAGCTCCTCTATGGGTGCGGAGAGATCGGCGTCGGTGAACAGCACCCAATCGCCGTGGGCTTTGGTGAAGCCGTGGCGGACGGCGTAGCCCTTGCCGCGATTGCCGGGGTTCTCGATCAGGCGGACGCGCGGGTCGCGGGCGGCGTACTCTTTTACGATTTCGGCTGTGCGGTCACGCGAACCGTCGTTGACGACGAGGACCTCCACAAAGTCGTAGGACTTTGTTTCGAGGTAGCGGCGCACGGTGTCGAGAGTGGCCGGCAGACGCTGCTCCTCGTTGTAGGCCGGAATGATGATAGAAAGGGACCGCAATCGCCCATTATAATAGGAGTTCCCCAAGGAGTTCTCTCTTGTCCGTTGAACAGGAATTGTTTGACCAGCGCTTCGCGCGCATCCGCGAGATCGAAGCGCTCGGCTATCGCCCGTACGGGCAGCGTTTTGAGGCCTCGCTGACCATCCCCGAGATTCTCGCCGGCTACACCGCCAAGACCGCGGAAGAGTTGGAAGCGGAGAAGCCGCGTGTGCGGATTGCAGGCCGCATCCTGACAGTTCGGCGCATGGGCAAGGCCGGCTTCATGCACTTGCAGCAGTCCGGCGAACGGTTGCAGGTCTATATCAAGAAGGACGCGATCAGCGAGACGGAGTTCAAGCTCTACCAGTTGCTGGACCTCGGCGACGTGATCGGCGCGGATGGGTATCTGTTCCGCACGCGCACTGGCGAACTGTCCGTACATGTGGATTCGCTCACGTTTCTCTCGAAGAACCTGATGGGGCTGCCGGAGAAGTATCACGGGCTGGAAGACGTCGAGATTCGCTACCGGCAGCGGTATCTGGATCTGATCGCGAACCCGGAAGTGCAGAAGGTGTTCCAGACTCGGGCGACTGTGGTGCGATCTTTCCGGCGGCAGTTGGAGGCGAAGGGCTTCATTGAGGTGGAGACGCCGATGATGCAATCGCTGTACGGCGGCGCTGCGGCGCGGCCGTTTGTGACGCATCACAACACGCTGGACGTGGATCTGTACCTGCGTATTGCGCCAGAGCTGTATTTGAAGCGCCTGATCGCGGGCGGCATGGAGCGAGTGTTCGAGATCAACCGCAACTTCCGGAATGAGGGCGTCTCGACGCGGCACAATCCGGAGTTCACGATGCTGGAGTTCTATCAGTCGTACGCGGACTACCGCGACCTGATGGACCTGACGGTGGAACTGCTGCGGCAGGTTGCGATCGACGCCACAGGTGGCACGGTAGTGCCGTTCGGCGAACTGCAACTCGACTTCGGAAACATGCGGCGCTTCACGATGCGCGAGGCGGTTTGTGAGTTCTGGAAGGGGCCGCTGAAGCCGACGGCGGAGCAGGTGCGGAACGAGGACTGGCTGCAATCGCACTCGCAGAGGACGACCGCGGGCGAGTGCCTGGTGGACATCTTCGAGCGGCATTGCGAAGACGCGCTGATCCAGCCGACTATCATCTACGAGTATCCGGTGGAGGTGTCGCCGCTGGCCAAGCAGAATCCGGAGGATCCCACGATGACGGATCGCTTCGAGATTTACGCGGCGGGCATGGAGATTGGAAACGCATTCACGGAGTTGAACGATCCGAACGAACAGCGGCGGCGGTTCGAGATGCAACTGGCGATGAAGGAGAAGGGCGACGAAGAGGCGCATCAGATGGACGAGGACTATCTGCGCGCTCTCTGCTACGGCATGCCCCCGACTGGCGGGGAGGGGATCGGCATCGATCGCGTGACGATGCTGATGACGAACTCGAAATCGATCCGCGACGTGATTCTGTTTCCTCTGTTGCGGCCCGAGGGCGAGATCGGTATCGCGCAATGGCTGCGTGAAGCATCGGCAAAGTGATCTCTGCTTTCGAGACATTCATCGCGGCCCGCTACCTGAAGGCCAAGCGCCGGCAGGCGATCATCTCATTGATCACGGTGGTCTCCGTGCTGGGTGTGGCGGCGGGCGTGATGGCGCTGGTGATCGCGCTGGCGATCAACAATGGGTTCCGGACATCGCTGCAACGCAGTTTGCTGGGAGCGACGCCGCACGTGGTGCTGATGGAGAAGGAGCCGTCTGAGGGCATCTCCGATTGGCGGGCGCTTTGCGCGAAGCTCGGGAAGTTGGAGAATGTGCGGGCGGCCGAGCCTGCACTATACGGCAAGGTGCTGCTGAGCGGACCGATGCAATCGGCCGAAGCGACAGTGAAAGGGATGCCGCTGGATTCGTCCGAGTTCCGCGCGCACATCCGGCAGGGCGATGCCTCGAAGCCCGGCCTGATTCTGGGTACACAGCTTGCGCGGCGGATCGGAATGCGGCCCGGCGACATGGTGACGCTGCTGAGCCCGCAGGGCTCGTTGACGCCGTTCGGCATGCGGGCGCGGCAGATTAGGCTGCGCGTGGCGGCGATCTTCGAATCGGGCTTCTACGATTTGGACAATCAGTTTGCGTTCACGAATCTGCCGGAAGCGCAGCGTATCTTCTCGCTGGGCGACGTGGTGAACTCGATTGAACTGCGGCTGACCGATCTGGAGCAGGCGCCAGAAACGGCGCGGCTGGCGGAGAGCGTTGTGCCCAGGACGCTCGGCGCCACGCATTGGATGGAGCAGAACCGGCAGTTGCTGAGCGCGCTGAAGATGGAGAAGCGCGTCTCGGTGATCACGATTTCGCTGATCCAACTGGTGGCGGCGCTGAATATTCTGACGGCGCTGTTCATGATGGTGATGGAGAAGCGGCGGGACATTGCCGTGCTAATCCGGAAGGGGCGCCGGGGCCCGCAGATCGCTCGGAACTCCGACAGCCGGGGCATGATTATTGCTTTGGCGG
>CAYVDY010000364.1:0-7306 GCA_964450255.1 uncultured Candidatus Solibacter sp. | reverse complement strand
TGTTCTCCTTAAATGCGCACCAGGCCGGGCATCGCGATCCGGAGATTGCGACGTTTTACACGGACCTGCGGAAGCGCTTGGAAGCGATCCCCGGAGTGAGCAGCGCGACACTTTCGCAATCCTCCATCATCAACTCGGGCCATGCCGGGAAGACCTATCGGGGGGCGATGAAGATCGGCGCTGTCCCGATGGAGGGCGCACGGGTGATGGTCACCGGACCGCGGTTCCTGACGACGATGAAGATTCCGATTCTGGCGGGACGCGAGATTGACGACCGCGATCAGGCGGGCTCCACGCCGGTTGCCGTGATCAGCGAGCGGCTGGCGCGGACCTACTTCGGGACTGAGAATCCGATTGGGCGGCGTATCACGTTGGTGGACGAGAAGCGCGAGCTCGAAATCGTGGGCGTGTCGGCGAACCTGCGGAACGGTGGTCTGAAGAGTGAAGAGGATAGCGCCATGACCGTGTTCCTCGCGGTCAGCCAGTTTTCCCCGGAGGGGATGACGTACGCGCTGCGCACCGCGGGCGATCCGCTGAGCTATGTGAAGAGCGTGCATGAGATCGTGCGGGAGGCGGATTCCCGCATACCCGTCACGAACGTGGTGACACAGGCCGCGGAGATCGACCGGACGATCAACCGGGAGATCATGTTCTCGAGACTGTGCACGGGTTTCGCGGTTCTGGCTTTGCTGACGGCGTGCGTGGGGCTCTACGGGACGATGTCGTACGGCGTCACGCGGCAGTTTGGCGAGATTGGGATCCGCATGGCGCTGGGCGCGCGACGCGGGGCGGTGGTTTGGATGGTTCTGCGGCGGGTTCTGCTGCTGGCGGCGGTGGGGCTGGCGATCAGCGTGCCTGCCGCGTTGATCGCGTTCCGGCTGGTGAAGTCGTTATTGTTTCAGACTCAGCCGAACGATCCGGGAGTTCTGGCGGTGGCCGGGGTAGTGCTTTTCGGGGCGGCGCTTCTCGCGGGCTATGGGCCGGCGAGGCGGGCGTCGCGAATTGATCCGCTGGTGGCGCTGCGGCACGAGTGAGGCGTGGTGCCTGGTAGCGCGTCGAAGGGTGAAGGTGCTCCGTGAATGCCGATGTCACTTATGCCCAACGATGATCGCTTGGCCCGGAACAGATTGACGGGAACGCCCGACATTGATCTGTGAATCCGAAGACCTGTCAGTGGGTGTAATGGCGACGATACGGGAGCTACCGGAAAAGCGCCGAGAAGCTGCCGGCAGCTCGACCGCTCCACCGGATGGCTAGCCGTGAGCTGCAAGATGACGAACATCGCGCCAACCATCGCCACCGTGAAACTCGCCGTTGGGCGCGAGGAGGCGTTCGGCGGCCATCCGTTCGAAGAAGCCATTTGAGGGATTTTGGGCATCGCTGAACAAGAGCATCGAGGTGACTACGTTGGTGAGGAACCGGCGCAAGACTTAGATTTTGTTCAGTTCGCCTGCGTCCGGGGAATATCAGGATGCGGGACGCCCTTGGCGAAGCCGACCAGTTCGGCACTAGCTCACCATCGGGACTGACTATAACGACGCAGAACCAATCGTCCGAGCGTTTGGAGAAGGCCTCGCCCCATTGCCGCTCACGAACGGCGCAAGTGAGGCCGGGGGCCGCCGTGTGTCTCGACGACAGTGGCCAAACGGAGGTGGGCCGAGGCCTGCACACCGGCGGCAATGGCAGCCCGAAACTGAATATCGCTGGCCGTCATAGTGAACCGGCCGATGGCCGCTCCAGTCCGATAGGGCACACGTGCTTGATGCAGGGTAACGGTGTAGCCGGGGGCGTCTACATGACTGGATACCGCCTTCACCGTGCGGCCCATTTGTTTCTGGTATTGCCATTGGGGGCTACCGAGATTTCGACCAGTCCGGATTGAGCCAGTGGCAATCACCTGACGTTGGAAACACTCCTTCACTGGACGCCGATAATGACTATCGAGACCTAGTCAGCCTGCTTGAGGCTGATGGATGGCACCCGAGCAAACCCGGACGAGTTACAGTCGCAGGCAAACCGAACATTGATGTGCCAATCGGCACATTGAAGGCTATCCTGAAACAAGCGGGGTTAGAAAAATGAAGCGGTTCGCCATCGTGATCGAGAGAGGCCCTACCAGCTATGGGGCATACGCTCCGGACCTGCCGGGCTGTGCGGCGGTTGGAGAGACCGAGGATGAGGTTCGCCAGTTAATCCGCGAGGGAATCAAGCTCCACCTGCAGGGCATGGTTGAGGACGGCGAACCAATCCCGGAGCCTGCCAGCAAGGTGGAGTACGTGGCCCTGCCCATCGCCTCCTGAGCGGCTTGATCCGATAATCGGGGGATCAAATCGGAGCACGCGGAGATCGGAAGAGCGCCAATGGCCTGGTGGTTGGTTTGCGCTCAGTTGGGCTCATTGGGGAGGGGCGGCGCGAACCGCTTCCGCTGCCGGTTGACGCATCGGCGGGGCCAGATCCATTCGGATCAGTTCGCGGCGCGGAGAATGGAGGGCGGGCGGGAGAGTTCGCAGGTCGATGGGTTCCTGGAAGTCCGGTTCCTGGAGCGCTTTGATTTGGAGGGGACCGCGCTCCGGGAATTCCAGCAGGGTGAAGCCGCGGGGCGAGGGCCGGGTGGCGCCCCTCAGTTTGCGCGGACCAGCGCCCAGACAGGGCTGCGACACCCAGAGGATGCCGTCGGCCACGCCGGGGTAGTAGGCGTGGTGGTGGCCGCTCAGGACGAGATCGACGCGCCCTTCTTTCAGCACCGTTTCCAGTTCCGGGTCCGTTACGGTTTCGCGCTGATCTTCATGGACGAAGGGGAAGAGCGGGACGTGCGTGAAGACCACGCGCCAGCGATAGCTTGCCCCGTGCTGACTGAGCAACTGCCTGAGCCAGGCCTTGCCTGACTCCATGGCGGCGCCGGTGGTGGTTCCGTCCAGCGCGACGAAGAGCACGCCGGCGGCGGCAAAGGCGTAGTGGAACGGATAGCCGTCCGGCCCGATGTATTCGAGCGGGGGGCGGCGCGGCTGCCATTGCTCGCGGAAGATCGGGCGCTCCAGCTCGAAACCGGGGTAGGCGGAGGCATCGTGATTGCCTGCGATGACGGAGAGGGGGATGGCGGAGGCGTGCAGCGGATCGGTCACCAGGCGGTGAAAGGCGCTCCACATGGTCTCGACCTGCGGCCGGGTGAGGCGAGGGTGTTTTCTCTGGCCCGCCACGGCGTCGCCGAGGCTGAGGACGAGGTCCGGCTTGACCTGGCGAATGCGGGCGATGGCGAGCGGAACGGTTGCTTCGTACTGGCTGGAGCCATAGTGGCCGTTCATGTCGGAGATGACCGCCACGCGGAGCTGTCCCCAGACGGGCGCGGCGAGCGCGAGCAGGAGGCCGAGGGAGAGAGTTCGCGGGGACGGACTCATTGCGGGTTATCGCAATCGACCTTGCGCTCTTCGACCTTGCCGCTGCGGAGATACTCCTGGGGCTCGACATCGAAGCGCAGCCTTCGCTCACGGCAGGAGGCGCGGAGAATGGCGGCCGCCGCGAGGGTGTTGCGCTCCACCGAAGCGAACTCCTTATCCGACAGGCCGAAGGTGGCGCGGACGTACTGCCGCAGCGGTCCGTTGGCGGTGAAATCCCGTTCGAGGGCGAGCAGCCGCCGGTAGGTGGATGAGGAGTAGTGGCGCAGGTTTTCGAGCATCCTGGTGCGTTTGGTGAAATTGGCGTAGCTGGTGCGGACGCCTGCGTCGTTGTCTCCGAGTTCGGTCCGTTTCAACAGGACGGGCTGGAAGGCGGCGATTTCCGCGGGGACAGCCTTGCCCCTGGCCGGCGCGGATTTCACTTCTCCGTTTTCGACCCAATGCCAGACGAGGAGGTAATCGATGTTGCCGACGCGGTCCTGCTGGCTGAAGATGTAATCGAGCAGCGTGATGTCGATGAGATCGCGCATCCAGAAGACGACCTGCGCGTTCCCGGCCGCGGGGCCCATGGCCGGCTTCCCTTCCCGGCCCGGCCCAGCGCGGGAGAGCGCGTCCTCCGCCGCCTCTCCGAGAGACTTCGAACTGCGCAGTGCGCGGAACGGCACTGTCTCCTGGAAGTCCCGGCTCTGCCCTTCTCCGTAACCCGAACGCCGCGATCCGTTCACGTCCTGGCCATATCGCGTTCCCTTGGGATGCAGCAGGACCCCATAGACCTGATCGCGGGACTGAGTGAAGAGCTCGTCCGGCGCCGGATAGGAGCTGGGCTGTTGCTCGGCGTTCTGGAGCACGCGCCATGCCTCGTGGTTCATGCCGAGTCCTGAGCGATGGGCGGAGAGAGCGATGCCCGGCGAGGTGACGCGCCGGAGATGTTCGTTCGTGTCCATGCTGCGCATGACGCTTACCGGGACGTGGATGGAGGCATCGAAGTAGCGCGAGAAATGGTAGTAGATCAGCGAGGAGTTCGAGAAAGTCGCGCTGGTTTTCGCCGAGTTGACCGACATCTTGAAGGAGACCGGCTCGCCGACGGCCTCGCGTTCGACGGGCCTTCCCTTGGGGCAGATGTCGCGCTCAAAACCGGCGGGGTTGTTGGCGTAGGGTCCGGCGGAGAGATCGTAGACGAGGGTACCAGGGCTGGTGCTGAAGAGCTTGGGGCAGACCGCCCAGGCGGTGGCGTAGAAATCGACCACGCAGAGGGCGCCCTCCTGTTGGGTGTCGGCTTCGGAGTAGGCGCCGCCCGGCATGCGGTTCAGGGCGACACACGTTTCGGTGACTCCGCCCGGGGATCGGAATTCGCGGACCTTGCCTGTCACGTTGGACGAGGCAAGGCCGGTGACAGCCGTGAGGAGCGCGCACGCGGCGGCAAGCAGAAGTGGAGGGGTGGTATGGTGCGCCAATTCGATGCGCCTCCCAATCCGCTGTGAAGCGGCCCGTGGGCGGACAGGCCCGGTTCGTCTTCCCATTCGCGGTTACTCTCGCCGTCATTGTCGCCGGAATGGGTTGTGCGGGGATATCCGATTCCAGCAGCGGCAGCAGCCATGGCCGAGGCAACGTGAAAGCCCGGCGGGGCGCGTTCGTCACTGCGGAAAGTAGATGGCTACGTTGCCGTGAGCCCACTGCCTGCGAAACGTCTTGCCGCCCACGGCGAGGGTTTCGGGCTGGGGCTCCTGATCCGCGGTGATCACGGCTTCGGGCTGGAAATCCAGGAAGGGCGGCTGATTCCCGAGCGCGCGCGAAATATCCTCCACATTCACGTGCCGGACGACGACGGAGGGGTTGAGTTGGCGGAGGAAGACCCACCACATGTATTCCCAGCTCTGGTTTCCGACGATGATGCCGACGCGGCCGGGGGTTCGGCCCTGGAGGTAGTTCCTGGCGCTGAAGTAGTGTTCCTCGGACTTCTGGAAGGGCTCGTTGAAGTAGTTCCTGTCGCGGGTGTTGTGGAAGATGTTCCTTTGCCCGAGGACGGGCCTTTGCCTGCAGCCCAAGAGCCAGGGGAGACCGAGAAGGAGGAGCGCGACGGCGACAGCCGAAGTGACCGGCGGGCGGAAGCGGTGCTCCAGAACGACCGCCGCCACCGCTCCGGCCAGGACGAAAACGGACAAATGGACGCGGGCATTCCAGGGGCTCCATTTGATGTAGCAGGAGAAGGCGAGGAAGGCGGCGAGGACGCAGGCGCAATAGAGGAGGAGATCGCGCCGCTGCCTGAGTTCGGGCGAGGCGAGGAGAAGAGCGCCGCAGACGAGGAGGATGATGAGATGGACCGGATTGCCATCCACCTCGTCGTGTCGCAAGGTGGGCCGGACCGAGAACTTCACGGAATCGGCCGTGCTCCAGGTGGTGCGGCGGTCGTTGGCGTCCCACCCGATGAGGCGATGAAGGCCGACCGCGGCGTTGGTGGTGGCCTTGTTGACCTCGGGCCACGGCGTGTTGAGGTGAGTGCACACGTTCCTGATGAACCCGGAGACGAGGGCCTGGGGCACGAGGGTGTCGTTGGAGTATTTCGTATTCTCCTGCGGTTCCCGGCCGGGGCCGAGGGGATTTCCGTGGAGGCGGTAGTTGCGGGCGTAGTGGCCTGCATTGACGGCGAGGACGATGGCGGCGAGCGCGGCGAGCGGGAGGATGATCCTGGCGCCGTGCCTGCGAAGGAGCACGAGCGTCATCCACAGGAGGAACGCAAAAGCGAAGAGGTAGATGGTGGCCTTGGTGAGAATGCCGACGGCCAACGCGGCGGCCACGGCGAGCAGGTGGGGCCACGAGAAGGTGGGCGACCGGATGAGGCGGAACATGAAATAGACCATCGACGAGAGCCAGAGGGCGATGACGTAGTCTGTCTGCGTGCTGGACGCCTGCATGATGCCCATGGGCAGAGTGACGACGAAGACGGCCGCCAGGACTTGGCCTCGGGGAGTGGCGCCCAGTTCTTTGGCAATGAGGGTAATGGCGGCCAGGCATCCGACCATGCTGAGCCATTCGACGAGGTTGGCGAAGCGGTCTGAGCCGCTCAGAACCTGGAGGTGCAGGATGAAGATCTCGGCGCCGGGGCTCTGATGATTCTGGCGGGGGATGGCGGTGGGATAGAAGCTGATGTTCTGGTTCTGGATCCAGTGCATGACCTTGGGCATGTGGTATTCCATGGAGTCCCAGGTATTGGGCGGGGCGACGATGGCGATCAGCCCGATGAACAGCACATAGAGGACGACGCCGGAGAGCAGCAGGCGGGAGGAGGTGGGGAGAGTGACCGGCGGGACCGCCCAGGTGAGCCGCCCCTCTCTGGCTGCGAGTCCCAGCAGGGTGGCTGCGAAGATCAGGATGACGGCCCAGAAGGCAGCCACGGCGGGCGCGGTGATCCAGTTCGCCTGACCGAGCAGTTCCGCGCCGAGGATGGCGGCCAGGCCGCAAACCAGGGCGGACGCCAGAAAAGCCTGCCGCCACGGCAGGGCGTATTTCGCATGGAAGCAGAGGAGGACGAGGATCAGGCAAGCAGCGGGAAGCACAACCAACATGAAGGGATCCTTTACTGGCGCTCGGGAGGGTGGTCCGGCATATGTAATTCCGCCGGCAGCCGTGCGTTGATGGCAGTATCTGGCGCGCGGGGGTGAATGTCAATGGCTTGGCTTGGGTGGCGCGGGGGCGGTGCGGGCGGGTGGTGCGGGCGGATGGTTGCTCTCTGGGGGCCGTGTCACGATCTTCCAGTTCGAGGAAATTAGAACTCTTTCCGATTTGGAATGGGCGAGATAGTGAGACGGGAGGGCTGCATGCGGGAATTCGTGTGATTGGATGGAGCCGGGGGTTTTATGGGCGGGTACAGCCGGGCATACAGAAGGCGGAGCGAGGTAGTGGGGGAGGCAGCGGAG
>CAYVDY010000363.1:0-7308 GCA_964450255.1 uncultured Candidatus Solibacter sp. | reverse complement strand
GTGAAGTCGGCCGCGGTCAAGGCGGTCAAACCTAAAGCCAAAGTCAAAGATAAAGTCAATGTTAAAGAGAAGGATTCTGTGAGTACGATGATCGCGAAAGCAGCCAAGCCCCAGGTCGTGGCAAAGCCCACGGCCGCCGTCCCGGTGGCCGTCAAAACGGTGTTAGTGACGCCAAGCCCGGTAACCAGCGCTGCTGTGCCGGCCAGAGCCGGCCGACCCTCCTCCCGGCTGGCGCAATTGACGGTCCCCTCGATGGCGCAGTCGGTCGCCTCAACCGCCGCCAAGGCCAGTTTTACCCAAAGTGTGGTCTCCCCTCTGATTGTTCCGCCGCTGGCGTCGGCCATCAAGAAAGATCCCAAACTTGCCAACAACTGGAAATCCAAAGCACTTGAGCAACTGAGCGACGCCGAAGTGATGGCCATGCCCGACGACGAGTACATGAACGACACTCAGATGGCGTTTTTTCGCCTGCGCCTTATCAAGCTCAAGAGAGACATCCTGAGCAATGCCGGCGAGACCACCGAGCATTTGCGGGAGGACACGGTGGTGGTGCCTGACCCCGCTGATCGGGCCACCATCGAGGAAGAGCATGCGCTTGAGTTGCGCACGCGGGACCGGGAGCGCAAGCTGCTGAAGAAAATTGAACAGTCGATAGGGCGCATAGACGCCGGCGATTATGGTTATTGTGATGAAACCGGCGAACCCATTGGCGTTGGGCGTCTGCTGGCGCGCCCGACTGCAAACTTGTCACTTGAGGCGCAGCAGCGGCGTGAACTCAAGCAGAAGATGTTTGGAGATTGAGGGCCTGTTGTTAGTGGTTTTTCGATCTACTCCGTAGCCCCATGGCGACCAAAGGCACTACCGCCGGTTTGTTGTCCAAGATGGCCAAGTTTGTTCGTCACCCGACGAAGGACTGGTCTGAGCTGGACAAGATCGGGTCCGAGTCCGAGCCGGAACCGGAGCGGGGCTATAGCAAGCAGTCGCTCAAGGAGATGATTGAGCGCAAACGGCAAAATGATTTTGTCCGTCGCCGGGAATTTGATGAATTGCGCAAATTGCGTCGCAATGGTCCCGTGATCCGCACCGATCTGGCCGGCCGGCCCTCTTTCTTTCAGGGCACCACCACCACCTCCAATCTGGACGAGCGGGCCGAGACGATCAAGAAGATTGACGAAATTGAAGCCCAAATGTCCAAGCAGTGGTGGAAGGGCAAGCAGGATCAGACAACTGTCAACGACAGCAATTTCCCGATATCGGCCAACCTGCCATTGCCGACGAATGGCGGTACGCCGATGACGGGGGAAGGTGAAAACGCTTTTTCCCGTAGGCCGGCGTCCGCGGTCGGCGATGTTGGCGATGAGGGGCGAAATACTGATTTTGAGTCAACGCAGATGGGCATGACGGAGCCGGCTGGCGTTGTCAGCACCGAAGTCATGCCCGAGATGATGGCGTTCGGGAGTCCCGGAAGCAAGAATCCAGAATCCAGTATCAGTGGTTTTACCCCCTCCAAGTTGTTTTCCATCGAGATGGGAGACAGTCTGGCCGATACCGACATGGAAGAGGCGGCGATCCGTTTCGCCAATGGTGACGATGTGGGCGCCGAAGCCGGTCTGCTGGCGGCCTTGAAATCGGACAATGTTCGCCCGGAGTCGGCCAACGGCTGGGCCGCGGCCTTGTTTGACCTGTACCGCGCCACCGGACAGCAGGACAGTTTTGATCGCGTCTCGCTCGAGTACGCGCAACGCTTCGGGCACTCGGCGCCAGCGTGGTTTTCCACGCCCGACTTATTGGGGCGCAAAACCGCCGCGTCACCGCTGGAACAGCTTGCGCAGTCGGCGCCACTAACGCAGACTGCATGGGAGTGCCCGGCAGAGCTTGATCTTGAGGCCCTGCAAGCCTTGCGCTCGGGCTTGCTGCGTGCGCCCGAGCCCTGGCATCTGGACTGGAGCCGGCTCAAGACAATCACGCCTGAAGCGGGCGAAGCCTTGGCCGACTTGTTGGGTCAGTGGTGCGTGCAACCGGTGATCTTGCATTTTGACGGCGCCGACGTGCTAGAGAAAGTCCTCAGATCATTGACCCCCTCGGGCGACAAAGGGGTTCCGTTGTTCTGGTGGCGACTGCGCCTGGATGGGCTGCGCATCATGCGCTTGCAGGACGAGTTCGAATTGGCTGCGCTCGATTATTGTGTCAACTATGAGGTTTCGCCGCCGCCCTGGCAGAATGCCCAGTGCCAGTATGTTTCCGAGCGGATGAATCCAGCCAGTCTGATCGACGATGCCGACGAACTGATGCATGGCGTAGCGGTGTCCGACTTCCATCTTCAACCGGGTGAAGCGGGCACCGAACTGATGGCAATCGATACGCAGTCCGCCGTGATTGAGCTGGCCGGCGAGGTGTTGGGTGACGCCGCCGAGGCGCTGGACAAACTTCAGGCCGGGTTACAAGGTGCCAAGCGCCTGATAATTTCCTGCGACCGGTTGATTCGGGTCGATTTTTCCGCCGCCGGAAGCATTCTTAACTGGGTTGCCGCGCGCGAGGCCGAAGGTTGTCATGTGCAGTTTCGCGATGTGCCGCGCTTGGTGGCGGCATTTTTCAACGTGATCGGTATCAACGAGCACGCACGGGTCATCTTGCGCACCAGTTGATTTTTACGGCGGCCAGCATGGAACAATTTCACGGCACCACCATCATCAGCGTGCGGCGCAAGACGGTCGACGGCTACACGGTGGCGAACGGGTTCGGCGGCAACAACAGCATGAACCCGTTCAACCACTACTCCTTCGGCGCGGTGGGCCAGTGGATGATGGCCTATTCGCTGGGCATCCAGCGGGACCAGCCGGGCTTCCAGAAGTTCATCCTTCAGCCCGAGCCCGATCCGACGGGTGTCATGACCTCGGCGGAGGGCTACTACGATTCCATGTACGGCCGGATCAGCAGCGCCTGGAAGGTGGATGGCAAAGCCCTCACCTACCGGGCCACCGTTCCAGCCAATACGACCGCCACGCTCTATCTGCCTGCAAGCGCGGCAGAGACTGTCAGGGAAGGCGGCAAGGATGCGAGCAAGTCTAAGGGCGTCACCTTCATCAGGCAGGAAGGCGGCAGGGCGGTTTACGAACTGAAGTCCGGCAGCTACGCGTTCACATCCAGCCGGTGATCGTTCCGCCTACGGCAGCTCGAACACGGATAGCACGGGGAAATGGTCCGAGGGATACCTGTCTCCTTCGTGATCGGTGAGGATTTCCGTGCTCAGCACGCGCCATGGCGCGCGGTAGAGAATCCAGTCGATGCGCTCGCGGCCGGGTTTGCCTTTGAAGCCGTGGAACGTTCCTTCGGGCCCTTCGCTGCGTTTCGCGGCTTCTTTCCAGGTGTCTTTCAACGCGGCGGTCAGGGTGTCGAATGCTCCGCCGTGAGCGCCGGCGTTGAAATCGCCCGTGAGCACGACCGGCATCTTCTCATCGTAGAGAGAGAGGCGGTCCGCGATCAGCTTGGCGCACATCCTCCGGGCGGCCTCGTCCTCGGCGCGGTGCGGGAAGTGGGTGTTGTAGTAGAGGAACCTTGTGCCGCCGGATTTCAACTCAAACACGCCCCAAGTGACCATGCGAGGCAGCGACATGCCCCACGCGCTGCTGCCGGCGCGCTCGGCGGTGGGTGAGAGCCAGAAGTTGCCGGAATCGATCAGGGTCAGTTTGTCTTTGCGGTAGAAGACGCCCATGTGTTCGTCCGTTTGGTTGCCGCGGCGGCTCAAGCCGAACCAGGCGTAATCGGGGAGTTTTTCCACGATGTACTGGCCCTGTTCGTAAAACAGTTCCTGGGTACCCATGAGGTCTGGCGCGTGGCGGCGCACGGTGGCGACGAGCATGTCGCGACGGGCGGTCCAGACGTCGGCCCCGTCGCCAGGATTCGGGTAGCGCACGTTGAACGTCATCACGCGCAGCGTCTCTGCCTGGAGCGCGCCGGCCTGCAGCGAGCCGGCGAAGATCAGAAGGAATAGAAATCTAGTCATGCTCTTCCGTTATACAATCGCACGCATGAAAGTGTTGGCGATGATGTTACTGGCCGGCGGCGCGCTGATGGCGCAGACTGGGAATCCGGCCGCGGCGATTCCGCGCATGGAAGAGGCGCTGCAGAAGACGATTGTCGATTTCTGGTATCCGAAATCCATCGACAAGACGCACGGAGGTTACACGATCCGCTTCAACGCCGACGGCTCCTGGAAGGGCGATGGGCCGAAGATGATTGTGACGCAGGCGCGCCATGTGTGGATGTTCGCGCGGCTGGCACGGGCGGGCTACGGCGACCGCAAGGCGATGCTGGCGGCGGCCGATCACGGCTACCGCTTCCTGACGGCGAAAATGTGGGACGCAGCCAACGGCGGCTTCTACTGGGAGGTGGACGCGGCAGGCAACAAGACCAAGGAGAAGAAGCACCTCTACGGACAATCGTTCGCGCTCTACGCGATCAGCGAGTACGCGCTGGCTTCCGGGCGCAAGGATGTGCTCGAATTCGCGGTGAAGTTCTTCGAGTTGTTGGAACGGCGCTCGCACGACCCGGTGCACGGCGGCTACATCGAGCACTTCAATGAAGACTGGAGCACGCCGCCTGCCAGCGAGGCCAGCTACATGAGCACGCCCGCGGATCTGAAGCTGATGAACACGCACCTGCACCTGATGGAGGCGATGACGACGTTCTACCGGGCGTCGAAGCTGCCGCTCGCGCGGGAACGGCTGCTGGAGTTGATGACCATCGAGAGCAACAGCGTGGTGCGGAAGGACATCACAGCCTGTACGGACCGCTACCGGCGCGATTGGACGCCGGTACTCGACGGCGCCGCGGCGCGTGTCAGCTACGGCCACGACCTGGAAAACATCTGGCTGCTGGTGGACGCGGCGCAGGCGGCGAACGTGCCGGTGTCGCCGTACATGGACCTGTTCCGCGCCAACTTTGCCTATTCGATGAAATATGGGTGGGACGAGAAGGACGGCGGTTTCTGGTATTGGGGCAGCTTCAATCAACCGGCGACCGGGCGGAGCAAGTCCTGGTGGGTGCAATCGGAGGTGCTGGTGAGCGCCCTCACGATGTACCGGCTGACAAAAGATCCGCAATACTGGCGCGTGTTCGAGCGCACCTGGGCGTTCGTGGATCGATATCAGATCGACTGGAAGAACGGCGAATGGTGGGAGACGGTGACCGACCAACTGGCGCAGCGCGGCGATAAGGGCGGCATCTGGAAGGCCGGGTATCATAACGGCCGTGCGATGATCGAATCAGTCGCCCTATTGAAGGGCTTGGCAGGAGCTGCGCAATGACGACGATTTCCAGAAGAACGATGATAGCGGCGCTGGCGGTAGCGCCTGGAGCGGCGCTGGCGGTAGCGCCTGGAGTGGCGCTGGCCGGCGGTGAGCCGGGTTTCGCGCCGCTGTTTGACGGCAAGACGCTGAACGGCTGGGTGCTGATGCGCGGACGCGGACGCGGTTATATCGTCGAGAACGGCTCCATCGTTTGCCCCGAGGATGGCGGCGGCAATCTTTACACGGAGAAGGAATACGCCAACTTCGTCCTGAAGCTGGATTGGCGTTTGTGGGAAGGCGGCAACAACGGCATCGGCATCCGGGCGCCGCTGGAAGGCGACGCGGCGTATGCCGGCATGGAGATCCAGGTACTCGACGATGAAGCCGAGGTGTACCAGAAGATGGGTCTGAAGCCGGCACAGTACACCGGTTCCGTGTACCAGGTGTTCCCGGCGAAGCGCGGATTCGTCAAGCGCAACGGCGCGTGGAATACGGAAGAGATCGTCGCCGACGGGCGCAAGATCAAAGTGACGCTGAACGGCCAGGTGGTCTGCGACGCGAATCTGGACGACGTGAAGGATGCGGCGCTCCTGAAGCAGCATCCGGGACTGGCGCGGGCGACAGGACACATCGGATTCCTCGGTCACGGCACGCGAGTCGAGTTCCGGGACATCCGGATCAAGACGCTTCGCTAACCTGCAAACACGCGTTGCACCCATTGCCGGACCAGCGGGGCGGCCGTCAGCGGAAACCGGTGGCGGCCGGGCAGTAAATGAAATTCCACGTCCGCCGCGCGCCGCCGGAGACGATCCTCGAAACGCGCGACATTGTCGGCAGGAAAGAACTCGTCTTCTTCGCGTGCGACGTGCAGCAGAGCCGTCTCCAGCGGCTTCCCACCGGCCTGATCCCAATTGGCGGGGATACCGCCGCAGAGCGCGGCCGCGGCGCGCACACGGCCGGGGTGGGCGGCCAGGTAGCGATAGTTCAAGCCAACCGGTTGGGAATAGCCCAGCAGCAGCACCTCGCGGACATTCCAACCGAGTTGCTCCAGCAGTGCATTCAGCATTCGGTGGTGGAGCTCAATGTGGAACTCAGCGGTCTCCCGCGTGCCCCAGTTGTAGCCGCAGGCCGTCGTGCGCGGATCGCGCCCGAGGTTGAACGAATTGGGCGCCTCCAGTGCGGCGATATCCGGATCCGGGCCGAGCAGTTGCCGTGTGAGGTCCAGCATCCCCGCTGCGTTCATTCCGTAACCATGCAGCGAAACCACTCGAATTCGCGGCGATTCGCCCGCGCTGAGTAAATAGCGCGCGGGCCGGCGCAGCTCGAAAACACCCGTCTGGATCGGATTGGCCATGACTCGTGTTGTAACATGGCGGATGCTGGACCCCGTATCGGAAGGAGCATGGTCTGACACACGAGTTCGTCGCTTGGGGAGCAGTGGTGGTCCTGCTGGGCGCGCTCGGCGGTGTCTACCGGCGCCTGCAGGTAGATCGCCGTCTACGCCAGCCGCGTCCCATCGCCAGCCAGGTGGACCGCAGCCTGGACGCCATGCCCGGATCAATCTTCCTGAAGGACGCTCCGGGCCGGTTTCTGTTCCTGAACAAGCGTCTACGGCAGAAGGCCGGATTCCGGCCCGGCGAGGTCTTCGGCCGAACCTATGCCGATCTCCTCTCGCCTCAGGAATCCGAGCACCACACCCGGGAGGACCTGGCGGTGCTGGAGGGCGACCGGAATATCGTCACGCATGAGACCACTCTCGGCGGCGATCCGGATGAGCAGCGGACGGTGCGAGTCAGCAAGGTGGCACTGGACGACTCGCCATGGGGGACGGTCCTGATCGGCGCTCTCCAGGATCTGACGCCGCACAAACGCGTGGAAGTGGCGTTAGCGCGGGAGCGGGACTTCATCCGAGTGGTGTTCGACAGCTCCAACGCGCTGATCCTGGAATTGGACCTGCAGGGCCAATGGGTGCGATGGCACCGCCGCGTCGAAAACCTCTCGCGGTACCCCCACTACAGCC
>CAYVDY010000362.1:0-7316 GCA_964450255.1 uncultured Candidatus Solibacter sp. | reverse complement strand
GCCGAAGGCATCACCGCTACCGACCTGGTCCTGACCGTCGTTCAGATGCTCCGCAAGAAGGGCGTCGTCGGCAAGTTCGTCGAATTCTACGGCCCCGGCGTCCTGGCCCTGCCGCGGGCAGATCGCGCCACCATCGCCAACATGGGCCCCGAATACGGAGCCACCATCGGCGTGTTCCCGGTGGACGAGCAGACCCTCACTTACTTGCGCATGTCTAACCGTCCCGCCGAGCTCATCGAACTCGTCGAGGCCTACTACAAGGCCCAGGGCATGTTCCTTACCGCCGATTCCCCGGACCCGGTCTTCACCGACACGCTGGAACTGGATCTCGGCACAGTAGTCCCCTCCATGGCCGGCCCAAAACGCCCGCAGGACCGCCTCACTCTGCCCGAAGTGAAGGGCAACTTCCTCGGAACCCTCACCGAAGCCAGGCGCGACACTGACGTAGTCAGTGATGGCGCCGTTGTCATCGCGGCCATCACCTCCTGTACGAATACCTCGAATCCTTCGGTCATGCTTGGTGCGGGCCTGGTCGCAAAGAAGGCCGTCGAGATGGGCCTGACCGTCAAGCCCTGGGTAAAGACCTCACTCGCGCCCGGCTCCAAGGTCGTGACAGACTACCTCGTCGACGCAGGCCTCATGCCCTATCTGGAAGCCTTGAACTTCCACCTCGTCGGCTACGGCTGCACCACCTGCATTGGCAACTCGGGACCGCTGCCCGACGCCGTCTCCAAGGCCGTCAGCGATAACAAGCTCGTCGTCGCCAGCGTCCTCTCCGGCAATCGCAACTTCGAGGGCCGCGTCAATCCGCAGGTCCGCGCCAACTACCTCGCCTCCCCCCCTCTCGTCGTCGCCTACGCCCTCGCCGGCCGCGTCGATATCGATCTCACCACCGAGCCGCTTGGCACCGGCAAGGACGGCGCGCCGGTCTTTCTCAAAGACGTCTGGCCCACCACCGAAGAAGTTCGCGCCGCCGTCGAATCCAGCGTCCGCCCCCAGATGTTCGAACAGCAATACGGCAAGGTCTTCGAAGGCGACCTCATGTGGCAGTCCGTGAAAACCCCCACTGGCGCCACCTTTGCCTGGGACCCCAATTCCACCTACGTCAAGCATCCGCCCTACTTCGAGAACATGCGCGACCCGTCTGCGCCCTTGGAGGATTTCGGCGGCCTCCGCGTGCTGGCGATGCTCGGCGACTCCATCACCACCGATCACATCTCCCCGGCCGGCAACATCGCGAAGGACTCCCCTGCCGCTCGCTTCCTGATGGAGCGCGGCGTCAAGCAGGCCGACTTCAATAGCTACGGCTCCCGCCGCGGCAACGACGATGTCATGGTCCGCGGTACGCTGGCCAACATCCGCCTCCGCAACGAACTGGTCCCCGGCGTGGAGGGCGGCTACACCACCACAACCCCCGGCGGCGAGAAGATCTCGATCTTCGATGCCTCGGCTCAGTACCTGGCGGCCAGCACCCCGCTACTCATCGTGGCGGGCAAGGAGTACGGCTCCGGTTCCTCCCGCGATTGGGCCGCCAAGGGCGTCGCCCTGCTCGGCGTCAAAGTCGTCATCGCAGAGAGCTATGAGCGCATTCACCGCTCCAACCTGGTCGGAATGGGCGTTCTGCCACTGGAGTTCATGAACGGCGCCACGCGCCAGTCTCTCGGCCTCACAGGCTTCGAGACCTACTCGGTCGAGGGCGTTTCCGAATCGATCGAGAGCGGCTCCAAGACAGTAACCGTCCGCGCCGGCGCGCTCAGCTTCCAGGCCAAAGTTCGCATCGACACGCCCCGCGAGGTCGACTATTACCGCAGCGGCGGCATCATGCCGTACGTGCTGCGGCAGTTGGCTAAGTAGATGATCAAACGTGCCATCGCTGCGACGGCTTTGGTCGTCGCAGCCGCTGCGGTGCTGGTGCAGAGCGGCAGGCCCGAAGCTGCGCCGCCCCGCACGCCCGGTGCCTTCTACCTGCGCCTGGCGCTCCATGTCGAAGGCAAGCTCCTCGGCTATCAGTTGTGGGCCCGCAATGGCGAAGGCTGGATCGCTCACGCCCAGGGCACGCCCAGCCACAGGCCCACCAGCCGCGAGCTTCTCGACGGAAACGGCAGCGTCGTGCTGATCAACGACGAGCTCCGGGCTCGCTCCACCTTCGACCGCGTTCAGCGCGGGCTGGATCCCTTCGGCACACCCGCCTCCGGCTGCACGCTTACCTCCGAAGGCCGCAAGATGAGCGGCTCGCGGATCGGTGAGACGCGCATGGATGGACTCCGCGCCATCGTCTTCCAACGCATGAGCGGGACGCAGGAACGTTGGACGGATTGGGTGACGCCGGATCTCGGCTGCGTCGTGCTTCGGTCGGTCACAGAGTACCGCGGCAAGCCGCACGAGCCATGGCGAATCGTTCGTTCCCTGACCGCGGCCGAACTGGAAGTGGGCGGCTACCCGGCCTGGATGTTCACCCTGACCCCGGATTATCGGGAGATGAGTCCGATGGCCGTTCTGCGCGAGCTGGGCGACAGCGAATCCGGTGCGCGGATGGAGTCCGTCGAAAACTCCTACCGCACTAACGTGGCGAGGCGGAGAGATCCCTCTTATGTGGACTCGCCTTCTCCAGAGCCAGCCGCCAGGCCGTAGGCAGCAGGCTGGAGAACCCTGCGGCCAGCCGGTACTTCCAGTTGGGAATCACGAATAGCTTGCGAGTCTCCAGTGCCTCGAGCGACTGCCGCACAACGTAATCGGCCGGCATCCAAAGCCATTTCGGGATCTGCGCACGGTCCACTCCGAGCGTGTCGTGGAACTCGGTGTAGGTAAAGCCCGGACACAGTGCCTGTACCACCACCGGTGACCGCAGCGCGTCCAGCTCAATTCGCAGCCCTTCCGTGAAGTCATTCATCCAGCCTTTGGTTGCGCAATAGCTGACGTTGCCCGCGCTGCGAAAATACGCAGCCACGGAGCTGACGTTGATAATCGCCCCCTGCCGCGCCTGAATCATCGCCGGCAGCACCGCGCGCGCAAGGCGCATAGTGGCCAGCACATGGACCTGCACCATATCGGCCTGGCGTCCATAGTCCGTCTCGTGGAACTTGCCCAGCGTGCCAAATCCCGCGTTGTTGACCAGAAGCGAAACATCGCCCCGCTCGCGCAGATACAAAGCGAGTCTCTCGGTCTCAACGGGGTCGGCCAGGTCGCACGGGAACACCTCGGCCGCTGCCCCGAGACTCCCGCGCAACTCCTCAAGGCGCGCCGCCCGGCGTGCCACCAGCAGCAGGCTGTAGCCGCGCGCGGCGAGCTCCTGCGCGAACACCATGCCGAGCCCGCTCGAGGCTCCCGTAACGACGGCGAGTTTCCCTGTAGTTTGCATACTTCCGCCTGCTATGATCGCACTGATGGAAGCTCAGGCCCTCCACCTGCATTCGTACTTTCTCTTCCCGTTCTCCGTGGACAAGGAAGCGGTCATGCAGGACCATCAGCGCGTCTGGGGCGAGAAGGAACACTGGATCGACGGGCTCGACGAGTGGATCGCCGATCACGGTCACGCCGCCGGCTCGCCGGTCGCCGGAAAACTCGGGAAATGGCAGCGCGATGCCTTCCGCCGCTTCGACATGGACTCCTTCGCCTACCAGGACATGGTCTTCTTCCATCCCTTCGTGCGGCGCGTCTTCTTCGATACCGGCGATAGCTTTTCCGCCGAATCAGGCGAGACCGAGAACAACCTCCGCGTCTATCAGATCCCGCTGATGCACCTGGGCGAAACGGGCCGTCAGTTGATCTTTGAGGCGGAAGACGCCCGAGGCCGTATGGCGCGCGTCCGCGTGACGGATCTGCGCATGTTCCTCTTCGCCAACGGCATCGGCATCCTCTCCCTCGGCGTTGAGGCCGAGCACATCTCGCTGCAGCACGCCCTCTGGATCAACGAGATGATGCGCAAGGTCTATCCCTCCAGCGGCAGGCAATTGCGCGAAGGACGCACACCGGGGCGCATGGCCCTGAAGCTCGAAGGCGGTGGCGAGCCGCAGACCATCGTGGATGAGACTTTCGGCAAGTGCGCCATGCGTGGCTACCTGCCCCCGTTGGCCCGCACTATCACGGACCTGCTCTATTTCCTGAATTACACCACTCAGGAGTTCGAGCCGATCCTCGACGAGCGCATGATCGTCTACACGTATCTGTCCGTGGATCCGGCAACCGTCGAGCCTGATTTCGACCAGAGCGAAGAGTACGAGATTCTGATGTCGCGCTTTCTCTATGTGGACCGCATCGGCGACGGCTACCGCTACGAGAGCGACTTCACCCGCGATGCCATGCGCCAGCAGGTCTACCGCCGCTGGGCGCACCAGGGGACGCTCTACGGCTTCACTAGTTATTCCAACGTGACGCTGGTCATGGGCCGCTTCAACTGCGACGAGCACCAGTTGAAGGAGGGCTTCCTCGTCCATCGGATGTTCATGTCGCGGTACTACCTCTCCGTGATCGTGGCGCTCTTCTACCGCGCGACGCTGCTTGATTTCAGCGAACGTACCGCACTCGTGTCCCGCACTCTCTACAAGCGCTTCGGCGTCGCCAAGGTGACGGAGGCTGACACGCGTCTGGTCGCCCGCCTGATGGCCGAGGTGCAGCTCTTCTCCAACTACTGGTTCTTCAGCGAACTGGCGAACAAAGACGAAGAGCAGGAGCACTTCGTGATGCAGTGCACCGCCTATCGCCTGAGCTCGATGAAGAGCGAGATGGAGCAGGAGATCGAGAAGCTGAACAACAACCTGGAGCGCATTTACCAGTTGCGCAGCACGGAATCGATCAACCGTTTGGCCATGTTGAGCATGATCCTTGGCGGCGGCGCCATGGTCACCGGCTTCTTCGGCATGAATTTCGAAAAAGGCTTCAAAAACGTCTTCTTCGATCCCCCCGCCGGATGGGAATGGATGCACAACATCTCCATCGGCCTCGTCTCTACCATCACCCTAGGCAGCATGATCTTCGCCATCTTCCTCGTCACCCGCAACTGGCCGGACTATCGCAGCATTCTCCTCCCCCCGCGCCAAAAGGCGAAGGACGAGAGCCTGCGCCGCACCATCGGGCAGAAGGAAGACGACGACTGAAGTTTGTACGCGCAGCGTGAAGAAGTGTAAAGTCCCCTCCTCCAGCGAAACTAAACCCAGCCCGGCCACTTCAATACTGTGACGGAACTGCAAAAGAATCGCATGCACTACCAAACTCAATTCAGGCGCACTCCGGCGGTGCTCTGGGCACTCGCCGCTCTCCTGGTTCTTACCCTGGCCGCTTCGGCGCAGCAGGTCAAAATTAACGACGCCGCCGCAGCCTTCTTTGATGACTCGCAGGTTCGCGAGATCCGCCTCTACTTCGACGACGCCAACTGGTACAACACCCTCCTCGCCGCGCACCAGAGCGACCCTGCGGACCCCTATTTCCCCTGCCGCTTCCAGTCTGGTGACATTCAGCTCGATCAGATCGGATGCCGGTTCAAGGGCAACTCTTCCTTCCGGCGAAATGGAATCAAGAAGCCCTTCAAGCTCGACTTCAACCGCTACAACGACGACGCCAAATTCATGGGGCTCAAGAAGCTCAACGTCAATAACTTTGACCTTCAGCCAGATTTCATGCGCGAGAAACTCCTCCACGAGGTGGCGGGCCGCTACGTTGCTGCACTCCGCTCCGTCTATGTCCGCCTCTATGTGAACGACGCTTTCTATGGTCTCTACCTGGCCGTCGAGCAGCCCGACAAGGTCATGATGCAGAGCCGCTTCGGCCCGGGTGAAGGCGGCAACCTCTACGAGGGCGAGGAACAGCTGGGCGCCACCGCCGGTAAGCCAACCCTGAGCTACCTCGGAGCCAGCCAGGCGCTCTACGAGAATATCTACCTCCTCAAGACGAATGAGGAGGAGAACGACTTTTCCCGCCTCATTCGATTCCTCGACGTTCTCAATAACACTTCAACCGCCGAACTGCCCTCACATTTGGAGCCGATCTGCGACGTCACCAATTGGATGTACGGCATGGCCGTCAATAACCTCGTCGTGAATCTCGACTCCTACCTCGGTGTCGCCGCCGAATACTACCTCTACGATCGCACCGAAGACGGCAAGTTCATCCACATCCAGTGGGACAACAACGAGTCGTTTGGCATCACCGGAGACGGCACCCCGCGACTGACAAATCCCGCTGTCACCGATCCCTTCTGGCTGCCCACCACCTCCACCGGCGGAGCACCCGGCCAGCCCGGCGGCGGCTCCGCGGCCGGCAATGCCCGGCCGCTGCTCACCAGGCTCTGGGCCGTCGATGAATACAAGCGCTTTTACCTGCGGGCTCTGGCTCAGGCGCTCCGGGAGGGCTTCAACCCCGACGACATGGCCAACCGCGTGAACCAACTCGCCAGCCTGATCCGCCCGCACGTTCAGGAGGATCCCAACAAGGCATACACCGCGGCCCAGTTCGAAGCCGCGCTCAACAGCACCGTTTCCGGTATTCCAGGTATCAATCAATTCGTGAAATCCCGTCACGAGTTCCTGCGCAACTACCTAAACAGCGCGGCCAGCCCCGCCGATGTACGGCTCAACGAGTTGGTCGTGCACAATGCAGGACTCGTCAAGGACGAGGCGGGAGACGCCGATCCGTGGGTCGAGATCCACAATATGGGCCCCGGCCCGGTCACTCTCACCGATTTCTACCTCTCCGACGATCCCGCCGATCCCCGCAAATGGAAGCTCCCGGAAAAGACTCTCGCTGACGGAGAGTTTATGGTCCTATGGCTCGATGGAGAGTCGGTAGAAGGCGATAACCATGCTTCCTTCGGACCCCCACCCGTCGACGGAAAGCTCTACCTTTACTCCGGGGCCGTCAGTTCCACCGAACCGCTGGATACACTCACCGTCACCTTGCTCGCCGATGGTGAATCGCAGGTCCGTTTGGGAATGTACGGAACCGCCTGGACCACCACCGCCGAGTCCACCCCGGGATCGGCCAACCTTGTCGCGGCCGCCAAGGTCAGCACCGGTACTGGCCAGTTGTTGATCAACGAGCTCATGGCCGACAACAAAACCGCCTTCGAGGATCCGGACGAAAGCGGCGCCTTCGAGGACTGGTTTGAAGTCTACAACCCCGGATCGGAAGATGTGGACGTGAGCGGCATGTACATTACCGATACTCCGGACAATCCGACGAAATGGAAGGTCGGCGAAGGCGTGATCATTCCTGCCGGTGGATACCTGATCTTCATGGCTGATAATGACACCACTGAAGGTCCGCGGCATGCGGCGTTCGCACTGAGCACTGGCGGCGAGTCGCTGTCGATCTTTGCGGCCGAC
>CAYVDY010000361.1:0-7319 GCA_964450255.1 uncultured Candidatus Solibacter sp. | reverse complement strand
GAAATAGTCTCCCGGCTCCAGGCCGGCGAACATGAACTTTCCCTCGGCATCGGTGGTGGCGTTGATCGATTGCGGCTGGCCCATTGTCAGGGTCGGCGCCACGCTCGTCGGACGGAGGTACAGCATCACCTGCGCCCGCCGCACAGGCTCCTTCGTGGTCTCCACCAGCACCGCGCCCTCGATGGAGCCCTTCTTTACCTCTTCCTGCTGCGCTGCCTGCCCGAAGCAAGCCAGCGGTATGGCAATCATAAGAAAACAGATGTGGATTTTCATCGCAAGTACAGACGTATTCTACGGCAAGAAAGGTTCCGGCGGAATCCCACCGGTCCGCGTTATACTCGGCGCAACGTGTGGACTTCGATACTGCTTTCCCTTCTCCTCGCTGCCCCGGCGCCCCGGGCCCGCGAGGCCGGCGTCATCGTCGGCGTCTATCCTCCAGGTCCCATGAATGCGATCACCGATGTGAATGGCGTTCGAGTGGGCCACGCCACATTGCGCCGCGGCGAGACCATCCGCACCGGCGTGACAGCGGTGCTGCCGCACGGCCGGAATCTCTTCCGGGAGAAGGTGCCGGGCGCCGTGTTTGTCGGGAACGGGTTCGGCAAGCTGATGGGCTCAACCCAGGTAAATGAACTGGGCGAGATCGAAAGCCCTGTCCTCCTGACCTCCACCTTGAATGTGCCTCGCGTCGCCGATGCCGCCCTCGATTGGATGCTCGCGCTGCCGGGGAACGAATCAGTCCGCAGTCTGAATGCGCTGGTGGCGGAAACCAACGACGGCGCGCTGAACGATATCCGCGCCCGCGCGGTGGGGCGCGACGAAGTGTTTGCCGCACTGCGCACCGCCTCGGACGGACCGGTGGAAGAGGGCTCGGTGGGCGCAGGCACGGGTACTGTGGCCTTCGGCTACAAGGGAGGCATCGGCACTTCGTCGCGCCGGCTGCCCGGCGGCGCAACCGTCGGCGTATTGGTGCAGACGAACTACGGAGGGGATCTCACGATAGCGGGGATTCCTGTGGGGCGGGAACTGCGCCGCGGCCAGGCCGATAAGGATGGTTCGGTGATCGTAGTAATTGCGACCGATGCCGCCGTGGACCACCGCAATCTGATGCGCATGTCCGCCAGATCGATGATGGGCTTGGGGCGCACGGGGGCCGCGGGATCCAATGGAAGCGGCGACTACGCCATCGCATTCACAGTGACGAAGGGCGCGCCCCTCGTTCAGAACGACGACATGTCGCCTCTCTTCCAGGCCGTAATTGAGGCGACGGAGGAAGCTGTCTACAACTCGCTCTTTCGGGCTGTCACCACAACCGGCAACGGGCGCACGGTGGAGGCCCTGCCGGTGGATCGGGTCTTGGAGATACTCCGCAGCCACAACGTGCTCGCCCCGAAGTGATCCGTCATTTGGCGGCCTTCCCGCAAATTACCGACTCGGCGATGTCACGAATCTGCTGCCATGTCAGGCTGCTGCCAAGGGCTGAGTCCGAACCTGCCACCGTGTTGGAACCGCCCCAAATGGGCGTCAAGGGCTGGTCTTCGGCGGCCTGAAAGGCGGCGATCAGCTTCGGCACATCAAAGGTGTTGTCGGCATCAAACAACGCCCCGCGAATCACGCTGTAGGTGAATCGGCCCGACGCTCGCCGGCAGATCAGACTGATCACATTCGTGTGACCTTGCGACGCAAGCACCAGCCGCGCCGCCGGATCGCCCTTCTCGTCAGCAATCACGAAGCCGCAAGCGGAGGTATGCAGGATCTCGGGTAGCACCGAAATCGGCGCAATGCCGGCATTGCCTTCCAGCAGCGCCAGCAGCCGGTCGCACACCAGACGGATCGTATGCGCCACCAGCACCTCGTCGCCCGCGACCTTCCCCAACATCCTCTGCTGCCTGTAAGGCTCGAAGACCCAGGTAAAGTGGTTGGCCACCAGCTCGTCCAGCCGCACAGGATAGAGCCCGCCGCAGATGTCGAGCTTATTGTTGTATTGAACGATCCAGCGCAGCAGCGGCGCGCCCTGCGCTCCCTCCAGCAGGTCGTGGTACTCAAGGACGAAGGCCGCCAGGCACACATCCTGGTCCGCGTTCCAGACATACACGTCGACCGGACGCCGCTTCTGCAGCCAGCGCTCCATCATGCGGCTCTGCCGAACCGCGATGTACGCCTGCATGGCCGCGCTCATGGTGACCTCGCGGATGACCCCGGTATGGTGATCGAAGCTCACGCGGCTGCCGCGCTGGCCTGGCGCGTCATCCAAAGCTTCGAGCGCAATCGAGTACGGTGGAGACTCCCGTTCAAACTCATC
This sequence comes from uncultured Candidatus Solibacter sp., assembly GCA_964450255.1. Lineage (GTDB taxonomy): Bacteria > Acidobacteriota > Terriglobia > Bryobacterales > Bryobacteraceae > Paludibaculum. The sequence goes on along the minus strand of CAYVDY010000361.1, from coordinate 5,017 downwards.
CCACGAGCGAAACCGCTCAGAGAGAACTCGGAGCCGAATTGAGTGAAACAACTCTTCCATGGACCTTTCTACGAAACAGACCGGCGGCGCAGGCTGAAGCCACTCCGACCGCTGGCATGAGAACTAAGTGGGTCGAGGCTTTCGCTGACAGACTCACCCTTAGGACGTGGCCAGCGCGCCAGCATTCAACCTCCTCGGTAATCATACCTCCTCAGGAAATGAGGTGGCAGCATGGCACTTCAGCCGGCGCTCTCGGCTGGCAGCCCTTACGGAATCGCGAGAGACCTCCAGATCTCATCCAGCTTCCGTGTACCGGCGCCGCCGGTGAGTTGCTTGGATTGGAAGTGGCCCCCGTCCTGCCAGATCAGCCAGCGGTTCACTTGTGCCCCGCCTGCGTCCGGACTTCGTGCTTCGCAGAGATTGCATTCGATCGAGTCCGCACTCCTCGACCAGATCTTCCCGACAAGCGCGATATGGTCCACACCTTCCCACTTGAAGACAAAATCCAGCTCGCGGATTTCGCTCAGAGTCTTCCGGCGGATTCCCTTGGCATACCATCTGGGCTTGTGGTCCTCGGCCTCCGCCCACCCATAGTGGCTGCGCAGGTAGGCGAATATTAGGCCGTTGCAGTCCAGTCCCATGTACCAGTCCCGGAATGTGCTCAGGTCCGGACAGCCTAACAACGCCTTGTTCGGAGCGCTTTCGTGCAACATCAGGCTAGCGACACCCAACGTGCTTCGAATCTCCTCGGGGGTGCCCTTGCCCGATAGCGTCCACATGCAGATCCAGTCGCTGTAGTACGGAATTCGCCCGAACGCCGGCCCGTCGATGCTCCAGCCATGTCCGGAGTCGGTAACTCCAGATCCGCTCTTGAGGGCTTTGTTGTTCAGATATTTGCGGATCGCCCCGCGCACCTGTTGACGGTAGCTCGTCAAACCGGATTTGTACGCCTTCACAGGAAGAATCAACGGCATGCCCGCCCCAATTGGCGGTGTTCCTCCCGTGAAGCGCAAAGGTGAAACAACCAGGTTGTGATACTGGGAAACGAATTTCTCAGGTTCCATCTTTCCTCCGTTCGCATCACTGGATAGCGTTATAATGGCGAGCGTTCGACGAGCCCGCCATACTTTCACTCCTGGTAGAGTTTGTGTCACAGGGAAGCGATTCGAGATTCTCGCAGTAAAACTTCGACTGCGGATTCAGGTTCAGCGCCCGCCGGGCGGCGGGTACATGGCGGGCGGGCGATCGAGCTCGATCCGCTGCACTTCGCCCCACGGCACGTATTCCGGGCTCTGCCGGCCATCGACGAATACCAGCATGCCGGCGTTCCCCTTCCCGAGGTCGCCGGCACGCTCCAGTTGCAGCTCCTCGCCATTGTGGAGGGTGACCCTGGTGTGCTGGGCGCCTCGCGCTTCCGGGCTGGGGAGCACGATGGAGGCGACCAGGCCGAAGGGGAGGGTGTAGTCGATGCCCCCCGATGGGGCGTCGAGCGTCTCGGTGAGCTCGCTCTCTTCCATGTCGAAGCCCAGCCGGCCGGCCACGCGGCGGCCGCTCCCCGTGGTGACGGAGCCCGTGAGCGGCCCCCCCGGTGGGAAGTCGCTGTAGGCGGGACCGTTGCCGCCGGCGCTGAAATCGATGACTTCGAAGGCGTCCCAGGAGACCAGCACCCGGCCGTAGCGCGGGTCGTCCACGTACACCCCGAGGTTGCCCTTGCCAGCAGCCCTGGTAGCCGTGAGAACGACCTCGCGGCCATCGACCAATGTCACCATGGAACTGTCGTCGGAGCGGCGCGCAATGGCGCGGATGGTGTCAAAACGCAGCTTGCGCTCCCCTTCGGCGGTGCGGCCCTCCAGCAAGTCCGAGCCCAGGCACACTTCCCGGTTCCATTGGACGAAGCCTATGAAGTCGCCATGGGGCGTGTGCACCTTGCCGTACAGGCGGTCTGGGGCACGGCCTGAACGAGGGGGCGGGAGAAACTCGATCGTGCGGATCCGCAGACTATCGAGGTCGGCCACGCCCCGCGCGCCGTCCCACACCCGCACGCCATCGTCGAAGTCGCTCGCGTCTGAGCGGCGAAGGTCGAACACGGTCCCGCTCTTGAGAGTCACCCGCACGTCGCGGCCGCCCGCCTCCACTCGCGCGATGTCGCCGAAGCGCGCCATGAACAGCCTGCCGAGATCGATCGGGTATTCCCGGTCGCTGATCTCGAAGCCGAAGATCTCGAACGGGCGGCGCTCCTTGGGCAGCCGCTCAGGCGGCACCAGGGCGGCCCACGGGTTCTGATTCTTTGCGCCATTGAAGTAGTCGCCCCAGAATGCCTCCTGGCCGCCGCCAAAGCGCAGCCGGCCCTCGAAGGTGGCGCCGTCGACGGTGGTGATCCGGCCGTAGAGGAGGCTCTGGTGGGCTTCCTCCTCCCCGGGGGACGGGAGGGGAATCTCGGGAGGCGTCGCCTGCTCCAGGGCCCGGTAGGCGGCGGCGAGGGCCAGGAGGACGAGCACGGTGGCAACTGCCCCGCCGGCGATTTTGGATCCCTTCATAAGCGGTTCTCTTCGTGGATGCGAAGCTCCGGGGTATTCAACGTCTTTCTGAGTCCGATGCCAATCAAGCGTCGTCAAGTACTTTACCGCGCCAAGTACATCAGGCGCAAGACCGGCGGTGAGGGGATTGGTTAGCTATGTGGTAGCCCGGCGTGTCGCACACCTTCCAAGTTGTTTCCGGGAACGCCTTGAATCTGTTGCGCGGCCGCCGTCGGCGCGTTTCGGAGATACTACGCCGTCAGTGAGGATAAGCCGGCAGTCGATGCAACTCGGGCAGTCACTTCACACCACTCCCCCCGCTGCTTCTATCAGATGCAACACCGGCTCGCTCACAAAGATCGGTGCATGAAATCTTCTCCCCCACGACAGGGCTGTAACATCGCGGTACTCATGTCGCGCCCCGTCAGCGTGCTTTGCGTGGCCGGGGTGAAGTTGTTTCCAGATGGACGCTCGTACATTTGGATCAGCGCCGCGCTCCAAGAGCAGATTGGTGAGCGGCGCGATGTACGGTCCGCGATTCCTGTAGTTCATCCAGAAATTGGGCTGGGACACCACCGTTGAAAAGAGTGCTGTGTAGCCGCCGAATCCGCTGGCTCCTACGGCTGATCGTGCGTTGACGTCCATTCCGCGGTCGAGGAGCCAGAGCGCAATCTCCATCTCATCGTAATCCACGCACATATGGAGCAGTGTGGTCCCGCCGAGAGGTGTGCCCACTGTCGCATTGATTGGATCGAGGCAGCCCATTTCGCTGGGATAGATCTCCCGATGGCTGAATGTGCGGCCGAGAAGTGCCGGATCACGGCGCAGATGTTCGGCGAGCAGATCGATTCTTCCGCGGTGCAATGCCATCGTCGGCGTGTCGGGATACACCACTCCGTGCTGCTCGTACAGCTCGAGAATCCTATGCTTCGCTGATGGACTTCTGCCATCGGTCTCGAGCACCACATCGACTGGCGCGAGGAGTTTGCCGTTGTCATCGTAAACGCGCGCGCCAACGCCCAGCGCATACAGGGTCCCTTCGACGCTCAGTGTATAGGCCGGTCCGCCGAGACCGTCGTCGGGCATCGCAGGTTTGCCGAGCATCGAGCGCAGAAGTTTTGCGGTTTCGATTTGGCCTTGCAGCACCGCACGACCCCACGCAGAGCGGTGATCCGTTGCGCCGACCTCATGGAGCGCTTGGACGATGCGATCACGCCCAAGGTTTGCAGCATAGGTCATGGGCGGACCCCAATTACTGTCACTGCATATGAGCGTCTCCTCGAACAGCAAGTTCCGGTTCTGGGTCGCCAGATCGAGAACGGCGCGTACGTCGTCTCTCCAAATCGCATCGGCGAGTTGTACGGCTTGGACGAGTCGCATCCAGCTACTCGCTTGAAACATGCGTGCAAGTACCAACTGCGCATCGGCAAGCTTGACGCTCGGCGGCTCAACGGACGGCTCAGGGTGATATTCGCGGAGTTCCGTGATTGCATGGGAATCGCCCGAATGAATACCTGCCAGGAGCTCTTTGGCTTGATGCTTGAGTTGGTCCAGATTGGGACGTACGGGCAAGGAACGGATAGACATAGCGAGGCCTCCTCTGAATGTCCCGGTCCGCTTGCATCGGGTAAAAGGAGGTTCGCGAGAACCCGATAACCAAACACTCTTCAGGTGGACTCGGTCCTATCCGCGGAGAGAGGCGTCCTGCACGCCTAAAGTTGAAAATAGCACAAGCTGAGCGCCCCGCGCGACACAGCCTCTCAAGGCTATTCCTCCTCCTGGAGCCAGCGAATAGTCGCCAAATATGCTCCAGACAGGCGTGGAGCCCTTTGGGGCATCGGCGGCGCTGTCCCAGTCGTTTCCAGGAATGCCGCTTCAGCGCCATAACTCGGCTTTCAGGAAGCCGTGTGTGTGCGACTTTCTCGCGAGGTCAATGGCACCAAATCGGGATTGCGGTGTCAGTAGAACTGGGAGGTTTCTTGTCCCCAGTAGGTCGACAGATCGCAAGCGCAATTCTGTGCCTCGCCTTGGCGTGGCAGTCCGTCCTTGGCGTCGAGAAAAGCGCCATCGCCCAAATTGCCGATGTCGTGGTTGTGGGACAACTCGATCCCGCCTGGAGCTTGTTGTGGTTCGATGGATGGCACATCAGAGGACGGCTGCGGATCGACAGGGTCGTCTGGGGCAAGGCCCAGCGGGGCGGAACTGTCTCCTACCTATTCGTCTGCAAAGGCTGTCCGCTCTGGCCTCCGCCGGACACCCGTATGTTCGAGAACGTAACTGGCATTTGGTTCGGATTGAAGACGCGACCCGGTTCATGGGCGCCAGCGAGCGTTCAAGGAGGAGATCCGGGCTCTCGGCCAATCGTTGAGCTGCCGTACTTTGAGCGCTACTTCTCGCGGCGAAAACTGAATCCCATTGACCGCTAGGCCTGCTCGTGGCCCGTGGCCGCTAACCGTTAGTGCTGTATCGGGGACGAGCCGGCGGTACACAGCCTGCGAGAA
>CAYVDY010000360.1:0-7322 GCA_964450255.1 uncultured Candidatus Solibacter sp. | reverse complement strand
CTCGTCCCAGTCCAGGGTTTCGCCATTTCGTCGCACTTGCGCACGCGCCGTCTGAAATCCTCATCCGTGCTGAAGTTCTCGTTGAGGTAGGCTTTCAGCACCTCCTCGGCCACCTTGATGCTAATGATCCATCCGCAGATGCAGAGCAGGTTCACATTGTCGTGCTCCACGCACTGGTGCGCGGAGTACGTGTCGTGGCATAGTGCTGCGCGGATGCCTCGCATTTTGTTTCCTGCGATGCAGGCCCCTACGCCTGTACCGCAGACCAGGATGCCGCGCTGCGCTTTCCCGCCGAGCACTTCGGCACACACCTTCTGTGCGATGTCTGGGAAATCCACGGGAGCTTCGCTGTAGGTTCCGCAGTCCTTGACGCTGTAGCCCCAGGATTTGAGGAGACCAATGACCGGGCCCTTCAGTGGGAAACCGGCATGGTCGGAGCCGATCGCGAGCGACATCTTCACCCCGGTTGGCTGCTGCGCGGTCGCCATGGGAGCCGCAGCCACACCGCCCAGAAACTTGCGCCGGCGAATCGTCTGTTCTGCCATTGATGTGTCCTCCTGTGTCTGCTTGAGACCGTCCGTAGCATCGTATGTGCGGCCCAGCACCGTGTCAATGGTTTCGATTTCAAGATAAGATGTCTGCAATCCATGACACGCAAAGGCTTTCTCACTGCTGCCCTGGGCGCCCCAGCCATCGTACGCGCTGCCACTGCCTCCGACACAATCGGGATCGGCCACATCGGGATCGGAACCCGCGGCGGCGACCTGGTCAAAGACGTTCTCAAGACAACCGGCGGGAAGATCGTCGCGCTGTGCGACGTCTACCGGCCGCACGTCGAGAAGGGCGCCAGAATGTGCGGCAACCCTGACGCCAGACGGTATGTCGATTACCGTGATCTGCTCGCCGACAAAAACGTCCACGCGGTGGTGATTGCCTCGCCGGATCACTGGCATTCGACGATGCTCTCCGACGCCTGCGCGGCCGGCAAGGATGTCTACATCGAGAAGGGCTGGACGCGGACGGTGGAGGAGGCGAAGGCGATGCTGGCCACCGTCAAGCGCACTGGCCGCATCATGCAGCTTGGTCATCAGGGCCGCCAGTATGCCGCGGCGATCCAGGCGCGTGAGCTGATCGAGCAGGGCTACCTGGGCCCTGTGTCGCTGGTAACCACGGGACGCTGCGGCAACACGCCGCCTGAGCACGCCACCTGGCGCTGGTACGGCTACTACAACATCTGGGACCGTCCGGATCCGGCACAGGTAGTGCGCGATCTCGACTGGGACCGCTGGCTCGGCCCGGCCCCCAAACGCCCGTTCAGCATGGAGCGTTTCTGGCACTGGCGCTGTTATTGGGACTACGGCACCGGTGTCGCGGGGGACCTGCTGTCGCACGAACTGGACTACGTGCAATCGGTACTGCGCTACGGCATTCCGGACCTGTGCTCCAACCTCGGTGGCGTCCATCTTTTGCAGGACGGCCGGGAGGCGCCTGACACCACCAGCACCACGTTTGGGTTCGAGAAGCAGAACTGCACGGTCACCTTTGTCAGCACCATGAACAGCGCGCAACCGCTGACTCCGGAGTTCCGTGGCAAATTCGCCACGCTGCGTTTCAACCGCATCGGACAGGATGCCAACGACTTCGAAGTGCACGGCGAGCGCAGTGCCGGCAAGTACGAGGGCGGACTGATCCGGAAGTTCGATCCGTCGGCAACGCCCCCGCAGCCCAGCCATATGCAGGACTTCATCAACTGCGTGCGCGAGCGGCGCAAGCCCAAGTGCAATGAGGATGAGGCCTTTGTCGAGGCCATCACGTTCATCATGTCGGCCGTAGCGTACAGAGAGAAACGCGTGGTCCGCTGGGATCGCGAGAATCAGCAGATCGTCTGAGCGGCTGAAGGCCTAACACTCGCGGACGGTTTTGAAGCCCATTAGCCGGCCCATGCGCTCGATGGCTTGCGAGTGATCGCCATAGAACAGAACGCGGTGCAGGCCGCCTGTAAAGCCCTCGGCGAATTTGCGCGCATCGGCGACTTTGGTGACGATCTTCGTGCGGCAGCCGCGGCGGTCATCGAGATTGGAGGTGACTTCCCCTGTTGAGACCAGGAATGTCTTGGGGTTCGAGAACTTGCCGCAAGTGATTGTCTCGCGGATCGGCATCTCCACCTGCAGCGAGACTCCTTTCTCGTCTTCCATGTGGGTGCGGATGGTATAGGGCGAGGGTTCGGCCCCCAGGCCGCGGAGCCTGGTGGCACTGACGCAGTGGGCGTGAATCACCTCGTTGCGGCTCGTGTCAAACGTGGGGTCGGAGACAAAGCCGGGCTTGCCGGAGTAGGACGTGACCAGCAGTTGGGTCATCGTCGAGGGGAAGTCAGCTTCGCAGACTCCGTACATGCCGGCGTCGTTGAGTTTGGAGAAGGCGACGCAGGGATAGGCTGGCAAGTCGCCGCGGCGAAAACCGCCGAGGCAGTCGATGGTGAGGGCGTTCGCCCTGCGGCGCCGAAGGACTTCCAGCGCCGCGAGATAGAAGCGAGCCGAATCCAGGACGTCGGCAGGCTTGGGCTCGATGATGCGCAGCGCGTTCTTCCTGAATTCGTCGGAGGCCTCGCCGGCGGTGCGGGAGCTGATCTGCTCGTAGGCGTCCTTGAACTCCTGGTAAGCAGGGAGTTCGACGCGCGTTCCGAGCTGGTCTGTCCAGGGCTGGAAAGCGGCTGCGTTGGCAGCCCCGGGCCGCACGACGAGGATCTTGCTGTTGGCGACATGGCGCATGGCGCGCAGCATGTACAGATGCGGAACCAGATCGGCGTACTCACTGCTGTTGATCATGTCCGCCTTCTTGCCCTTGCGGATGAAGTCGGAGAAATTCATGAAGGCCCAACTGGTCAAGGGACGCTGGAAGAGCAGCAGCGGAGTTTCGAGCTTGCTCAGCGCCTCAAATTGAGGCCCGGTGCTGGTGGTGAGATCCATCACCAGGATGGCGTCGGCGCCGGCCGTGCTCTTGACCCAGGACTCGATGTTACCGTCGCTCAGCAGCAGGTTCCCGCCGGTGAACCGGACGACGCCGGGATGCTTGGCTTCCAGATCCGCGAGCCGCTTGTCGATTCCGGCGATCTCCTGCTTGAAATTGATGTCAGGGTGGGGCCACGTCGGTTTCGGGCTGGCGAGATAGACCTTGTGGACGTTGGCGGGTCCGTTCCAGGGGGCCGGCTCCGATGCCGCGGGTAGGGGCAGGGCAGTGGCGCCAAGACAGAGGGCGAAATCACGGCGAGTGAACGTGATGCTCGACATGCGGCGAGAGTATCAGGTAGATAGATCCGATACAAGCGGCAGCGCTGACCCGCATTGAAGTGTTGAATAGTCTGGAGCGGCTTGGGCGAGGTGGGGCACAATGAATCCGTGAAACCGGCGATTTCAGCCGACGACGCGCTTCAGAGTCTGATGGATGGCCATGAGTGATTTCTGCGCGGTGAGGCGCGTTTCCTCACTTTGCAGCGAGACGTCCTGGCCAGCTTAACGAAGGGCCCGCAGCCATATGCGACGGTCCTCGGCTGCAGCGAACCCAGGGTTCCTCCGGAGCTGATCTTCGACGCCGGACCAGGCGAGTTGTTCGTCGTGCGCGCCGCTGGCAACGTGATGTCGGCAGAGGTGGCGGGCAGCATTCACTTGCGCCGCGATCAAAGCGGCGTTGGAGACGGAGTCTCAGGGTGCTCAACAGCGTTCGAGGATTCAGGTTGCCGGCGCGCGTCGACGCGAGGCCGGAGATCCATGTTCGGTGCCGGACTTGCGCTTGGAGTTTTACGCTGGCAGCGGTCCTCTTGCGGCCACACGTGAGTTGTCCCGGTCAACGCACATATTCTGTGTCCGAAGGTGCATAACGTTTGTATCTTCAAGTCCGGGAGTTGTCACTGTGGTGTTGGGAAGTTTTGGAGGTGGGCTGTCTTCAGACGGCGTCGACCGTCGAAAATGGCCTCGCCGCCAGGGCCTTACTGGGAAGAGTGTATCTTAAGTAGCAATATGACACTGCCCGAGATTCGAGGATTGGTGGCTTGCGCCGCGCTCTTGGTTACCGCAGCATGCGATCAGCGGACAGCAACCGTCCCTGCGGCTTCACCCCGAGTGGTCAAGGTCTCGCAAGCCGGTCCGGCGGACGTCGTCGGTGACGATAACGTAGCGCTACAGAAGGCAGCGGACCTCCTGAAGCCGGGCGATACGCTCCTCATCGGCGAGGGGACCTTCACCATGGAGAACAGCCTGTTTGTTCCTAGCGGCGTCACGGTCCGCGGTGTCGCGGGAAAGACAATTCTCATGAAGAATGCCGGCGTGCGGACGGCGCTAGCGGAAGACGGCGATTACGGCGAAAGCGCCATCGCGGTGGCCGAGCCTGGCAGGTTTCACGCGGGCATGGGTATCACGATTCGCGATGACGCGCTATCGCAGGGCTGGGATGTCAGCGTGACGGCCGTTACCGGCATACAGGGACCGTATCTACTGATCCGGCCACCGACGGTACGGGACTACGACTTCGAGAAGAAGAACGCGCGAGTGACGAACACGTTCCCGATCCTCGCCGTCATGAACGCGGAGAAGGTGGTACTCGAGGACATCACCGTGGATGGCAACCGTGAGCAGAATGACTACCTGGACGGCTGCCGCGGCGGCGCCATCTACCTGAACACGGTGCGCGACGTGACCGTGCGCCGGTGCGTGGCACGCAACTACAACGGCGACGGCATCTCGTTTCAGATCACCGATGGAGTGAAGGTGCTCAACTCGGAGTCCTACGGCAACTCGGGATATGGCGCTCATCCGGGGACGGGCAGCGCCAATGCGCTGATCAAGGGGTGCAAGTTTCACAACAACGGTGACATCGGGCTGTTTCTATGCTGGCGCGTCAGGCACAGCCGGTTCGAGGACAACCGGATGGAAGATAACGGCCACCACGGTGTCTCGATCGGTCACAAGGACACGGACAACGAGTTTGTGAACAATACCATCGCGAAAAATGGTGTCAGTGGCGTGTGGTTCCGCGAGGAATCGCCGAAGAACAGCGGCCACCGGAACACCTTCCGCGGGAACCGGGTGATGGACAATGGGAGCGCCAAGGAAGGCTACGGCTTTTTCATAGCAAAAAACGTGGATGGTACGGTGATAGAAGACAACCGGATTGCCGACACGAGGGTCAGCGGCAAGACGCAACGGGTCGCCATTCAGAGGGTTCGGGGCGCAGGATCGGTACGGGCGTCCGGTAACGAAACTCCAGAGAAGTAGCAGCCGCGGTCAGGGGACCGATGGAAGTCGCTTGGCTGAGATTTGGGGTGGCGCCGCTGTTGTCGGCGTAGAACCCGGGTGGGGTTTGGCTCCCCAAGTCAAACACGGGGTATCTTGGGGGTCGGAGACACTGGCAGAGTGATCGCGGCCCGATCAGGAATCTACCCCCCTGCAGCTCACGGATAGACTGTAACGATCACCCGCTGGTAGCGTGTCAGCGCGGGCGCACCCTGATCGGTTACCGCCAGGACGATGTGCATCGTCTCCGGCTTGGTCACCTTGGGGGCGATGAACCATGCAGCGCTCTTGTTCGCGTCATCGATCGTGAGCGGGGCTCCCGTGCGGGAGGTCGAGAGCGCAAGAGTGCCCGGTTCTCCATAGCGGAACCACTCGAAGGTCAGTGGGTTGCCGTCGGGATCAGAGGATCCCGCGGCGCTGAGCGCGACGCGATCCCCGCTGCGTGCCGTGAGACGGTTGGCATGGTTGAGTTTGGCCACAGGCGGGTGATTGGCCTGGGCGAAGGGCTTGGTGGTCCAATCCATGCGTGCGGAGAATTCGTTCTGATAGGCAGCCCTCCAGCGCCAGATGGTGGCCTTGTTGCTTTGGTGCCAGTTGCCGTCCACTCCGAGGACCTCGTCCTCGGTATCAGTCCAGATGGGCCTCGTTTCGGGTTCAAAGTGCCACTTCCGGTAGCGCGGAATGTAGGATTCGTAGCGCCCGCCCCAACTCCCCCAATCAGGATGCTCGGGATCGCTGAGACCGTTGTCGATGAGATAGAGAAAACTCGGCGTATCGCCTTCCATCAGAAACTTGGTGATGGGATAAAGCGCGCCCAGCGGACCTTTGGCGCGGATGTTGACGTCCAACCAGGGATTGTCCACGATGGTGAAGTCGGCGCCGTGAAAGCGACCGTGGAACTTGTCGCCGCTGATCCCTGACCAGGTTGAAGAGTGATAGGCGCCGCCCGAGTTGAAGCCAGGGCTGACGATGTAGAAGAGGCCGGGGAAGGTCTTCCGGAGCCACGGCCCGCTGTCATCCTGGTCGGAGATGGTATAGACGCGGAGGCGGGCGACGAATTTGTCCACGTCCTCCGGGGAGCGCGTGGCGCGGACCTTCCAGAGCGCCTGGGCAAGACAGTTCGGACCGCCCCATACGAGAACCCAAACGGGGCGCGGGTCGTCGCGGTCCACCACTTGAATGAGTTTCTCGGAGCCAGGCGAATCCATGTCAGGCCCGATGGCCGACATGCCGTAAGCGGGGCGGCCTTCCTTGAGAACTGAGAGCAGGTAGCTGGCCTCTGGGAAGCCCGGTTGGTGTTTCAGCAGGTTGTCCCGGACCTTCGCATAGGCCTCGACGATCTCCCGGATCTTCCAGGCGGCGACAGCGCTTTTCTGATGTGTGGAGGTGGTAGCGATCAGCGCCTCCACATCCCACTGGTTGGAATGAACGAGAAACCGGACCATCGATTGGGTGTCGTCCGGTTCGTTCTCGATATCGGTGAGGACGATCACGCGCTGTTTGGCGAACGCCGCCTGACTCGCGCATATGGCGATGGCAGCACTAATGAGAACAAAGCGAACCAGGCGGTGTTTCATGATCTTCTCCAAGAGCCTATCTGGAAGCGGGGGCCGAGCAGCGGAGCATGCGCGCGGCGAAGTCGCGCAGGAAGTCCTCGCGCCAGCGGTTCACGCTCTTCGCACCGGGATGAACGCCCTCGGCAGCGGCGGGATCGGGATCGTCGATCCACCAGTTGGGATGGATTTTGGAAGGCTTGCGAGTGCGCTCGGCACTGGGCGGCACGGCGGTGAACCTACCCGACTGGCCGTCGAGAGCCGCGAAATCGCTGCGGATCGCATAAGGCCACACCTTGGCATCACGCGGCGAAAAGCGGAATCGCAGCGTGACGCCGTCGTTGGAGGCAGGGGCGGGAATTCGGCCGTCGAAAACCATCCGGGCGGAGTGTTGCTTTGTCATGCCAGCAGGCACGGGAATCGCAAACTCGACGATACCGAAGGCCTCGACTTCATCCGCTTCAGTCGTGAGGCGAGCGAAGAC
>CAYVDY010000359.1:0-7360 GCA_964450255.1 uncultured Candidatus Solibacter sp. | reverse complement strand
CACGATGCCGCTGAGCCACGCAGGCTGGGTATCCATGATCCCGAAGAACTCGTCCATCCACTCCGCGTTGAAGCTCTGCGGGGACATCCACATCTGCGCCTTCGGGTGGTACTTATGCAGATTGACCGTTTGCTTTTCGAGCAAGGCCATCAGATGCCTGGGCTGCGTGTGGCCGGGGTCGCCGCCGGGGACGAAGATGGCGTCGAGCTTGGGCAACTGCCGGAACACCTCGCCCCACTCCTTCAGCGCAGACTCCACCGTGGCCGGTTGCGAGTAGTCCTTATCCATCGCCGGATACCAGACCCACACTTCCAGCCCGTATTCCTTCGCCAGCCGCGACATTTCGATCATCATCCTCATCGGCGGCAGCGGAAAGTGCGGGCTGTCGGCATCGTCGTCGGAGCGCGGCGGGATTAGTTCCACGGCATTGGCGCCGAACACGATGAGATCGCGGAAATACTGCTCCCACATGGCGGCGGTCCAGCCATCGTAGGAGTTGGTCTTGGGCCGGTAGCCGAGCTGGTGGCCTCGCAGTTTGTACTTGGGCGCGGAGGTGACGGATTCGAAGCCGGCCGGCAGTTGCACGGCGTCACGCCGCATCTCCAGAGAGCGCAGCAGCTTGCCCACGCCGAACAGCACACCGCGATCGTCGGCGCCCTCCACACGGATCAACTGCGGCGTCACTGTGATGCGATACGCCTCGGACGCGAGTCCCGAAGCACGGTTGCGCGCCAGTACGATGGAAGGCTGCCCCGCCGTTGCGGCCCCCGCCCGCCAGCGGATGCGCGTGCGCGCCTCCACCTCCTCGACGAGCATCTGCATGGCCTTGGCGGAGGGTCCGGCGAGGCCCTCCCCGCGAACGGTTGCGTCACGGAGGTCAAGTGGACTCTGCAATCCGGCGAAGAGTAGTAGTGCGAGTAGCATGGCGGGAAACGGTGCCTCAATAAAAACCCCCCGCGCCTTACGACGCGGGGGCAGGGGTTAGTGTCATTCTCAGTCGGTCAAAAACAGAAGAAACTGAAACACAGTTTCATAAATACCAAGAAGCAGTGTAAAACGAACTGAGTGAACTGTCAATGAAGAAACGAAGGCGAGAACGTGAAATCGGTCAACGGCCCAGTGCCTGGCGACCGCTGAGCGTCGTCTGAGGAGCTTTTGCCAGCGTCTCGAGCGCCGTCGTCCACCAGGTGGCAAACCACTCGTAGAAGCGCTGAATCTCGTCTTGCATGCCAGGGGAGACAGGCATGGCGTAACGTGCGGGGAAGAATCCGCGCGCTTCCGCCATCAGCTTGAGCCCCCACGGCGTGGGGAACGGGCCGAGCCGGGGGATGAGTTCCTCCAGCAGCGCCAGCGCGGGCTCCGGGGCGGTTTGCAGGCATGCGATTGTCAATTCGGGCAGTACGCCCGCTACGCCGCTGATGCAGCCGTCGACGAGTCCGCCATCCAGCACCGCGCGAAACGCATTGTCATTGCCGATGATCCGACGCGCAGCCAGTTCGGGCTTCCCGGTCAGTGCGCGAAGGATGTCGAGCTCTCCGCTGCTGTCCTTGATGCCCACAATTTTCGAAACCGACTCAATCAACCTCAAGACCACGGGTTGCGGCACGCCGCTCGTGAAGGAGGGCAGGTTGTAGATCAGGATCGGCATTGGGGTTGCCGCCGCGACGACGCGGTAGAACGCCTCAATCTCCGCCGCAGGATACGGGAAGAAGTGCGGAGTGGGCACCAGAAGAAGGTCGGCGCCGGCCGCCTGGAATTTTCCTGCCAGACGAACAGCGGACTGCACGTCCGGTGCGCCGACGCCCGCCAGCAGCAGGCGGTCCTCCGGAACGATGGCGCGGATCCACTCAATCGTCTCTACGCGTTCCTGCTCGGTGGCGATGCTGTACTCGCCGGTGGCACCCGAGAGGCAGAGCCCTCGGGCTCCACATTTCAGGACGAACAGCGCATTCGCCTCCAGCGCATCGCGATCGATGAGGCCGGACGCGGTCCTCGGTGTCAGCAATGCCGCAATGGGCCCATGGATTTGATTTGGTTGGAGTGAGTGCACTGTGTATGAGCGGTGAATTCCGCCACCGTCCCTTCGTATAATATAAGGACGACCTTCCGGAGTCAACAAAAAATGAAACAGCGTTCCACTTCTGTTGCGGAGATAGCCGAGCCCGGCTTCGAATCCCGGTCGCTTGCCAAGGGGCTGCAAATCCTGGAGATACTCTCTGGAGATGCAGTTGCATTGGGCCTGAAGGAAATCTCCGAAGCAGTGGGCTTGGGCAAAGCTTCGACGCTGCGGTTACTCCGGACGCTGCACCAGTTGGGTTATCTCGGCAAAGACGCCTCAGACAACTACATCGCGGCCAAACGCTGGGCCGGGTCCGGGCCGGAACAGACGGAGAAGCGCATGGCGGAGGCGGCACATCCCTTTCTGGTGCAGGTGGCTTCCCAGTTTGGTGAGACGGTGGCCCTGGCGCAGTTGCGCGGCGACGTGGCCCGAGTGGTGGATGTGGTCGAGAGCCTACATCCGATCCGCATGTCGAACTATCGCGGCCGCATCCTCCAGCCCTACGCCTCCTCACTCGGCAAGGCGATCGCGGCCTATCAGACACCGGAACGCACGAATCGCATGCTTCACACCTACGGGATCTTCCCGCTGACTCCCAGCACCCAGACGGACATGCGAAAGATTCTGATCGAGCTGGCCGAGGTGAAAGCGCAGGGCTTCGCCTGGGACAAGGGTGAAACGGTTTGCGGCGGACAGTGCGTGGGTGTTCCGATTCGCGACGAAAAGGGCCAGGTGGTTGCGTCGATGAGCATCTCGATGCCCAAGGAGCGGTTCACGGCCGAGTTGGAGACAGTGGTGCCCGCGATGATGAAAAAGATCGCCCTGGAGATCGAGAAGGCGGCGGCAGCCCAGTCCATCTAGTTAGTTCCGGTACGCTATGATCTTTGCGGAGCCTCCCATGTTCCGCCTCATCTCACTTCTCTCATCGATCGCGGCACTTAGCCTGACCGTCTCAGCCGCGGCCGTTCCAGATAAGGTCGTCGACCGGTTCACGCCAGCACCGTATCAGCAGCAGAAGCTGAGCGGTTACCTGGCGGCGCGCATGCAGGTGAATCTCGAGCATCGGCTCCTGCAGATCGAAGAGGACGCCCTTCTCGCCGGATTCCGTAAGCGGCCAGGCAGCCATCCCTGGATTGGAGAGCACATCGGCAAGTACCTCGACGCTGCCGCCAACACGCTGGAATACACGCAGGACGAACGCCTCAAGACCCAGATGACACGCATGGCGAAAGCGTTGATCCAGACCCAGTTGCCCGATGGCTATCTCGGCACCTACACCGACGATCAACGCTGGACCAGTTGGGACGTCTGGTCGCACAAGTACAACCTCATCGGGCTGCTGGCGTACTATCGCGTCAGCGGCGACCCGGCGGCCCTCGCCGCAGCCCGCCGAATCGGCGATCTGCTGCACAAGTCGTTTGGCGAAGGAAAGCTCGACATCATCGCCGCATCCACGCATGCCGGCATGGCCGCCACCAGTGTGCTGGAACCTATGTGCCAGCTTTACCGCCAAACCGGAGAGCCCCGCTATCTGGAGTTCGCCCTCTACATCACGCGCGCCTGGGAACAGCCCAACGGTCCGAAGCTGATCTCGTCACTGACCACACACGGCAATGTCGCCAGGACCGCCAACGGCAAGGCATACGAGATGATGTCGGACCTTGTCGGCCTGATCGAACTCCACCGGATCACCGGTGAACCCAGTTTTCTCCTCGCCGCCCGCAACGCTCAGGCCGATATCGCCAAAAACCGGCGATATCTTACAGGAACCACGTCGGCGCACGAACACTTCCACGGCGATGGTATACTTCCCGGCGATCAGCCGCACGACGTCGGCGAAGGCTGCGCCACTGTGACATGGCTGCAGTTGAATTGGCAGTTGCTCCGCCTGACAGGCGAGGCGCGGTACGCCAACGAGCTGGAACGCACAGTTTTCAACCAACTCCTCGCCGCCCAGAATCCGGCCAACGGCAACATCTGCTACTTCACGCCCATGAACGGCCGCAAGATCACCAGCGACGGCATCAACTGCTGCCGTTCCTCCGAACCGCGCGGCATCTCCATGATTCCGGCGCTGGTATGGGGCAAGCTGCCCGACGGTATCGCCATCGAGCAGTACGCGCCTGGCAAAGCAACGATCGGCGAGGTGGAGATCCGCAGTGAGACGGATTTCCCGGCCTCCGGCGCCGTGCGGTTGATCCTCACGCCCGCCAAGCCCGGCTCTTTTACCCTGTACCTCCGCGTGCCGGAGTGGACGGCGGGTTTCGCCGCCACCACCGGCGGCCGCAAGTATAAAGGCAAGCCGGGCGAGTACCTGGTTCTCCCACGCACCTGGGGCAAGGACCAGGTGGTGGACATCCGCATGGACATGACCGTGCGAGCCCACGATGGCGGCATCAGCTATCCCGATTCGCTTGCCTACCAGCGGGGCCCGCAGGTGCTGGCCGTGGATCGCTCCGTCAACCCCGCCATACCCTATCTGTTCCGAACGGGACTCCGGTCCGACAAGATGGACGACGGAGTCTACTTCGATGGCACTCAGCGCATCGTAACGAGCCTCCAGTTCGTGCCCTTCGCCGATGCAAAGGAGTACCGCATCTGGCTCTACAAGCCGGGCAAGCTGCCTGCCACGCCCGTGCCGGTGTCATATTGCAGCCGGGAGAGTTTCTCCGCGAGGGATAAGCTGAACACCGGCGCGCTGACCGACGAATTGCTGAACGATTACGTCGGCCTGAAATCCGGCAAAGAAGTCTGGTGGGCGATTGAGCTACCCAAGCCCGCCACCGTGCGGCGAGTGGCCGTTGCCGCCGGGGAGATCGCGGAGCGCGGCGGCTGGCTGGACACCGCCGGCGGCAAGCCGCAGGTCCAGATCCAGCGAATTCCGAAAGGTCCCTGGGAGACCGTTGCCACGCTGGACAGCTACCCGGCTACGACACCCGCGGCCGCGCCGTCCATCCGGCCCGGCCAGTGGTTCGAAGTGACGCTGAGAGATCCGGTCCAGGCCGTGGCCATCCGCCTTCTCGGCAAGGCCGCGCGCGAGTTCGCCTCGCTCGCCGAACTGGCTGCTTACTGACGACCGCCGGATCAGTCCAGAACGGCCTCGCCCCACGAGTTCTCTATCGCGATCCGCCAACCGGCGCCGGCATGCCGCCGCAGCGTGGTGGAGCCGCAGCCGCCGCGCGAGATCACTTTGCCATCCGGCGAGGTCCCTTTGACCGTCCACTTGGATGTGAACAGCGCCAAGTCGCCCGCCTCCAGCACGAACGTCTTCTCCTGGCGTGCCGTCGCCTTCAGGCTCAAGAGCCTGGCGAAGGCATCGCGCAGTTCCACCTTTCCGCGCAGCACCGTACCCGGCCGGTACACCATCACAGCGTCGTCCTCGTAAAGGGCCAGCAGTCCCTCCAGGTCCCCGCGATTGAACGCCTCGTCCACCAGTCGCACCGCGTCGAGCGGATGTTCAGCCAACATGGCTTACCTCCTTGCCTCTACGGCGTAAACAAACTCTTCAACAATTCCGGAGTCGCCGCCAGGCCAGGCGTCTCCACAATCAGCGGCTCGCTCATCAGAGTTGCCGCCAACGCGCCTGGGTCCGGCATCTCTTTCTTCCACGCCAGCTCAAACTGAAACTCGAACAGTCCATGGCTATTTGCCACGAAGTTCGTGTGCCAGAAATTGTCGAACACCATCGCACAGATCCGGTGCGAGTCCTTGGGTGCGTCTTTGATCCGCCTCAGCGTGTGAGGTCCGCCCACGGTCACCAGCGGCGCATCGCGCGTGACCCACAACCAGTGGCCCTGCGGCGTGTCATAGTGCGCCCAGGAGTCAATCGCGTAGTAGTCGCGGCACGATCCCGGCAGTTGATCCACGTATGGGGTGAACGCCATCCCGCCATTGGAGAACCGCGGCAGGCGTCCCTCCACGGGCATCGCAAATTCGACGTACAGGCACTCCGGGGCGGCTGACGAAAGGCGATCCATTCGCACCGTCACGCGCGCCCGGGGCTCGCGCCGCCACAGTTCGATCTCCCGCGACGCCGCACCCAGGCGCTTGTGCCCAAACGTCTGGGTGTAGACCAGCGTGTGCGGTGTCTCCTTCAGCGACGCCGTTCCGTACTCGGCACGGACGTGCGCAAGTTCTTCCGCCTTCAACTTCGAGCGGTTCGCCGGCGTCTCGCGGCTCACCACAATCAGCCCGCCGGGCGCGCCCTGGAAGAGCGGTTTCGCCATGCCCGGCCATGTCGCAGTCACCGGCCAGCCATCCGCGCCTGTCTCGACGACAGGCTCCGCGGAGGTTCCCTCCAGAGGCTTGTCGAGTTTCACGAACGAGTGCGGAGCGACGCCCTCCACCCACATCGCCGGCTTCGTGATCCCCTGGTACTTCGCCCAGCCGGAGACAGGAAGCGGCGCAGTGTTCACAACATACGTCCCCTGGCGCTCGCTGGAGAACTTGAGCCGCGCGCGCTGCCCCAGCATCCACTCCGCGTGGCCCATCGGCTTGTACGCCAGCAGGCTCTTCTCCGTGTATTGCGCGATGGTGTCGAGCGCATCCGGGTACGAGATGGAGATATTGGCGCCCCACGTGTGCTCGTCGAAGAGGCAGAGGTCCTTCAGCATCTCGGCGGTCTTGCGCTTCATTGCCTCATTCGGCGCGCCCCATAGGGGCGACCACGCTGCGCTGAGAAACCGCTTCGCCACGCGGCTGGCTGTGACCTCTCGCGGTCCTGAGGCATCGCCGTTGGCCCACCAGTCCGTCCACTCACCCTCATGTGTGGGCACGACCGCGCCTACGGCCTTCTCCATCTCCATCACGGCGTCGGTCGCCGTCGTGAGCCGCAGCGCTGGCTCCAGCCCTAGTTTGTTCCAGGCCGCCACGAACGGCGCCAGCGGCGGAAAGGGCGGATCGTTGTCATACCGCCACTGATTCGTGTAAGACAGAATCAGGCGGTTGTGTTCGTAGCCCTCTTCCTCCAGTTTGGCGAGGCGCTTGGTCAGGTGCGCCTGCATCCGCCGCAGCGACGCCTCGTCAGTCTTTAGATGATCGCCTTCGTAGGGAGCCCTCAGGTTCGCCGTGCCGCCTTTCGGCTGCCCCTGCTGCCAGCGTTGCTCCTCGAAGAACGCGTACGCCGTCCCGTAGTGATCGCCCAGCCACACGAACATCTTCCGCCCGTCCGGCATCTTCCACCAGAAAGCGGAAGGACGGCGGAACGGCACACCGCCGGAATCGACATTGATCCCCATCATCAGGTGCTTGATGCCGCGGTCCAACAGGCCGACCGCGCCGGCGCGCGGGAATCCGTTGACG
>CAYVDY010000358.1:0-7368 GCA_964450255.1 uncultured Candidatus Solibacter sp. | reverse complement strand
ACAGGGTGTTGCCGAGGATGATGTTCGACACCTCCTGGCCCTTGATGAGAAGGTCGGCCTTGCAGATCGCGTAGGTCTCGGGGTTCAGCTCCTGCCCGAACATCGACAGACGGGCGTGCGGGTTCATCTGCAACAGGTGCTCCTCCGCCGCAGACAGCATGCCACCCGTCCCCGCCGTGGGGTCGTAGATCGACCGGACCACGCCTTGCTTGGTAAGCACCTCGTCGTCGTTGGAGAACAGCAGGTCAACC
Source organism: uncultured Candidatus Solibacter sp. (assembly GCA_964450255.1). Lineage (GTDB taxonomy): Bacteria > Acidobacteriota > Terriglobia > Bryobacterales > Bryobacteraceae > Paludibaculum. Next base: position 7,117 of record CAYVDY010000358.1, on the reverse strand, counting down.
ATCAAGCGGATGACCTCGCGCGGGGTATAGAACTCACCGGCAGCAGCGTTGGAAAGCTCCGAGAAGCGACGGATCAGCTCCTCGAACATCAGGCCCATCCCGTGGTTGTCCAGCACAGCCGGGCTCAGATCGATTGAGGCGAAGCGCTCGGTGACGAGGAACAGGAGCTTGTTCTCCTGAAGGCGCCCCAACTGCGCCGAGAAATCGTAGCGCTCGAAGATGTCCCGGGTGTTCGACGAGAATCCGGCGATGTATTCATCGATGTTCGTTTTGAGGTTGTCTGGGTCGCCGAGAAGTGACGGCATGTCGAAGCTGGACGAGTTGAAGAAGGACAGCCCCGAGCTCTTCATCAGGAAGGCGCCGATGTCCACGCCGGAGTCCTCAAGGTCCTTCCGGTTGGCCTTCTCCGCAAGCACCGCCTGCTTGGTCGGGGCGAGGACGCAGTCGAGGCGCCGCAGCAGGGTGAAGGGAAGGATGACCTTGCCGTAGTCGGCCTGACCGTAGTTACCGCGCAGCAGCTCCGCGATGCCCCAGATGAGGTTTGCCGGGTTTACCTGATTGTTAGCCATTCTCGCTCCCTTGGTGCCATCGGGGTCGCCCCCGTTTTTGTCATATAAGGGCCCGATTTTCGCGCGCTATTGCCCTAGTGCACAAGCTCTAATTGCGCTAGTGACAATCATTCGGGCCGAGAAGCTCTCTGATGGCCTTCGCCCACCTTCGTCTAGGCTGACAGATGCGAGAGATCATTAGTGACGCAGTTGTATCCCTCGCACTAAGAGAGATCCCTTGCTTTTGCCTTGGACGCTATCTCAATAGATCACCAAGAATCACAGCAGGACCATGCCGAAAAAGGGCGTCACGATATCCCTCGTCCACGTTCCACTGACCTCGGGAATCTCTTCCCAAAGGACAGACCGCATCCCCTTTTGAGTATCCGCCGTATCCGTTCTTGCTCCTAAAATGCACCACCACATTTTCTTTTCCGGACGATCTGATTACTTCCACGCTTTCCCATCTTGCCGATTCAGGGTCGCGCAGAAGTTTCAATATATGGACCTCACATTGCTGTGCCAGCCTTTCCCAATCCGACCTCGGAACCTGAGACGGGACCTTTACCTCTGAGCGTGGCGGCTCTTTTGGCATCTGCTGGACAGCACAGCCAGACAGATTCGTCAGAATGACGAATATCAAAGTTGCCTTTTTCATTTCCCCTCCATTGTTCTATGCCCACAACATGCCAATGGAGGATTGTTCAGGCAAGACCGTTTGGCATAATATGGAGGTTATGGATTACGGCGTTCCCGAGCTTTCTGCAAAAGCTATGCCTTGCCATCTCGCAAGCCCAGTCATAAAAACGCCCCGAAGCCGGTCGAAAACAACGAAAATGCGCCCCGCACAGGGTGTCAGTCGCCCCGGAGCCGGTCCAAATGCACCCGGACCAGAATGCCATTCATGTCGATTTCCTTCAGCCAGAAGGCTTTTCGGCAATTATCAAACGGCGTCAAGACTTAACAAGATTCTACAAGAATCTTTCTAAGCCCTGACCGGCCCTTACGGCCGGCAGGGGCTCGGGTTATGGCCTGAAAAAAGCAATAAAACCGGACACACCGACGCTGAAGTTTGTTGAACATTGCCACCGACATGAATGCACTCTTCGACTGCCACTCTTAACGCCGTCTAGTAGGCCGTTGTCTTTCCGACTCGACTCTCTCCGCCGCTATGCGAGCCAAAGCCGCGTCCCTTCCCTCCTCGGGACGTGGCTCATCGAAGAACTCTGGCGGGGAGTCGCTGAGAATGTTCCGCTTGGGAAGCGCAACTTCCTCGCTGATCCTGCGGTTTTTGCGTTTGCCGTGTGCGGCCATGTCGATCCCCGTGAACTCGAATCGATATTTGCTCCAGTCGCGGGGAATGGCAAGTAGCCTTTCCATTGCCACAAGGAACAAATGATTGGCACTCATTCGACGCCATTTGTCGGAAAGGGATCCTCTGTGCTTCCTGGTCGCCAAGGGTTTGAACGAGACTGTTGAGGAAACAACACAGGAGCTCCCCCATGGACGTATCGTTTCTTTCTGCAGAAGTAAGCAATCTCCAACAGATCCTGAGCAAAAACATGCACCCCGACGCGGCAAGAAAAGAGCTTCTAAACTCCTTTTGCCGCATTTATTCCGAACAGACGGGCACATCCACTTCACCCGATACCATTGCAGGCGGCCCGACCTCGATTGCATGGGGCATTTTCCACAATCAATTCGGAAATCTTTCTTCAATGGCATCCATCAGGGCGTGCGCAGGAGCAATCGCTGGTGATCTCGTTCGAGAGTCCGACCGCATGAATATGACAGGAACCGGGTTTGGGGATACTTCTGTCGCCCAGAATGTCCGCGACAACCTTATGACCATAGTGAACGACCCCGACCTGATCCCAGGAAATGCTCCGACACGAGTTGGGCGTGGCGTGGATGCCGACACGCTCGCGCAAAACCCCTCTGCGAATATATTCGACCTTATCCGAAATATGGAAAACACGCGCGTACAGGCGGAAGCGGCTCGGCAGGCCCGATATCAAGCAGCGCAACAGGCGCAGGCCGCACCCATTCCCCAGGCTTCTGCATCCCAAGCCTCCGCCTCCTCTACGCCGTCCGCCCCCACGTCTGTGGTCTCGGACAAGGCTGCGGGCATCGGGACCCTATGCGCCGGAGCACTGCTTGTCGGAGGTGTTCCCCTGCTTGTTGGGCTTGCCGCTCTTCACCTTATTGCGAGCAGCCGGACGTCTGTTCTTGATGACAGCGCCAAGGTTGTCGGGTCCGGCACCAAGATCGTTGCCAGTGCTCTCCTCGAGGCCGCCGGGATTTCCGGAATCGATGACGTGAAGCAAAGACTTGGAGGTCTCGCATCACGACTTGGATTGTCCCGCTCAACGGCTACCCCGCAGCAACCGCAAACTCCTTCTGGCCCAAAGGTTTGACTCAAGACCATGCGGGAGCACTTTTCGGAGCAATGACCATAAACAAAAATCCCCGCTTCTGCGGGGATTGTTTCCGACGGGAGAGCCTATTCCTGCTTCAAAAAGCAACTATCCGGATAATAGCCATCCCATGATGACTGAGCCTTTGGACACAAAGGATTTTTATTGGTTAGTTCATTGCATTTCTTTGGGACTCTTGCAATGGCTGCAATGCCGGATGAGTCAAGAAGGTGAACGGCAATCCCGTCAATCCGAACTTCCTTTTTCACATGCTCGCATTGACGAGTAAAGCTGAACGGTTCTCTTGGGCTGGACATAAAGGCTCCTTTTTGTTTTTCAACCTAAAATCTCTCAGAAAACACTGAATCTCGCAAGCCTGATTTAAGCTCAATGCCAAACATAACATTTTCCAAGAATGTTACTGTTTTGCATTTATGAATGTTATGGATAACACCCCATAAACCGCACCCAATCTTTAATGTTACGCATAACGGGGTTTATTTACGTTTAAATAACCCCACAAATAGCCATAACATTTAATGGATAATCTATAGAAAAACCTTGTTTAGAAAATAATCAAGAAACAAATAACCCCTTGACATAACAATAACATCCGGTATGGGTAGATATAAAACCGGAGAAGGAATGCGCGAATCCCCAAAGAGCGTTTCCATAATCAACGTCACCACCCTGTCTGGCGAAAAGACCCCGATCCTTATCGCCGACGACGCGAACGGAGACCCCCACGTCTCCACCGAGGCTGCGGGCTTTCTCCGAGCCCTTTCCGGAAATCTCGCCGCGAAGCGCTCCGCAGCATCCGTCCTTGGATTCCTGAACGACTACCTGCTGAAGGCACAGGGCGGCAAACCGATCAGGAAAGAGGACCTGCACGAGGTGGTCCGGCACTTCCTGCTTCTGCGCAGACAAGGGGACTCCGACGGCACGCACGGACTCGGATGGGAACCGTTGAAAGCCACCACCGTGGCTCGCGACACGCGCATCCTTGCCAAGTTCTCCGAGTATTGCTCGAAGCACCACGGGCACCTCCCATTCCTTCAGGTGGAAAGCCATTTCGACACGGAACACAAGCGCTTTGTCGAGAAGCTCGCCGGGAAAACGGCCACGTCCTGGCGCCTTTTCCCATCGAAGGGAGGCACCTCCACGACGGCACGGGGGAGCCACGAGGCAGCGCTTCCCACCTCAGGCAGCCGCAAGGCCGTGCTCACCGTCGAACAGGTCACGCGCATCATCAACGCCGCCCCCACACCCGGCCTCAAAGCGGCATTCATCCTCGGAGCCTTCGGGGGCATGCGGGCCTCCGAGATGCTCCACATCTGGACCTCTGACGTCATGCCGGGATCGAGGCGCCCCGAAGTATTCCCGAGCGACAAGGTCAGCGACGTCCCGCTGGTGGTCCTCGCCCACCCCAGCCAATCCCGTTTCATACGCCTCGGGGAATCCGGCAACGACGACCGCCTTCAGCATCTGGACTCCGCATACGGCCTGCTGCCTCGCAACGTGCAGCAAGGGACGCCCATGCACTCCGGTTGGAAGGGGATGCTCTACGACAACCAAGCCCTTCTCGTCTCGCAGGTCTATTGGACATCGCCGGAGATGGCTTCCCTGTTCATGTCCAAAATCACCGAGTCGCGCATGTCGGTGAGGTCGCGCGGCGGAAGGCGCGCAATGGATTCGCACCCCTATCTTTTCGTCAACGAGGCAGACGATCCGAGGCACCTCGGACTTCCCAGAAAGCGCTCCGGGCTGCTCAAGGCTTTCGCCCGGGCCGCCATCGCCGCCGGCCTCGGGGAGTCATGCACAGGAATCCATCTCCTGCGCCATTTCTACAAGGCCACGCTAGAGGACATGGGATTGCCCGCCGAACTCAGGCGCATCGCCATGCACCATCGAAGCATCGTCTCCCAGGACGACTACGCCCTTTCAAGCGCGAGGACGAACACTGCGATCAGAAAAGCATTGGAGGACAAAAATGGACGCTGATCACGACAACGGATTGCTGCGCGTCCCCGACGAGCCGCAATCCTACTCCGACGAGCACTCCGGCACAGTCCTCGCTAATACCGGCACCGGCCACATTCTTCTCCGGGAGCGCGTCACAATGGACGAAATCCGCACCCTGATCGACGACTTCAGAAAGCTCCACAAAAAATGGCTGTCTGGATTGCTTCACTCGACCGGGGTCAAAAGGGAAGCCAATGTCCTGATGCAAGGCGGCAGAGTGGTCACGAGGCCCTTGTACGGTGTGAGCGTTCGGCCTCAGGAGAAGAACGGGAATCGCTTTTATCGATTCTCGCACCTTGTGAAAAGAAAGATCCCCGAGTCCGTTTGGGGCGCGGCCGGCATAGACGGACCCTCCGAAAAACGGCTAACCAAATTGGTCGAGGACTGCGGTCACGAAGCGCAGCGGCGTTTTGTCGACGCCCTGATGGACGCCGGCCCCGCCCCGTCCTTCTTCCTCAATCCCGGCTACCTCATCTGGAACGAGCTTGAGGCCATCCTCTCGGAGGCTGAGACGGCGACCGAACTCATCGAGAGGGTCATTGCCTCGAAGCTCGACACCGACGAACAAAAACCCGGCTCCGGCAGACAGAAAGACCGTGAGCGCTACCTCCCCTTTCTTCCCTCCGTGTTTCTCTTCTGGCTTGCCCTGAACCGAGTCATCCTTCTTCCCCCGCAACCGTCCCTTATAACCGCGGGTCCTGACCACAACGGGCTTGCCCGGGAGCTCGTGGAGCATCTCCTGCCCGGCCTCATTTCATTCATGGAGGAGCATTACGGCGACGACGAGGAGAAATCCAGACACATGTCCGAGGTCATGCCCCAGCGCCGCGAGGCCGCCCTGTTCTGCATGCTGGCCTGCACGACCATGCGCACCCCGAAGGAGGCAGTCCCCCGGATGTTCGCCGATATCCGCGATGCTGCCGAGGCTCGCTCCGGACGAGTCACGCGCAAGACGAGCGACCCGTTCAAAGCCGTGTTCCGAGCGATCAACCGCATGCAGGGCAGCCCATCGCGCCAAACCGACCTTCCTCTCAGGAACAGCGAGTCGCGCCATCTTGGTTCCGGCCTGTCGTGGGTCGGCCTTGAAAAGACCCCGGGCAAGGCCAACCGCCATCCGCCCGGAGTCCCCGACGACTATGCCCCGTGCGAGCCGGTCCTTGAGTGGGCGCAACTTTCCCAGTCATACCTCTTGCAACACTCGGGGAAGACCCAAGGCCGGATCGTGGCCGGAATCAACTCGTTTCTCGCGTGGCTGGCAAACTCGCCAGGAGGAAAACCCTCGCCTCACACAATCGCGCGCTGGCACATCGCGCGACGAAAAGGCTGCGACAGCTTCCTGAACCATCTCGACGCACAAAGCATCAGCGCCAGAACCGCAAACGAGTATGCCAGGGTGATGGAAGGCGTTGTCAGATTCGTCCTCGACCAGGAGCACCCTGGCAAGGCGTGCCCCTTTGACCTAAACCTTGACCTGCTCCCGACCGGGCCTGTAAGGATGAAGACCGAGCGAAACAGCATCCCCCAACGTGTCGCCCGGCTTCTTCTGGAGATCAACGGGCGCAACGGCTTCGAGTTCTCCAAGGGGATCAAGGAACATCACGTGACGGTTCGCCGCCAAGGGAACCCGAGAAAGGAATGGTTCCCCGCTGTCGCTGTGCTGATCGACCTGCTCCTGCGCCTCCCGCTGCGCGGGTTCCAAGCCCGATATCTTGACAGCGGCGAGGGGGACGCTCTGATTTTTGGTCTGGACGCCGATGGGCATCCCGGCATGTCCTCGGGCGGTAGACAGTCATCGAGAAATGAGGGTTGCCTCACGGTCGTCAAGGGCGCCGACGGAGCCCCGCGAGCGGGGCTGTACGTGAACACGAACAAGACCGAAGCCTTGGACGACCCGGGCTACACGATAGCGTGGTGCCCCCATGAGCTGGTCGGAAATCTTCTGATGTTGCGCGAGTGGCAACGCGCAAACAACCCGATAGTGACCCCGGTGCCATGCATGGAGAAAACCGAATACGAAAACCATGGCAACCGTGACCTGATCGCCAGAATCAAGACATCCTTCCCTCTTTTCCGCGGGTTCGATTCCGGAGGATGGCCGCTCACCCACGGGACGGTTCGCAAATACTGGAA
>CAYVDY010000357.1:0-7376 GCA_964450255.1 uncultured Candidatus Solibacter sp. | reverse complement strand
TGCATAATGCGGCCCTTATCCACGCGGCGAGATTCGGCCAAGGGCGAATTGCGATAGACAACAAGCTCGTCGCCGCCGTTCAGCACTCTGGGGTCGCCGTCGCGCGGCATCAGGCGGTGCTCCACCGCAACCTGGCCTTCTTCCACGGCGACACGGGTGGTCTCATCGTCGTCATCGACGCCGACGTCAAAGGTGGTGCCGCGAACGGAAATCACAGCGGTGGGAGTGTGAACCTTATTGGGGTTGGGCTGTCCGCCGGGACGTTGAACATGAACACGGATGCGACCGAGCCAGACATCCACAAGATCCCGCAGGCTGCCGGGATTAGCCCGGAAGGTGACGCGAGAATTCGGAAACACTTCGAATGTGCTCCCGTCTGATACCTGGAAGGCGGCATAGCCGTCCGGACCCGTAACAATGACCTGCCGAACCTGGATGGTGTCGCCGGCGCTCAGCGCCCACAACGCGGTATCGCGCGCCAGAGACACACTGCCCTGCAGCGTGACGACCTTGGCCGCGCTATCCCCGCCAAACGAAAACTGGGCGTGTGCAGCAGGCACAAAGAACGCTGCCAGCGCCGCTGCGGCGAGGAGTTTGCCGATACTGTGGTACTGCGCCAACCGCATGGAGTCCTACAGGTTCCTACTCTATCACCAAAACTGCAATGCAAACAGTAGGCCAATGGCAGATTCTATAACAAAATCAGTGGGCTACGTAATCTTTCTGCATGGAGTAGGCGATATTCTCGGGTAGAATGGACGCAGACGATGAGTCAGCTCGACACATTGCGGACACGGGCCACTGTCGCGGCGTTCCTGGCCGTGACGGCGCTAGCCCCGTCTGCGCTGGGACAGTGGCGGCAGATCGGGAACTCCACCCAGATAATCGGCTTGGCGTCGCCGGCTGGCGGCCCTGTTGACCGGGTCTGGTTTGGCGCGAACGGACACTTGCATGTGCAGATGCCCGGCGGGCGTGGATTCTCATCGGCGGACCTGGAAGTGTGGCAATCGGAAGCTGGAACCGCGCCGGCGGCAGCATCGGCCGTACCGGCAGAGGCCGTGGCACCGGAATCGGGCGCGGTGCTTCGTGCTTCGCGAAACAAGCCGGGAGTCGTTTACGCTGCTGGACGGAATGCGTGGCGCTCGGACGATGGCGGCCTGAATTGGAGCAACCTGACGGCGTACCGGTCTGGCTCTGTTCTGGGCGGCGCAGTCCGGGACATCGCGGTGGATCCAACTGACGCGATGCGGTTGGCGGCGGCCACCACGACCGGCGTTTGGCTGTCGGCGGACGGTGGACAGTCCTGGCAAGGCGTGAATGAGGGGTTGCCGAACCTGCCGGTACGTCGCATTCTGGCCGCGCCCAATGGGTCGCGGGGCCTGCGGATTGCCGTGGCGGCGGCCGAACCGGGCGAACAGCGGGAGCTGGAATGGACTCCGGGCCAGCGCCTGGGATGGCAGATTCCGCAGACAACGAACCTCTCCGCGGATAGACAGATGCGGCTGGGTCTTTCGTTGCTGTTCGATACCGAAATCACTGCCGCGGCGCAGTCTGGCGAGAATTTGTATGCGGGGGCGGCCGATGGGCGCCTGTGGGTGAGCCTGGACGCCGGGCAATCCTGGCGGCCAACTGGAGCGCTGCCGAACTCCGGCGCTGTGGAGCGGATCTGGATCGATCCCTCCGACCGCGGATTTGCGCTGGCGGCGCTATCGTCCACGGAAAAGGGCGGGCCTCGCCTGCTGCGCACGCTGAACGGCGGCGGATTCTGGGATGACCTGTCGTCCAACCTGCCCGACGGCCCGGCTTACGGCGTCGCGGCCGACCGCGCCACGGGAGCGATCTATCTGGCCACCCAGCGAAGTGTGTTCTACACGCTGGGCGACCTTCGCGCACCGGCGCCGGCGACGCCGTGGCAAGCGTTCAACCGGGGTTTGCCCGAAGCCCCGGCGCGCGATGTGCGGCTGGACGACGCCGGCCACCTGTTGCTGGCGGCAATCGACGGCTATGGGGTCTACGCCACGCTGGCGCCGCATCGCAGCCGCCAACCCCAAGTAGTACACTCAGCCGACTATGGCATGAGGGCCGCGGCACCCGGCGCGCTGTTGAGCGTCCTGGGCGCCCGCGTCAGCGGCGCTACAGCCAACAGCGTACAAGCCCCGGTACTGGCCGCCAGCGACACGGAATCCCAAATCCAGGTGCCGTTTGAGATCGTGGGCGACTCGGTACAACTGGTGATAAGTTCCCCGCAGGGCCGGGTTGTGTTTGGGCTGCCGCTGCAGAGTGTTGCACCCTCAATCCTGATCGACCGCGACGGCTCGCCGATGCTGATTGACGCGGATTCCGGCGTCCAGCTTGACGCGATGCATCCGGCCAGGCCGGGCATGCGGGTACAGATTCTGATGAGCGGCCTGGGGCGGGTTCAACCGGACTGGCCGACGGGCCTGCCGGCTCCGCTGGAGGACGCCCCGCGCGTGAGGGCAGCGCTGCGAGCGTCGCTGGATACGGTTCCTCTGGAAGTGACGCGGGCCACGCTCGCGCCAGGCTACATCGGCTACTATCTGGTGGAGATCCAACTGCCGGAACTGCTGGATGCAGGGGCCTCGGAGTTGTTGCTGGAAGCGTCTGGTAAACCGAGCAATCGTGTCCGGATAATAGTCGCGCAATAATCGAAGAGGAGACTGCTGCCCATGACCCGCCGACTATTTCTGTTCGTAGCCGCACTGCTGCCGTTACTGTCGCAGGAGCAAAAGGACACAACCAAGCTCGCGCCCTACTATCCGACGCCGGAAATCGTGGTGGAGCGCATGTTGAAGTTGGGCGGGCTGAAGCCAGGCGAGAAGATGTACGATCTGGGCTCCGGTGACGGACGAGTGGTCATCATGGCGGCCGACAAGTTCAAAGCGGACGCCACAGGCATTGAGTACGATGCGGATCTCTGGAAGCAGTCGTCGGATCGAATCAAGGCGATGGGGCTGGAAAAGCGCTCGCGCATCATCCACGGGGACATCACGAAGCAGGATTTCTCAGCGGCCAATATGCTGACTGTCTATTTGCTGCCGAGCTCCAATGACAAGATCCGGCCGATGCTGGAAAAGCAGCTCAAGCCGGGGACGCGAATCGTCGCGCATGACTTCATGTTCCAGGGCTGGGCTCCAGTCAAGGAAGAGCATGTGGAGGATGACGGCGAAGGCCGCAGCCACACGCTCTATCTGTACGTGCGCTAACCGCGGAGGAGCAGTCACCCGTGGTTGCCGACCAAATCGTCCTGCCGTATCTTTGGCGCCGCTATCTGAGCTTCATGCGCGCCCTGGTGGGCTCGGCCTGTCTCTGGGTGGTGGTGGCCTCGGCCGGAACCAGCGCGGCCACCTGGTCGTTGCTGGCAGCGACTCTCGTGATCTACAGTCTGGTTTCCGTCTTCTGGCGCTGGCCTGAACGTGTAGACCGGTTTGGGATTCTGCAGTTGTGCCTGGACCTGAGTACGTTCCTATTGTGCGTAGCGCTGGGTGATGCATCCGCATTCTGGCTGGCGGTGCTGGCGGCCTTTTATCTGTTTGTCGCGGTTTCGACTCTGCAGGATTGGCGGGAGGTGCTGCTGACGACGGTTCTCAGCCTGGCGTTCGTGATCTCAGTCCAATCCCCAAACGCGGAACGGCTGCAGCCGATCCTGCTGGTCCTGGGCATGTTCGGCTGCATCGTTTCACTGCAAAAGCAGAGCATCCTGGCGCGGCTTTCGGCGGCTTCGCGCCAGGCTGTGCACTATCGTTCCGAGGCGCATTTGGCGAGGGAGGCGGAGCGCGAGCGAATTGCTGCGGATTTTCACGATGGCCCGCTGCAGGGCTTCATCAGTGTACAGATGCGGCTCGAAATCGTGCGAAAGATGCTCGAGCGGAATCACGACGCGGGGATGGATGAACTGCGGCAACTGCGGGAGATCTGCAACAGCCAGGTGACCGAGGTGCGCACATTCGTTCGCAACATGAGGCCGGTGGAAGTGGACGGCGCGGGTCTGGCTACGGCGTTGCGCGCGACAGTCGGCTTCTTCCAGAAGGACAGCGGGATTCCAGCGACGTTCCAGGTGGATCCGGGCGCGATGCACGACGACATCGAGGCTTCCACGGACATCGTCCAGATTGTGCGCGAATCGTTGAACAACGTATGGAAGCACTCCGGTGCATCGCGTGTGGCGGTGTCGGTGGCGCGCAGGAACGGATCTCTACAGATCGAGGTGGAAGACGACGGGATGGGGTTTGCGTTCGCTGGTTCATTCGACCTGGACGAACTGGAGATGCTGCGCATGGGACCGCAGAGCATACAGCGGCGAGTGCGCTCGCTGGATGGCTCACTGGTACTGACGTCGCGGCCGGGGCAGGGCTCGCAGCTTCGCATCGCGCTGCCGCTATGAGGCGCGCCGTTCCGTTGCTGGCTCTGGTTCTTGCCGGTTGCGGCCATTATTCGACCTTTACGCTTCCGGAGGCGGAGCCACTCCAGGCGGGCGGCTACGAATGGCAACCGAGGCGCGAAGCGGTGCTGCGGACCGGTGCGGTGGACACTCTGAACCCTTCCGTCGTGCAATGGCGCGACTCGCTGTTGAACCTCTATTCGGTGTTTGACGGGCGCACGTGGCACACCGAGTCGGCGGTGTCCGGAGACGGAGTCGCGTGGCACGGGGAGCAGCGGATGCTCTCGCCGCGTCAGGGAACGTGGGAGGGCAGCTACATCGCCGCCAACGGCGCGGGCATCGTGTTTCAGGGCGAGCTGCTGTACTTCTACCAGGCTGGAGATCCGCCTCGAATCGGCCTGGCACATTCCGAGGATGCGAAGGTGTGGTCTCGCGAGAGGGAACCGGTGCTGGGGTTGGGCCCACGCGGCGCCTGGGACGAGCGCGCGGCAGCGGATCCCTATGTCGTGCAGGCGGGCGGCCGACTGTACCTGTACTATCTGGGCGAGGACCGAGCGCGACGCCAGCGGCTCGGCGTAGCCGTCTCGAGCGATGGGCGGCACTGGACCAAGCTCACCGGCGCTCCCGTGATGGAGTTGGGCGAGCAGGGAGCATGGGATGAGAACGGGTTGGGCGAGCCGGCGGTGTGGAACGCGCACGGCGCATGGTGGATGCTCTACACCGGGCGCGCGCGGAATGAGGTCCGGCGCATGGGGCTGGCGCGGTCCAGCGATGGCGTGCGTTGGGAACGCAGCAGCCTGGTGATCTCCGGCACGGAGCCTTGGAACGCGCAGGTGGTGTGCGATGCGACGGTGCTGCCGGAAGCGGATCGCGTTCGGGTTTGGTTCGGTGGCGGGGACGTGGCGCATCCGGCGGAGAACATCCATGGCCGAATTGGCTATGGTGAATTAGTCTGGCGAAAGTGAAATCATGCGAATCGGCATCACCTGTTATCCGACCTATGGCGGATCCGGCATCGTCGCCACCGAGCTCGGCATGGAACTGGCGGCGCGCGGCCACGAGATTCACTTCATCACTTACGCCAATCCGATCCGGCTGGATCCGGGTACGCCTCGCATTTACTATCACGAAGTAGAGGTGTCGAACTACCCGCTGTTCCAGTACCCGCCATATGACTTGGCGCTGGCCTCGCGGATGTCCGAGATCGCCGAGTGGCAGAATCTGGATCTGCTGCACGTACACTATGCGATCCCGCATTCGGCCTCGGCGTTCATGGCGCGGGCGATGCTGGCGGGCAAGCGGCGGCTGCCCTACATTACGACGCTGCACGGGACCGACATCACGCTGGTGGGTACCGATCGCGCCTACTTCCCAATTACGAAGTTTTCGATAGAGCAATCGGACGGAGTGACCTCAATCAGTGAGAACCTGCGGCAGCAGACGGTGGAAGTGTTCGGCGTACAGAACCCCATCCACGTGGTGCACAACTTCGTCAACTGCGACCTGTACCGGATGGCGAAAGAGCCGCACGAGGGGCGGCCACGGCTGCTGCACATCTCGAATTTCCGCGAGGTGAAGCGCGTGATGGATTGTGTGGAAGTGCTGGCGCGGGTACGGAAGCACGTGGATTGCGAGTTGTGGATGGCCGGTGACGGACCGGACCACAGCGCGGCGGAGCGGTTGGCCTTCGAGTTGGGCATTCACGATCACGTGAAGTTCCTGGGCAAGCAGAATCACATTGAGAAGCTGATTCCTCAGGCGGATGTGCTGCTGCTGCCGAGCCGGATGGAGTCGTTCGGGCTGGCGGCGCTGGAAGCGATGGCGTGCGGCGTGATCCCGGTGGCGACACGAGTGGGCGGAGTGCCGGAGTTGATCACGCACGGTCAGGATGGATATTTGGAAGAGGTGGGCGACGTGGCGTCGCAGGCGAAGCGGGTGTTGGAGATACTGACGGACGGCGAGTTGCGGAACCGGCTGCGCTGGGCGGCGCGGGAGACGGCCGAGACGCGGTTTTGCACGTCGAAGATTATTCCGCGCTACGAGGCGGTGTACCAGACGGTTCTGGATGGCGGGCCGCAAGGGTAGCGGCGGCGATCAGATCGCCAAGCGTGAGCCGCGGAAATAAGTGATCTACCAGGCCATCTTTGGCGCCTGCCCCCTTTTGCCCTGTTCCCAGCCAGAGGCCACAAAGCCAGCCGGTCGTCATCCCGATGACGGAGGTCCTCAGGAATGATGCGACACACAGCGCAAGGTACGCCGCAGATTGACGGTTGTTCAGCTTCGGGAAGGGCACGCCAAACCGCTGACTGAACCGCCAGGGAAACGCCTCTGCCTGCTGCTCGTCCTCGCAGAGGTCCGGCCATGGGCGCGTTCGGACGGAAAGGCGCTCGGTCGCCACCCCAAAGTGCTGCGCCGTGAATTGGAAAACCTCTTCTTCCATCGATTGCGAGCTCATCTGATTCTGGAAGGCCCAGTGGTGAAAAGGCGCCGCTTCCATGGGGGGAAACCGGCGCCTTTTGAGTGAGTGATCGGCTGCCTAGAACGGCATCCCGCCCTGGCCAGCCGGCCGGGGCTCGGGCTTCGGCTTCCTGGGCAGCATCTGTTCGCGATTCGCGGTTTGGACAACAAGCGAAGTAACGATGGCCGACATCTGCATCATGTCCGCGCGGGGCACGCGATCGTACACGTCCATGTTGGAGTGGTGCACGCGGGTGCTGTACTCCAGCGGATCCTGGATGAACTGGAAGCCCGGCAGTCCGACCGCGTCGAAGCTCTGATGATCCGTGCCGCTGGTGTTGCGGATGGTGACCTTGTCGGCGCCCAGATCCTTGAACGGGGCCATCCATGCCTCGAAAATCGGCCGCGTCATTTCGTTGCCCTGGAGATAAATGCCTCGGATCTTGCCAGCGCCATTGTCGACGTTGTAATAGGCCGAGAGCTTGTCCCACTCGGGCAGTGTTTTCATGTTGGCGCGGTC
>CAYVDY010000356.1:0-7384 GCA_964450255.1 uncultured Candidatus Solibacter sp. | reverse complement strand
CGGACCGGTCCGCCCGTAGAACTCTCTCCCTCGTTCACCCGACGAGTCAGGCTCCCCGCGACGGGCACGCACCAGGCGCCCGGTCTTGCAGACCATGAGAAGTTGTCGGCCGCGCGGGTCCCGACGAAGTGAGAGCGTTGCGTCCACGATTCCGTTGGGGAAGGGACGCGGCCGGACTGGCGTGGCGATCACGTTCTCCAGCAGCGGGGTGGCGCGGGCCAGCACGCGGAGCTTCCCCAGTTGCGGGTTCATCTCCTTGAGCAACTCAAAGTTGATCTCGTCCACCACGCAGGCATCGATGCTGCCGAAAAACAGAGGCAGAACGCAGGCTTGCGGCTTGGCGGTGGTCCTGACCGGCGCAAAGAACGACGCGGCGCGCCCGAGTTTCTGTTTGCCGAGGAGGACGTCCAGCCACGCCAGGCCGGTGTTGGAGTCGGTCCGCGAAGCCACCAAGACGTTCTTTCCTCGCAGGTCGGCGACGCTCCTGGCAGCCGAGGACGGATTCACGAGGAGTACATAGGAGTAGAGTGGGCTGGCGTCGGCGGCTCGACTGCCAAGCAACTCCGGAACGAGCAGTCCGCCGCCCTCCAGTTGAAGGAAATCGACGAGGTCCAGCATGAGAATGTCCACGGAACGGCTTTCGAGACGCTGGCGGATCTCGGGGACAGTGTCGAGGATCTCAACCTTGGAGTCCAGCAGAAAGCCTCTCGATTTCGCGACTACGTCAAACCAGGCCTTGATCGCGGCGATAGCGTCATTGCGGTTGACCGTAGTGAAACTCCGGCTGCTTGCGACTGCATACAGGCGGATGCGGCGGAGTTCGCCAGGTTCAGGTTTTCCGGCCGGGACCGAGCCGCCCTGCTGCGCCAGGGCGGTGACGACGGCAAAGCACAGGATGGCCGCGAACCGGCCGGGCACACTCCATCTGGCCGGGCCTGGCAGACTCAACCCTACTGAGTACCGGTGTTTGGTCATTTGGACAAGCCCCTTACGGCCGCTTCTCCCGGTCGCCCGCCTGTGGACCCCGGACTATCGAGCGTCGGATCCACCAGACGGCGATACCTACTGCGAAGGGCGCGCACCGAATCGAACGTCTCTTTCCCCACGCGGATGAGGGCACCAGTCTTGAAAGCGACTCCGAGTTGCTCGCCGCCCGCCGTCTTGTGCAGATTCAGGATGGATGCGATCAGTTCACTCTGGTAGGGGTGTGGCTGAGCCGGCAGGGCGAGCACGCCTTCCACGAGAGCTTCGGAACCGGCGACGACTCTCAGTCGACCGAGTTGGGGATTCAACTCCTTCATGGATTCCCAATTCCCGGAATCGACAACGCAAGCATCGATCTTGCCGAAGAACAAAGACAAGACGCACGACGAGGCGCGGTTGCCGACGTCGAGTGAACTGAAGAAGCCACTGGCGCGGCCCAGCCGGTCTTCCGCAAGCAGCGTTTCCAGCCAAACGAGGCCCATGTGCGATTTCGTGCGGGAAGTTACAACGATCCGCCTGCCACGCAACCCGGTGAGCTCGCCGATACCGGAGGCAGCGTTGGTGAGCAGCAGATATTGGAATGCCCCCAATTGGCCGCGGGTTGTGCCGGCAAACACCACGTCGACGAGCTTGATGTCGGCAAGCGACAGGTAGTCCGGCGTATCCAGGACCAGAAGATCCACGGATTGCTCCTCGAGGCCCTGCTGCATCTGCCCTGGAGACCGCGCAATATCCATTTTCGACTGGAACTCAAAGCCGCGAATTCTTCCGATTTGTTCCGCCCAGATCTTCATCGACGCGACAGCATCGCCATGATTGATCGTGGAGAACAAGGACTCGCTGGCCAGAACGTGGAGGCGCGCACGCTTCAATCCGGGAGCCGGCGGATCGGCTGCCGCGAGCGTGCCGTTTCCGGCGAGGAGGAGCCAGACGGCCAGGAGTGGAATTGCGCGTGGTGCCATCATAGGCTATCCCAGTTGGCTCCCTGTTCCCTGCCGGCCACGGAGACGCTCCGCCGCCATGAGGATTCTGAGGCCGCTGGCCAGGCAACTGGCGTCGCGGCTGACCAACTCCTCGAGCTGAAAAAGAGATGCCAACTGCTGGCCGGATTGGCTTGCACGCAAATCCGAGAAGGCTTTCAGCAGTTTCGCTCGGTTGTCACTTCTGTAGTTCTTGATGAACACGTAGAACTCAACAACCATCGCCGGAGAGCTCACTAGCACTTTCAGCTCCCTGCCAACCTGCGGATTCAGCTCGCACATGGTGTCGAAGCCCCGCTTGGTGGTGAGGCAGGCGTCAGCCTGGCCGAAAAACACGGGCAAAACCACGCGGGCGAACTTAGCCTCCGTCGTCACCGATCCAAAGAACTGTTCCGCCGAGCCGTGGCGCCACTGCTCCAGGATCGTACCGAGCCACGCCGGCGCAACACACATCTTCGACGTCTTCAAGACGGACAGTCTGCGCCCCTTCAGATCCCCCAGTTGCCGGATGGTGCCACTCTGTTTGACCAGAATGTTGTACTGCTCCATCCCAGGCGCGCCAGCGGTGGAGACGACCTGGCTGGAATCGAACAGTTCGGCGAGCGGCCGGAACTCCACGACATTCAGCGCCACCACGTCCAACTCGCCCTTCCGCGTTCGCTCCGCGATTTCCTGTGGTGTGCTGAACAGTTTCGGGTCCAACACGACGTTCAGCTGTTGGCGCATCCGCTTGATCCAGATCTGCATCGCCGCCCGGGCGTCATTCAAATTCACGTCTCCCATGACGCTCTCTGAGATAGCCATGCGGATGGGCGCACCCTCGTCTCCAGCGCACAGCGATGCGGCCAGCCAGTTGGACGTCCCAAGCGTCAGCGCCAGGGCGCCGCGTCGGGAGCAACTGAGCTCGCCGTCCATGCTGGGTCGCCGAGCCATCATCCCTTTCGGCCCCCCGCACCCTGGCGGCCCTGGGCGCGCTCGGCGGCATCGAGAATGGTGAGGGCTTCAGCCAGGCAATTTGCATCCCGGGGAGCTACCTCCTCGAACTGAAACAGCGTCGCCAGTTGCCGGCCGGAAGGGGTTGCGCGCAAGTTCGACAGGGCCCTGATCAGTTTCTCCCGGCTGGCATTCTGGTAGCCCCTGCGGAACATATAGCCGCTGACGACCATTGCGGGTGAAGAGGCGAGCACAAGAAGGTCTTTGGCAACCTGCGGATTCAGCTCGCACATCGTGTCGAAGCTCCGCCTGGTGGTCAGGCAGGCCTCAGCCTGGCCAAAGAAGACCGGCAGCACCACGCGGGAGACTTTGGATTCCGTCGCCATGGGACCAAAGAACTTGTCGCTCGGGCCGAGATGCCCCGCAGCCAGAATCGTAGAAAGCCAGGCCGAGGCAACGCACATCCTGGGGGTGGCCAGGGAAATCAGCCGGCGTCCCCGCAGGTCGCCCAACTGCGCGAGTCCACCATTTCGTTTCACCAGCAGGATGTACTGTTCCAGTCCACTGATGCCTGCAGTGGCGATAATGAGGCTCGGATCCAAGACATCGGAGATCTGACGATACTCAATAACGTTGATCGCGGCGGAGTCACACTGGCTCCGCCGAACGCGGTTCAGGACCTCTTCGGTCGTCTCGAAGACCTTCGGGCTGAATTCGACGACGAGGTTCAAGTCCTTGGCGATCAGCTGAATCCAGATCCGCATGGCCGCTCGGGCGTCGTTCATGTTCACGTCCGACACAAGGCTCTCTGAGAGCGCCAGGCGCAGCGGAGCAACGGCGTCGGCTGCAGCCAGTAGTCCGGGCAGCCAGTGCCCTGCTCCGAGGGTCAGGGCGATGGCCCGGCGGCGCGAACTGACTGCGCCGCGGGCTTCCGGGGGCGATGCCGGCTGAGTGTTCTGCCTCCCGATGGGCCCACGTGGTGGGGTCATGCTCTGGGGCCTCCCTGGCCCCGCCGGGTGCGGATACGGTCCGCCGTCTCGAGTATTCTCAGGACGCTGGTCAGGCAACTGGCGTCCCGGGGCACTAGCGCATCAAATTGAAAAAGCGCGGCGAGTTGCCGGCCGGCAGCGCTGTTGCTCATACTCGAATAGACCTTTGAAAACCGTTCACGATCGGCGCCGCGATAGTCCTTGCGGAATGCGTAGAAGGTCGTCACCAGCGGAGGAGAGAGCGCAAGGGCTTTCAGGTCCCGCGCGACCTGCGGATTCAACTCAGACATCGTGTCGAAGCCTCGCTTGGAGGTGAGGCACGCGTCGACCTGGCCAAAGAAGACCGGCAACACGACTCGCGATGCCTTAGCATCTGTGGTTACGGAGCCGAAGAACTGCTCACCATGTTCGAGACGGCCCTCATCCAGGATGGTAGAGAGCCAAGCATCGGCAACGCACATCCTTGCGCCCTTCAACACGCACAATCTGCGCCCCCGCAGATCGGCCAACTGCTGCGGCCCGCCGCTCCGCTTTGCCAGGAGAACATACTGTTCGAGTCCCGCTAAATTTGATTCGGCGACAATCTGGCTGGGATCGAGCACATCGGCGATTTGCCGATACTCGATGACATTCAGCGCAACGGAGTCGAACAGGCCGAGACGAGCGCGGCGCAGGATCTCCGGGGTGGGGTCGAATACCCTCGGGCTGATTTCCACCAAGATGTTCAGTTCCTGGCTCATGCGTTTGATCCAGACCGACATGGCCGCACGGGCGTCGTTGATGTTCACGTCCGAAACCAGGCTCTCTGAGATGGCCACGCGGATGGGCGCTCCGGCGTCGGCGGCGGCCAGCGCCGCTGGCAGCGAGTGCCACGCCCCGAGCAGCAAGCCGAGGGCTTGGCGTCGCGAACTACCTGCGCCGCGAGTTTGGTGGAACGGCGCTGCCGTGCCGTCCTCCACCGTCTTCCACCAAGGCGCTCTCATCCCTTTCGGCTCCCGGCTGCCTGTCTGCCACGGAGGTGTTCCGCCGTCTCCAGAATTGCCAGAGCGGACGCCAGACACCCTGCATCCTTGACGACGGCGTCCTCGAACTGGAAAAGCGTAGCGAATTGCCGGCCAGACGCGGTGTTGTTCAAACCGGAGAGGGCCTTGACCAATCTCTCCCGAAACACACTCTGGTAGCCCTTGCGGAAGACGTAGAAGGTGACTACCATCGGGGGCGACACGGCCAGGGCTCTGAGGTCTCGGGCAACCTGGGGATTCAGCTCGCACATCGTGTCGAATCCTCGCTTGGTGGTGAGGCAGGCATCGGCCTTACCGAAAAACACCGGCAGCACGATTCGTGAGACTTTGGTGTCCGTACTCACGGAGCTGAAGAAGCGCTCAAGCTCAGCGGAGTTTCCCTCGCCCAGGAGATTGGAGAGCCAGGCGGTTGCCACGCACATCCTGGGGGCCGTCAGCATGATGAGCCGGCGTCCGCGCAGGTCGCCCAGTTTCTGAATTCCGGTCTTGTCCTTCACCAGGACAACGTACTGCTCCGGTCCCTCGGCGCCACCGGCTGCTACCACCTGGCTGGAATCCAACAGGTTGGCCATCTGCCGGTACTCGACGACATTCACCGCGACTGCATCCAACTGCCCGCTCTGGACTCGGTTCAGGATTTCCTGGGTTGTGTCGAACACTCTCGGGTTGTACTCAACCACGATGTTCAACTCCCGGGACAGCTGTTTCATCCAGATCAGCATGGCGGCTCTGGCATCGGCAGCGCTCACGTCCATCACCAGGCTCTCTGAAAGAGCCAGGCGGAGCGGCGCGACGGTGTCCGCCGCGGCCAGTTGTTGGCAACCAGTTCCCAGTAACAGGGCGAGAGCGCAGCGCCGCGAGGGGACCTCGCGGGTGGGGGGCGCGCCGAATACTGCTGGTTTACCGCTCTCCATGGCCGTTCTGTATCCGTTCTCTATCCTGAGCTACGGTTTGGAATTCACCTTTCCCGAGATTTCTTTCCCGATGAGCACCGAGATCTGTGACTCGATTGCGACGTGGTCATAGCGCGCTTTCAGGTACTGGGCGGTCATCAAGGCTTCAAAGAGCTGGGCCCGGATTACTTTCTCCGTCTCCACCAACTCGTTTTGGTAGGCGCGCGCGGTGAGATCGCGGTTTTCACGCGCCGCCACCATTGCCCGGTTTGCCGCCTGATAGGTCTTCGAGGCCGCGTCGAGGCTGATGAACTGCCCGCGCAGTTGGAGCCCGATGCCTTCCCGGAGCAGGAACTTCTCTTCTTTCAGCTTCGCCACCTTGGCAAGGGCTTCGGCTACTCTGTTCCTGGTGAGGAAACCGTCGAAGATCGGGATCTCAGCACCCGCGCCGATGGTCCATCCGGTCTTGTTCGCCACCGTCGCAGTCCCTGCCGTGTAGCTGTTCCACCAGCGGTGCAGTTCGCCCGTCAACGCCACTTTGGGGTAGTACCCGCTCCGTGCGGTCTTCACCGCGCCGTCGTAAGCCCGCAGGCCGGCTTCGAGTTTCGCCCAGTCCGGATTGAATTCGTAGGCCGTGGCGACGAGCTCGGCCAGATTACCCGCGAAAGGCCGATGCGGCAACTCCTCCGCCGAGGGACGGACGGTGGCATTCCACGGCAGACCGATGGTGTAGGCGAGGGCCGCCTCGGCGGTAGCCTCGTTCTTTGCCAGTTCGACGACGGTGGACCGGATGGTTTCCACCATGACCAGATTGTCGAGGTAGTCCGATTTGTTCACCTTGCCGGCGCCGTTCTTGTAGAGTGACTCGGTCAGTTCGAGCGTGACTTCCATGCGCGCCATGGTGTCGTCGCCTACCTGCCGCAACAGCCGCGCCAGCACGGCTCCGTAGTAGAGCCTCACGACGCTGTCGGTGAGTTCCAGATCAGTCCGCCGCACCTCGGCCTGCGCCGCCTGCACGGCGCCTAGAGCCTGCTCACGGTAACCTTTCCGCATTCCGCCGTCAAACATCAGCCATGTCAAGTTCCCGCTAGCCGTGAAGTTCTGCGGGTTGAGGAGCTTGACGTTCTGTTCGGGAATGGGGAAGACCTGCGCGGTTGTGGAGATGCTCTGCCCAGGAAAGCTGACCGGCATCTGGACGGCCACGGGCGGAAAGCCAGGCCCGAAAGCGTTGGCCGGAATCGTGACCGCGGCGCTGCCGCCGGGAACATTGACGGTTTGAGGCGGAATATACATCATTCCGGCTGGGAACACGAAGTTGGCTGGCTCGTCGAGGCGAAACCACCCGGCCTTGGCGTTCACCTGAGGCCAGTAGCCGGCCAGGGCCTGACGATGCTGGGCTTCCGCCATCGCCACGGCGAAGCGCGACGCAGGCCGGCGGTGGTTCTTTTCCATCGCGATCCGCAGACAGTCCTCCAGGGAAAGAACTTGGGGATCAGTTGGAACGGTGGGCGGCGCCTCGGAAGCGACACCTAGGAGTCTGTCGGAGATAGGCTCCTCCGCTCAGCGGCGCAAGGCACGGCCTG
>CAYVDY010000355.1:0-7393 GCA_964450255.1 uncultured Candidatus Solibacter sp. | reverse complement strand
ACTTCGGCTCGAAGTCTTCGCTCGATCTGCCTAACATTCAGACCATCGACACGAACAAGCCGTTCACAGTGAGCGCCTGGTTCCAGTTCCCGAAGGGCGAGGAGTACTTCAACATCGCAGCTCAAAACGAGGTGAAGGGGAAGAACCGCGGCTGGATGTTCTTTGTCAGCGGTCGCCTGCCCGGCGTGCGATTTTACGGCGACGAGGGCAAGATGGTGGAGATTCGCGCCGGCCATCTGGATCAGGTGATCTCCGGCGAGTGGTACCACATCGCTTTCACGTATGACGGAACGGGCGAGGCGCTGGGCGTGCGCATGTTCATGAACGGACACGAAGTGCGGACGCAGCGGACGTCGAAGGCGGTGATCACCGGATCGATCCGGACGGATGCGCCGCTGAAGCTCGGCAATCCCACGCGCCCTTTGGACGGCGCCATCGCCGACTTCCGTGTGCTGGGAACGGCGCTTTCGGCAGAGGAAGTAGCGCTGCTGAATCCAGGCAGTCCGGGGGCGGGGGCACGCGTCGTGCAGATGGAGGAGGATCCTGCGGCGCGGAAACTGCCGGCGCAACTCAGGGATCTGGAACTGGAGCGCCGGGCGATTCGCCGGCGCGGTGCGGTCTCTTTGGTGATGGAGGAGCGTACCGATCAGCCTGCCTCCGCGCACGTACTGTTCCGCGGCGCCTATGATGCACCGCGGGCCAAGGTGGAGGCGAACACGCCGACCGTGCTGCCTCCAATGACATCCGATATGCCGCGCAACCGTGCTGGTCTCGCCAAGTGGATCGTCGATCCGGGCAACCCGCTGACCGGGCGCGTTACAGTGAATCGCTTCTGGCAGGAGTTGTTTGGTGATGGCCTGGTGAAGACCTCCGAGGACTTTGGCTCGCAGGGCCAGGCGCCGGTGAATCCGGAACTGCTGGACTGGTTGGCGATTGAGTTTCGGGATTCGTGGGACGTGAAGAAGTTCTTCAAGCTGCTGGTGACGTCGTCGGCCTACCGTCAGGATGCGAAGGCGACACCGGAGAAGCTGGAGAAGGATCCGGACAACCGGCTGCTCTCTCGCGGGCCGCGGTTCCGGCTGGAAGGCGAGATGGTGCGGGACTACGCGCTGGCAGTCAGCGGACTGCTGGTGCCGGAAATTGGCGGTCCCAGCGTGAAGCCGTATCAGCCGGATGGCGTGTGGGAGGCCGTCGCCATGAACGGCAGCGACACGCGTGACTACAAACGCGACAGCGGCGAGAAGCTCTATCGCCGCAGCCTGTACTGGTTCTGGAAGCGCAGCGCGCCACCGGCGTCGATGGAGATCTTCAACGCGCCCACGCGGGAGACGTGCACGGTGCGCCGCGAGCGCACCAACACGCCGCTGCAGGCGCTGGTGACGATGAACGATCCGCAGTTTGTGGAGGCGGCGCGGGCGCTGGCAGAACGGGCCATGCGGGCGTCCAGCGGCGACGTGGACCGGCAGTTGGACTTCATGGCTGCGCGTCTGATGGCGAGGCCGCTCACCGAGCAGGAACGGACCATCGTGCGCGGGTCGTACAAGGACTTCCTGCGCCACTACGACACCAAGCCCGCCGACGCTCAGGCGCTGGTCAAAACAGGCGAAACGAAGCCGGCGGAGAATGTTCCGGCGTTGGAACTCGCCGCGCTGACCATGGTGGCCAATCAGATGTTGAACCTCGACGAGGTGCTGACCAAATGAACGACATCACTCGCCGTAGATTCTTCGCGCGGGGCGCGCAGGGCTTCGGCTCGCTGGCGCTCGCGCAGTTGCTGAATGCCGATTCGAAGAATGGACTGCCGCACTTTGCCCCTAAGGTGAAGCGCGCCATCTACCTGCACATGGTGGGCGCGCCGCCGCAGTTGGAGACGTTCGACTACAAGCCGGGCATGAAGGACTGGTTCGACAAAGACCTACCGGAATCGATCCGCCAGGGGCAGCGCCTGACGACGATGACGTCGAATCAGAGCCGGTTCCCCATTGCGCCCTCGGTCTTTCAGTTCGCACAATACGGCAAGAGCGGCGCTCATGTGAGCGAACTGCTGCCCTATACCGCGAAGATGGTGGACGACATCGCCATCATCCGCTCCATGCACACGGAGGCGATCAACCACGAGCCGGCGATGACCTTCATCCAGACCGGCTTCATGATTGCGGGGAAGCCCTGTATCGGCTCCTGGATGGCCTATGGGCTGGGCTCGATGAACAAGGACCTGCCGACGTTTGTGGTTCTGAACGCGACGCATTCGAATCCAAAGGCGAACGTGCAGGCGATCTCGGCGCGGCTATGGAGCTCCGGATTTCTCTCGGGCCAATATTCGGGTGTTTCGCTGCGTTCCGGCGGGGATCCAGTGTTGTATATCAACAATCCGGACGGCGTCCCGCGCGACGTGCGGCGCAAGATGCTGGACGGCCTGGGCGCGATGAATCAACTGGAGGCCGAGCGCTACAACGATCCGGAGACGCGGGTGCGCATCGAGCAGTACGAGATGGCGTTCCGGATGCAGGCCTCGGTGCCGGATCTGACGGATCTCTCGAAGGAATCCGAGAGTACGTTCAAGCTCTATGGCGAGGATGCGCGCAAGGGCGGCACGTTCGCGAACAGTGTTCTGATGGCGCGGCGGCTGGTGGAGCGCGGAGTGCGCTTCGTGCAGCTCTATCACCGTGGCTGGGATGTGCACGGCAATCTGCCGGAGGTGCTGCCCACGCAGTGCAAGGATGTCGACCAGGGTTGCTACGCGCTGGTGCAGGATCTCAAGCAGCGAGGCATGCTGGACGACACACTGGTCATCTGGGGCGGGGAATTCGGACGCACCATCTACTCGCAGGGCAAGCTGACGCCGAAGGATTACGGCCGCGACCATCATCCGAGGTGTTTCAGCCTGTGGCTGGCGGGCGGAGGGATCAAGGGCGGCACGGTGTATGGCGAGACCGATGAGTTCTCTTACAACATTGTGAAGGACCCGGTGCACGTGCGCGATTTGCAGGCCACGCTGCTGCACCAGTTCGGGATCGATCATGAGAAGTTCACGTTCAAGTACCAGGGGCTGGATCAGCGGCTGACGGGCGTGGAGAAGTCGTCGGTGGTGAAGGGGATTCTGGCGTAAGGAACTCGCTACCATTGGCTTGATGCGACTGAGATGGCAGCGGCGCGCGCAGAAGCAATTGCGGAGAGTGCGCGGACCCAATTTCAAAGTGGCCGCATCGGTAGCGAAGCGCGAGCGGCAGGGGCTCCTGTTCGTGGACGCGTTGCGCGAAGCGATGCTCGATCCGGCGCTGGGCCACTACGACAGAGGCACGGCCGCCAGGCTGCTTGCCCTCGGGGACGGCAATCAGGCCGTTCAGGCTCTGCTGAGGCTCTTCTTTGAACAGAACGAGAAGGACGAGCTCTATTCGACGGCTCTCACGCTGGAAAGGCTCAGTGACCGAAGGGCCGTAGGACCATTGATTCATGCCCTGCTGAATGACGCGAATCCGCACCGGCGTCATGCGGCGGCGAGGGCACTTGGCTGGATTCAGCAGCCCGGACGTGCTGCGGCGCTCGCACTGGCCCGATGTCTCGTGGATCCCACGCAGCCGCAACCGGCTCGCGAAGAGGCGGCCGAGTCGCTGGCTTACGTGGGCACCAGCGAGACGGTTGAGCGGCTGATCTCCGTTCTCCGCGATTCCGACGTGCGCATTCGTTTTTGGGCGGTGTTCGGGTTGGGCAGCAGTTGCCGCGGGGATGCGCGGGCGTTGCGTGGGCTGGAATCGGTGTTGGCCGATAACGAGGTGCCGCCGGGCAATTGGTGGTCCGTGGGCAAGGAAGCGCTTGCCCTGCTTGGCGGGATGGAGCCTCCCTTTCGGGAGTACGCGGCCAGGCTGGTCGAGGAGACGGAGCGGGTGCTGTCCAGCGGAAGCGCCACGGAAGCGGATCGGCGCTGGGCCGAGTGTTACGGGCCAGGCGACGATGGTGAACGTGGCCGGGGCTGACGACGGGCGCAAGGGATTGACGGAGCCGGCAGCCGCGCATGGTTGGGTGTCAGCGCCCAATTGAGCCACCACGCTCTGCTGGCGCGTCCAGCTGTGACCAACTCGGTGCGGCCTGACGCCGATTTAGCTATTGCAGCCGGTCTGGCAGATACTGGCTACCGATCGGTGCACCCTCTGCGAACTCAATCCTGACTGACTCCGCCCGTATCAAGCCGTCGACCCCGTGGCAGCCCTCGAGTTTCAGCTTGTACTCTTGTTCTACGCTTGTGAGCCGCAGACCGAATATCACGTTCTGGTCATTGAAGTCCGTCAGCGCCAATTGGCGGATCCCGTCGAGCACGAAGGTGACGACCACATGCTTTTGATGTTCGTATTGACCTTCTGTGTCTAAGTTGGATGTGGGCTCAAACGCGTGAACTGAAACCCGTGAAGACTGGCCACGGTTGAGCGCGATGGAGGTCACTTCGGCATCATGGAATGACGGCCAGTATCCGAACCATGCGATCAACTCCGCCGCACCCGGAACTTGATGCGCCAGCCACCCAAGTGCATGTGAATCATCCATGCGGGAATTTTAGCGCAGCATCGCTAACAAGGCACAGCGTTGCCTGAAAACGAGCCAGTAGCAGGGAAAGCAGCTTGCTTGAAACCGGCCGTGTCCGGCTGCGCCATCAGTAACTAAGATCCTTGGCCCGCAGATCCGTCAGCAGATTCCACTGCCGCGCCTCACTCGGCCTCGAATCGCGCAGCCACTTTCGCTCAGCGTCGGGCACCTTGCGGCAGAGGGTATCTTCCTTGTCGAGGCGGTATTCGAAGAGGCGCTCCTCCACGGAGGACAGGCGGGCGAGTTGCTCGATGCTGCCGGCGGCACCGGCGCAGACGCGGAGGGCGAGGCAGACGATGTAGCCGAGGCGGTTTTGGGCGTGGCGGCGGCGCGCTTCGCGGATGATCCACTCCCAATCGAGATTGTCGAAGCTGATGACTACCCAGGGCAGCGCTTCGACGACGCGTTCGTCCACGTGATCGCAGGAGAGCGCGGCCAGCAAAACCACCGCCGGGTCGTGCTGGACTTCCTCTTCGGCACCTTCCAGCACGTTCCGGAAACGCGGGTATCCCAGCGAGCCCAGGGCATCGCAGAGTGCTCGGGAGCGGGCCTGCTCTTTCTTCGTCGCCGAGACTTTTGTTCGCTGCACCAAGAGTCAATTTACAACGATGCGCGGGGGTGTGGGGAGTCCTATAATGGTTGGGCCTCCCATGGGTATCGACTGGTTTCCCCTCTGGCTCAGTTTGCGCGTCGCTGCACTGTCCACGCTGATCTCTCTGCTGGCCGGCTTGTGGCTCGCGTGGCTCTTCACCAACCGGAGCTTCCGGGGCAAGAATGTTCTGGAGGCGTGCATCACGCTGCCGCTCGTTTTGCCGCCCACGGTGCTCGGCTACTACCTGCTGATTTTGCTGGGCCGGCAGAGCCAACTGGGCAAAGCGTATGAGTGGGTTTTCGGCCAGCCGCTGGTGTTCACGTGGCAGGCGGCCGTGGTGGCCGCGCTGCTGCATTCGGCACCGCTGCTGATCAAGTTCTCCACGGCCGCGATGGAGAGCGTTCCACGACGTTATCCGAAGGCCGCACGTTCATTAGGCGCCTCGGAATGGAAGGTATTCTGGCGCGTCTCCCTGCCGCTGGCATGGAGCCAGATTCTGGCCGCCACGGCGCTCGCCTTCGCCCGGTCTCTTGGCGATTTTGGAATTACGATCATGCTAGCCGGCAACATTCCGGGCCGCACGCAGACTGTCTCCGTCGCGATCTATGACGCGGTGGAGGGCGGACGCGGCGACGTGGCGCGCGTGCTGGTTCTCGTCATTTCCGGTATTGCCCTGGTGAGCCTCACGCTGGCCAACCGCATGGGCCGCCTTTCCGTGGGAAAGGCAGTTTGACGGGATGATCGACGCGCGGATCCGCAAGACGTTCGCGGCCAGGAATGACTCCGCCGAGTTTGTGCTGGACGTGCACATTCGCACAGCGGCGCACATCACGGTTCTCTTCGGGCCGAGCGGGGCGGGGAAGTCGCTCACGCTGGAATCGATTGCCGGGTTCACCACGCCGGACGAAGGGCGGATCCTCGTCGCTGACGTGCTGCTGTTCGATGGGGCGTCGAAGCTCTCGCTGAGTCCGCAGGAACGGCGCAGCGGGTATGTGTTCCAGAGCTCGGCTCTGTTTCCGCACATGACGCTGCGGGAGAATCTCGATTTCGCCGCCGGCGCGTTGCCGCGGTTGGAACGGCGCCGCGCGATTGGCGCGATGCTGGATCAGTTCCATTTGGAGGACGTAGCGGGGCGGAGGCCCGGCGAGCTCTCCGGCGGCCAGAGGCAGCGCGGGTCCATTGCGCGGTCGCTGCTTTCGTCGCCGCGGATTCTACTCCTGGACGAGCCCTCAAGCGGCTTGGATGCGCCGCTGCGGGAAGAGCTCTACGCGGTACTGGACGAGGTGCGCACGTCCTTCGATATTCCGATTCTCCTGGTGACGCACGACCTGGACGAGGCGATGCAGTTGGGTCAGGAGATGTTCGTTCTGCACTCCGGCCGCGTGGTGCAGCAGGGCACTCCGGGCGACTTGCTGGACCGGCCGGTAAGCGAAGAAGTGGCCGCATTGCTTGGGCGGTTCAACCTGTTCGACGCGGAGATCCTGCGGATGGATCCGGCGGCCAACCGCAGCCGGCTGCGCTGCAGCACAACCGGTGGTTTCGCCTTCGAGATCGATGGGCCGTACTTTCCCGGGCATCTACTGGGTGCAAAACTGCGGCTCTGCATCCGAGCCGATGCGCTGCGGGTGAACGCTTACGCGACCCAGGGCGTGTCGATGCGTCTGAAGAAACTGGGACGCCGCACGCAGACCGTGCGTGCTGAGTTCGAGGGCGGTATCGTGGCCGAGATTCCCGGCAGCGGGCTCGACGGCGGTGCGCACAATGGAGAATGGATGGTTCGCTTTCCGCCAGAATCGTTGAGGCTGCTGAAATGAAGACTTTTGCTGAGTACGAGGTTTTGGCCGCACAGGCACATGGGCATATGTGCGCGGGCCAAGTGCTGGGGCTGCGTCTGGCGATCTACGGACTCGGGCTGCTGGGGATTGACGATCCCACGGGTACGCAGCGCAAGCGACTGGTCACGTTTGTTGAGATCGATCGCTGCGCCACCGATGCGATTGGTGTCGTCACGGGTTGCCGGTTGGGCAAGCGCGCGCTGAAGTTCCTGGACTTTGGCAAGATGGCTGCGACGTTCTGTGATCTGCAGACGGGCCGGGCGGTGCGTGTGGTGGCGAAGGAATCGAGCAAGCAGCGCGCACGTTAGGTTTACCCCGAGATCCCGGACCGTAACGTTCCGCAGATGACGGCCTACCGTGAACTACCCGACCCCGCGCCCTTCGATGC
>CAYVDY010000354.1:0-7415 GCA_964450255.1 uncultured Candidatus Solibacter sp. | reverse complement strand
CTCAAGGTCTGGCGCCGCGACGACCTTGTATTGAGAGGGATCGAAGCTGCTCATGAATGTACCTCACTGGCGGACAGAATTTCGTTCTTAGGCGGCTGGAATTCGATGTTCTGCACGATGGCAGCGCAGTAGGCGTCGATGGGGACGTCCTGCGGATAGAAGGGGCTGGCCGCGGTGCGCCCTTCCACGAAACCGACCATCTGGCCGGTGGCTGGGCCGAGACGATCGGCCGCGATCAGTGGTTTTCCGCCCCCGAGGCCGTTGGCGGCTTCGAGATTGGCTGCGTTGACGGGTTCGATGATCACCAGGCGCACTCCCGTGAGAGCCGGGATCGCGTGGTTCAAAACGACGCTGCCGCGCACAATGCCCAGCCTCATGCCGCACCGCCCACGGGCTTGTATTGATCCACCAGGCCCACCACCACCAGGCGCGCGGGAATCGTGTTTCCGGCGGCGCGGCGCAATGGTTCGTTGTCGGTGGAGACGATGACGGTGGAGCCGCGGCGCGCGCCGAGCGTATCGATCAGCACGAGGGGGTCGCCGCTGGTGTGGCCGTCGCCTTCCAGGCGCTGGCCGATCAGCAGGCGGAAGCCTTCGAGCGTTTCGTGTTTGACGGTAGAGGTCATGTGTCCGTCGATGCGCGCAAGAAACATCAGATAATCCGCATGGCGCCGCCGCCGATGGCGAACTGGCGTTCCCGCGTGAAAGTCATGGGCGTGGTGACGCCTTCGCCGGTCGGAGTGGCGATGCTGAAGCTGAGATAGCTGGGGTTATCGCTGCCAAGCGCCGCGACACAAGCCGCGTTGCTGACGAACAGCGTGGTGTTCATGGCGCGGGCCATGCGCGTGACGTTGTCCATATTGCGGGAGTGGATGATGGCCGTATGGCGGTAGTTGTGCTCTGCCTTGAGCGATGCAGCAATGCCAGCATTGACGTCGCGCACCTTGACGATGGGAACGAAGGGCATCATCTGCTCTTCCTGGACGAAGGCGTGATCCTCCACCGTCTCGCCGAACAGCAGCGGCGTGGACGCCGGGACCTGGACGCCGGCGGCGGCGGCAAGTAAGGAGACGTCTTTGCCGATGAGTTCCTTGCGGACGTGGGCCCGGCCGCAGCCCTTGCCTTTGACTTGATCGTCGAAGGTGAAGGCGGCCTCGGTGAGGCGCTCAATGGCGGCGTTATTGAGCTCGACGGCCCCGGCCCGCTTCATGGCGGCCATGAAGGCATCGAAGACCGAAGCGACGACGAAAACTTCCTTTTCAGCGATGCAGAGGAGATTGTTGTCGAACGAAGCGCCGAGGATGATGGACTTGGCGGCATTATCGAGATCGGCGGTTTCGTCGACGACCACCGGGGGGTTGCCCGGTCCGGCGGCGATCACTCGCTTGCCGGACTTGGCTGCGGCCCGCACCACGGCGGGGCCGCCGGTGACGCAGAGCAGCGCGATGCCGGGGTGGTGGAAGACCTCTTCGGCGGCGCGGATACTGGCATTAGCCATCGTGGTGATCACATTGGCTAGGCCGGTTTCCTGTTGGATGGCGCGGTTCATGACCCGCAGCGCGAGCGCGGCGACTTTAGCGCCCGCCGGGTGCGGACTGAAAATGGCCGTGTTGCCCGCGGCGATCACGTTGATCGCGTTGCTCGCCATGGTGGGCACGGAGTGCGTGGCGGGCAGAACCATGCCGATGACGCCCCAGGGCGCGCGTTCGATGATGCAGAGTCCGGTGGAGTCGCTGCGCACGTCGCTCCGCATCGCCTCTTCGCCGAGGACGTGGCGCACGTTGAGAAGTTTCTCGATCTTGTGATCCAGCCGGCCCAGGCCAGTCTCTTCAAGCTCGATGCGGGCCCACTCTTTCGAGTTGTCGGCGCAGAGGCGGCGGATGATGGCGATGATGCGGCCGCGTTCGACGAGACTCATCTGGCCGAGCTTGGCTTGCGCCGCGGCGGCGGCCTTGACGGCTTCATCGACGGTGGCAAATACACCGTCGCCGGTGTTGGGCGCCGCGGGCGCGGCAGAGGCTGCGGGCGCGCTGCCCTGGAGGCGTGCAATCACCTCTCTCGCAATCTCGCTGATCAATTGCTCCTGGGTCATGGTTTCTCCACGATTGAACCACCAACTTCCACGGTGTCGACGATGCCGACAATCACCGCATCCACGGGCGCGCCCTTTGTATTGTGCGTGAGGCGCGCGGAACTGCCTTGGGTGAAGAGAACGAACTCGCCCAGGCCGGCTCCGACGCTATCCACGGCGACCACCGAACTGCCCGAGATCACCAGGGTCTGATCCCGATTGATGTACGGCTGGATGAGCATCAGCTTCATCCCTTCCAGTTCCGGGCTCTTCTGCGTAGCGACGACGTTGCCGATCACCTTGGCGAGGAACATTCACTTTTACTTGGGCAGGACGTTTTTGAGATCGTCGTGCGGGCGCGGGATCACGTGCACGCTGACAACCTCGCCGATGGGACGGGCGGCGGCGGCGCCGGCGTCAACAGCGGCTTTGACGGAGGCGACATCGCCCGTGACGAATGCCGTGCAAAGGCCG
Organism: uncultured Candidatus Solibacter sp.; assembly: GCA_964450255.1. Classification (GTDB taxonomy): domain Bacteria; phylum Acidobacteriota; class Terriglobia; order Bryobacterales; family Bryobacteraceae; genus Paludibaculum. The sequence goes on along the minus strand of CAYVDY010000354.1, from coordinate 4,871 downwards.
CTGCCGACCTTCTTCCAGCCCTTAAATTCGACCTTGGCGGCCTTCAACATCGCGTCGGTCGCGTAGACGAGGGCCACCAGGCCCTTGGTCTCGATCATGCCAACAGTTGTGGATTCCATGTCGATTCTCCTGGATCGCGACTAGCGCAGAATACCTTCAACAAGCCCGTCGTGCGGGCGGGGGATTACGTGCGAGGCGACAAGTTCGCCCACGCGGCGGGCGGCTGCCGCTCCGGCATCCACCGAGGCGCGGACGCTGCCGACATCACCACGAACGACGGTGGTAACGAAACCGCCGCCGATCTCGATGCTGCGGATCAGCTGCACGTTGGCCGCCTTGCACATGGCGTCGCTGGCTTCGATCAGGCCGACGAGACCGCGCGTCTCGATGAGGCCTACCGCGGTGCCCGCGTTGGGGTCCGGGGCGGCAGTGCCCTTCTTGGCGGCAGTCGCCAGAAAGAGGCCGAGATCGTCGTGGGGACGGGGGATCACCTGGACACTGGAAAGTTCGCCCACTCGGCGGGCCGCGGCGGCGCCGACATCCGTTGCGGCTTTCACCGCGGCCACATCGCCCTCGATGAAGGCTGTCACGAGGCCGCTGCCTACCGTCTCCCACCCTGTGAAGGTGACGTTGGCGGCCTTCAGCATGGCGTCGGACGCCTCAAAAAGGGCAACCAGGCCCTTGGTTTCGATCATTCCTAGCGCTTGCTTCATCTCTCGTTTTCTCCTACTTGACAAGCTCGATCTCCCGGGCAAGATGCAGGCCGCAGGCGTTGGCCTCGTCTGTGTCCATATGAACGTTCAGCCGCACCTTGGGATCCACGCGGACATGGACCCGATTGAAAGTGACCCCCGCGTCGCCGCCGACGCGCAACTTCATCACTTCGCCGTGCTTTACACCATAATATGCCGCCTCGCCGGGGTTCATGTGGACATGAATGGCGGCGCGGATGATGCCTTCCTTCAATTCGACCATGCCGGCCGGGCCCATAATAAACGCGCCAGGCGTGCCGTCGATGTTGCCGGAAAGGCGGATGGGGATATCGTCGATGCCAAGGCTAATGGCGTCCGTGAAGGCGAGCTCCACCTGCGACCGGTCCCGGATGGGGCCGAGGATGCGCAGGTTGGAGATCAGGCGGCTTCTGGGGCCGATCAGCGTGACCGTCTCGTTGGCAGCGTAGTGGCCCTCCTGATAGAGAGGGCGATGGACCGTGAGTTCGTAGCCTTTTCCAAAGAGCACGTCCAGATCCGCGCGGCTGACATGCATGTGGCGGGCGGAGGCGTGGACGACGAGTTTGGGGGCGTCAATAGACCCTGCGGGAGCAAGGCGCTTGCGGACGACCTCGCGGACGATGTTCTCGACGAGGGCCCTGGTGGCGAGGGACTGAGAGTCAGTTGGCATGCGAATCGAGGCCACCGACTCCGGGCAGTCGTTGGGTCAACACTATACTATCGAAGCGGCGGATTCAAAGTCAATCAAAATCGATCAAAACGCCTGAAGAAAGAGGGAGGTGTCGAAAAAACTGACCTTGGTGTGAATGGCGGAAGGGCAGGGATTCGAACCCTGGGTAACCTTACGGCTACAACGGTTTTCGAGACCGCCGCATTCGACCACTCTGCCACCCTTCCGCGACGTTCTCCCTCATGATATCACAGGCTTTCCAAGGGTCCGACGCTGAACTGGCGAAGGGCTAGCGGTCCCGGTCCGCCACCAGGTCGGTGGCGGCAAACAGCGCCGTGCGCGCCGGCGTGTCCGCGAAGTTGCTGAGCAGTTGGCGCGACTTCGCAGTGAATTCATGCGCCCTGGCTCGCGCCCGCTCGACGCCCTGATGACGACCCACCAGAGCGCGGATCTCCTCGAAAGGCACTTGATTGTAGTGGTTGTCATCCAGCACCGTCCGCACCATAGCCCGCTCGTCGGCCGTGGCGGTCTGCAGAGCGTAGATCAACGGCAGAGTGACCTTGCCTTCGCGGAGGTCGTTGCCCACTGGCTTGCCTAACACGCTCTCCCGCGAGGTGAAGTCCAGGATATCGTCCACCAGTTGGAAGGCCATTCCCAGATTCCAGCCAAACTCGCCGAGCAGCCGCTGCTGCTGTTCGCTGGCAGTCGCCGCAATCGCGCCCAGCTTAGTGCACGCTGAGAACAGGCTCGCGGTTTTGCGATCGATCAACTCCATCGAATCCGCTTCGGTGATGTCGATCTTGCCGATCCGCTCCAATTGCAGGAGTTCGCCGTCCACCATCTGCTGCGTCAGCGTGATGAGCAGATCGAGAATCTCAAAGCTGCGCTGCCGCAGAGCGATCTGGAACGCCTGCATGTACAGCCAATCGCCGGCGAGCACCGATGTCTGGTTGCCCCAGATGATGTTGGCCGAAGCCTTGCCGCGCCGCGTCTTGGCGTCGTCGATCACGTCGTCGTGAACCAGCGTGGCGGTGTGAATCAGTTCGACCACGGCAGCCAACCGGATGGCCTCCGGCGACGGTTCCTGAAACAGCCGGCACGAAACCAGCAGCAGGATGGGGCGAAGACGCTTGCCGCCATTGCCCTGCAAGTATTGGGCGATCTGACTGACGGCTTCCACCGAGCCCACGGCCTCAAGACGAAACTCATGCTCCACGCGCTCGAGGTCCTTCGAGACGAGGCTCATGATTTCGCGTGTAGTGAGGGCCAGGCCCAGCTTGCCGATCGGCATTGACTGGAACAAGTTTATCCTTTGACTCCCGTCTCCCGCAAACACAACCGCTTCCAGTTGGCAGTGGTGAGCGCCGCAATCTCTTCCAACGGCACGCCCCGCAGTTCAGAGATGCGCGCGGCGGTGTGTTGGACGTACGCAGGCTCGTTCCGTTTTCCGCGGAACGGGATCGGCGCCAGATACGGTGAATCAGTCTCGATCAGCAACCGGCCGGCGGGCACCATCCTGGCGGCGTCGTGAATACCGGTGGCCTTGGGGAACGTGACGATCCCAGAGAAGCTGATATGAAAACCCAAGTCCAGCACCTGCTGCGCCTCGCCCGGCCCGCCCGAGAAGCAGTGAAAGATCCCGCCGAGCGCCGGATCCCAATGTTCGCGGATCAGGGCGACCGTGTCGTCCCAGGCCTCGCGGGTGTGGATCACGATGGGCTGCGAAGCGTCGCGCGCGATCTGCATCTGGCGGACGAAGACGGCCTTCTGTGTTTCGCGCGGCGAGAAATCGTAGTGATAGTCGAGTCCGATCTCCCCGACGGCCACGCATTTCGGATGCGCGGTCAGCGCCATCATTTCGATCCACGTGTCGTCGGTGGCTTTGGCGGCCTCGTGCGGATGAACGCCTACCGTCGCGTAGATGAACGGGTACGCCTCGGCCAGACGGATCCCAGCCTCCAGATCTGGCGGTCCGTCACCGGTACCGATGGCCACCATCCACTCCACGCCCGCCGCGCGTGCGCGGGCGATGACTGCCTCGCGATCTCCGTCGAAGCTCTTGCCGTCGAGATGGCAGTGCGTATCAACGAGCTGCATTACTTCAGCCGCGCGCCCACAGGCACGTCTTCGAGGAAGGCCGCCAGTACCGGGGGCGTGTCTTCCAGCGAGGCGGCCACGATCATACCGCGCGACTCAATGCCGCGCAGCTTGCGCGGCGCCAGGTTGGCCACGATGACGACCTTTCGGCCGATGAGCTGTTCCGGCGCGTAGGCCTTCGCGATGCCGGCGACGATGGTGCGCGGCTTCTCCTCGGCTAAATCCACAGTCAGATGCAACAGCTTGTCGGCGCCCTTGACGGGCTCGGCGGTGAGCACGAGGCCGACGCGCAGATCCACTTTCACGAAGTCGTCGATGGTGATCTCCGGCGAGAGCGGTGCAACGCCGGGCGGCGGAGCCCACGGCGCGGCGGCCGGCTCCGTCTTGCCGAGCAATTCGTTGATGCGGTCAGCTTCCTGATCGTCGATTACCTGAATCTGGTCGATGATTTTGGCAGCGTCGAGGCGGGGGAACACCGGCGCTACTTCGCCGATGGCCTGCCCGGCTGCGAGTTGGCCCCAGGCGAGTTCGTCGATGCGTAGCGTCTCCAGGTTGGAAGTCATGCCAAGCTGCGCCCAGAGCTGCGCGCAGGCTTCCGGCATCACCGGAGCCAGCAGCGCGGTGGTAATGCGCAGCACCTCGGCGGCCGAGTAGAGAATCTCGTCGAGCTGCGCCTGCGGCTCGGGATGTTCTTTCTTGGCGAGCGCCCACGGCTGATACTGCACGATGGCCTTATCAACAACAGTGATCAACGCCATGATCTGTTCGAGCGCGCGGTTGAATTCGAAGTTCTCGAATGCTTCGCAGTAGCTGTTGATGGTTGTGCGCGCCACGTCGGCAATTTCGGTGGAGCCCTTCGACTCCGGCACTTTGCCGCCGCGATACTGACGGATCATCGTGAGCGTGCGGCTGGCGAGGTTGCCTAGTCCGTTCGCGAGATCGGCGTTGATACGCGTGATCAGCACGTCGTAGCTGAAGTTGCCGTCCTGGCCGAACGGGATCTCGCGCAGGAGAAAGTAGCGCAGCGGATCGGCGCCAATGACCTGACGCAGCGGTTCGGGGCGCACGACGTTACCGCGCGACTTCGACATCTTGATGGAGTCCTTGAGGATCCAGCCGTGGGCGAAGACCTTTTTCGGCAGCGGCAGATCGGCAGCCATCAGGAACGCCGGCCAGTAGATGGCGTGGAAGCGGAGGATATCCTTCCCGATCAAGTGCAGGTCGGCGGGCCAGAGCTTCTCTTCGCGGACGGCGGTGAGGTAGCTGATCAACGCGTCGAACCAGACGTAGAAGACGTGGTTGCCTTCGACGGGGACGGGGATGCCCCACTCGAGGTTGTTGCGCGAGATGGAGAGATCGCGCAGGCCGCCTTT
>CAYVDY010000353.1:0-7453 GCA_964450255.1 uncultured Candidatus Solibacter sp. | reverse complement strand
GGACGCGCCGGAGGCCCCGGCGTCATCGGCGCCCACTTCTCCTGTGTCAACACCGGCACCCTCGGCGTCGCCGTCCTCGGCACCTACACCACTCAGCGCCCCACGATCCCCTCATGGCTGACCCTCAGCCGCTTCCTCTCTACCACCGCCGCCACTCTGCAACTCGATCCGCTCGCGAAATCGCCCCACGCCGCCAGCCAACTCAACCTCGCCACCGTCAGCGGCCACCGCGACTCCGCCAGCAGCCCCAGGGCCTGCGGCGCCACCGAATGTCCCGGCAACACCCTCTACCCTCTACTCCCCTACCTCCGCGCCGCCACCCTCTTCAACTGGACCCCCACCGGCCTCTGGCATCCCACACCCAACTCGGAGTGGCGCTACGCCGACCCGGCCACCAACACCTATGACACCGGAGCCGAGCCCAACTCCGGCACCCTCGAGTCCGCCCCCCTCTCCCTTCCCGCCGGCGCCACCCTGTCCTTCCAGTCCTGGTTCGAGACCGAGAACACCACCACCGTCTACGACGAGAAGTACCTCGAAGCCAGCATCGATGGCGGCCCGTGGCGCACTCTCCTCCAAATCTCCGGCCAGCCCCGCACCTCGATGACCCACACCGCCCCCCTCCCCGCCGCCACCACCCTCCGTCTTCGCTTCCGTTTCGATACCGTCGATGCTACGCTGAATCGATTCTCAGGCTGGCGCCTCTCCCAAATACAACCCATTCTCGATTGACACGGCGCACAAATACCGTTACAGTAAACGTTTACTAAAGCAGAAATACCACTCACCCCCCCATGGCAACACGACTCAAGGACATCGCGGCGGACCTCGGAGTCTCCGTCGTCACCGTATCCAAGGTCCTCCGCAACCACAGCGACATCAGCGAGGAAACGCGCGAGCGCGTCATGAAGCGCATCCGCGAGTTGAACTATCAGCCCAACCTCGCCGCCCGCGCCCTTGTCACCGGGCGCAGCAGCACCATCGGTCTCATCGTGCCCGATCTCGTCCACCCTTTCTTCGCCGAAGTGGCCAAGGGCATCACACGCCAGTTGCGGGAGCACGGCTATGTCCTCATGATCTCTTCCTCCGAAGAGGACGCAGCTATCGAGCTTCAGGAGATCCAGCACATGCTCGCCCGTCGCGTCGATGCTCTGCTGCTCGCCTCTGTCCAGTCCGACTCCGCGCCGTTCCGGCTGCTCGAACAGCACAAGACACCAGTCGTTCTCCTGGATCGCCGCGTCCCCGGCCTGACTGCAAACTTCGTCGGCGTTGATGACGAGGATGCCGGCCGCCTCGCCACCGACCACCTGATCGCCCAAGGCTGCCAGCGAGTCGCATGTATTCGCGGCCCAGAGGTCAGTACCGCCATCGGACGAGTCGCCGGTTACCAGAAGTCGCTCGCAGCCCACGGCATTCCGCCGAACAAGCACTTCGTCATTACCGGACGCACAGCCGACGACGCCGCCGACCGCAGCGGCTACGAGGCCATGCAGCACCTCCTCAGCCTGTCGCCCCGCCCCGATGGTGTCTTCTGCTTCAACGACCCCGTCGCTATGGGCGCCATGCAAGCCGTCATTGACGCGGGCCTGCGCGTCCCGGATGACGTTGCCGTGGTCGGTTGCGGCAATGTCCACTACGCCTCGTTCCTGCGAACTCCCCTCACCAGCATCGATCAGAATTCCGCTGTCATTGGTGAGAACGCTGCCCGCCTAGCGCTGTCTCTCGTCGGCCTGAAGAAGCTGCCCCCCTCGCGCACCGTGCTGCTTGAATCCCAGCTGATCGCCCGTGCTTCCACCCTCCGGAGATAAGGACCAAGTCACCATGTCTGTTCTTGACCTCTTCCGCCTCAATGGCAAGACCGCGCTCGTTACCGGCTGCAGCCGCGGCATCGGGGAAGCGATGGCCATCGCCCTGGCCGAGGCTGGCGCCGATATCGTCGGCGTCAGCAAGTCCCTGCCCGCCTCCGGTTCGCCCGTCGAAGAGGCGGTCACCGCTCTCGGCCGCACTTTCTATGCGTTCAGTTGCGATCTGGGCGATCGTGACGCGCTCTATGCCTTCCTGGGCCGCCTCAACGAACAGTGCCCGCGCATCGATATCCTGGTCAACAACGCCGGCACCATCCAGCGCTCTCCCGCCGCCGAGCACCCCGACGGCTTCTGGGACGAAGTCCTGGGCGCCAATCTCCATGCCCCCTGGATCCTCAGCCGCGAGCTCGGCCGCCGCATGATCGATCGCGGCTCCGGCAAAATTATCTTCACCGCCTCGCTGCTCTCCTTCCAGGGCGGAATCACCGTCCCCGGCTATGCCGCCAGCAAGGGCGCCGTCGCCCAACTCGTCAAAGCGCTGGCCAACGAGTGGGCGGCCAAAGGTGTGCAGGTCAACGCCATCGCGCCAGGCTACATCACCACGGACAACACCACCGCTCTGCGCGCCAATCCGGAACGCAACTCCGCCATCCTCGCCCGCATCCCCGCCGGCCGCTGGGGCGAACCATCGGACCTCGCCGGCGCCACCGTATTCCTCGCGTCCGCAGCATCCAACTACGTCAATGGCGAAATCCTCGTCGTCGATGGCGGCTGGATGGGTAGGTAGTTCCTTTCTATGAAAACATCAGTCCTCATTCTGCTCGCGGCCTGCGCCCTCTCCGCGCAGACTCCGCCCACCGCCAACTACGATCAGAAGATCGAAACGGCCATGAAGCGCATCGACGCCGTCATCGCCAAAGGCCCATTCCAGGCGAATTGGGCTTCGCTGGAGAAGTTCCAGATCCCCACCTGGTACGCGGACTCCAAGTTCGGCATCTTCATCCACTGGGGCGTCTACTCCGTCCCCGCCTTCGGCTCCGAATGGTATCCGCGCAACATGTACCGCGCGGAAGACAAGAGCAAGGTCTTTCAGCATCACGCCGCCAAATACGGCCCGCAGTCCAAGTTCGGCTACAAGGACTTCATTCCCATGTTCAAGGCCGAGAAGTACGCGCCGCAGGACTGGGCACTGCTGTTCAAGAACGCCGGCGCCAGGTTCGTCATGCCCGTCGCCGAGCACCACGACGGATTCCAGATGTACGCCTCCGACCTCTCCGATTGGAACGCCGTGAAGATGGGCCCCAAGCGCGACCTGGTCGGCGATCTCGCAAAAGAAGTCCGCAAGCAGGGTATGAAGTTCGCCGCATCTTCACACCGCGCCGAGCACTGGTTCTTCATGGAAGGCGGCATGACGTTCGATTCCGACGTCAAGGACCCCAAGTACGCCGGTTTCTACGGCCCCGCCCAACCGCAGCGGCTCCCCGGCGCCAAGACCGACAATCAGCCCAACGAGAAACACATGAAGGACTGGCTCGCTCGCACCTGCGAGCTCGTGGATAACTACAAGCCCGAAGTCGTCTGGTTCGACTGGTGGATCGAAGAGCCCGCCTGGGCGCCGTACCTCCAGAAATTCGCCGCTTTCTATTACAACCGCGGCGCGGAGTGGGGCAAGCCCACCGCCATCAACTACAAGCACAAGGCGTTTCCGGACAAGGTCGCCGTCTACGACATCGAGCGCGGCAAGCTCGATCAACTCCGCCCTTACGTCTGGCAGACCGACACCTCCATCGGCCTCAAGAGCTGGAGCTACGTCGAGGGCGAGAAGTTCCGTTCCGCCAACTCGCTGGTGGACGATCTCATCGATATCGTTAGCAAGAACGGCCTACTGCTGCTCAACATCGGACCACGCGCCGACGGCACCATTCCCGACGAAGTCCGCGCCACCCTGCTCGACATCGGCAAGTGGCTCAACGTCAACGGCGAAGCCATCTACGGCACGCGTCCCTACAAGGTCTTCGGCGAAGGTCCCACCAAGGTCCTTACCGGCGGCTTCACGGACGCCAAGCAGAAGGACTTCACCGCCGCCGACATCCGCTTCACCACCAAGGGCAGCACGCTCTACGCCATCGCGCTGGATTGGCCCACCGCGCCGTTCACCATCACGTCGGTGGATCCATCCCGCAAGGTGGCCAGCGTTACGTTGCTGGGCTCAAAAGAAAAGGTGGCGTTCCAGCAGACCCCGCAGGGCCTGAAGGTTACGCTGCCGAAGGCGAAGTCCGGTGACTACGCACACGTCCTAAAGATTCAGTAGAGTCCGCCGGGCGGCTCGCAAACAGTCAAGTTACAGCCGCCCGGCCGCCGGAACAGCCGAGGCAGGGTTTCACGCTAATCAGGCCGGGCATCCGCGAAAAGCCCCAATCGGCTGACCAGAAGAGGTTTGATAACCGCCGCGGCAGCGTGGGGGTGCGACGAGTCCCGCCAGATCATGGACGGGTCGAGCCGCCTTCATCCTCGGAAGCCAGCGCCGCGAGATTTTTCCAGACGACCCTAGCCTGCAACCCGCCGCCGCCCTTGAAACTCCCGTCGCGGAGCCGAAACGGTTTGGACGCGGTGTTGGTTCTCGCTTCGATGACAGACCACAATCCTTCCTCGACAAGAGCTCGAAAGCTGAGCCCTTCGTTGGCGGCGACCGCCTTGGCTTGCTGGAAGAGATTATCCGCGATCTCGATTGTGGTCTTCATGCCCCTACCCGCACGGCAGTCTGAGCGGTCTACGCCGGGGTCAGTTCCTCGTCGAAGCAGACCGCCACCTTCCCGCACTTGCCGGACGCCATCAACGAATACGCCTGGTCCACCTTGTCCAGCGCGAAACGGTGCGTCACCAGGTCCGCCGGATGCAGTTTCCAGGTCACCAGCCGTTCGACCAGTTCCTCCATCAGCCAGGTTGACGTCACCCACGAACCGAAGATGGTCTTCTGGTCGTGAATGATATCCGGCGACGGATTGAATTCCACTCGCCCACCCTCGCCGAGCATCACCATGCGGCCCCACTTGCGGGTCGCGCGAATGGCCGTCGCGCGCGCGCTGTCGTTGGCCGAGCAATCCACTGCCCGCTCCACGCCGGCTCCGCCCGTCAGTTTCCGCACCTCGGCGACGTTGTCCGGGCCGGACATCAGCACCTCGTCGCATAGCCCCAGGTCCTTCGCCAGCTTGAGCCGCTCCGGAATTACATCAATGCCGATGATCGTATGGGCGCCCAGCTTGCGGCAGAGCGCGCCGGTCGCCAAGCCTACCGGGCCGAGGCCCGTGATCAGCACGGCGTCATTGCCGCTGATGCCCACCTTCATGAGCCCCTCATACACGGTGCCAAAGCCGCACGCCACCTGCGCGCCATCGACAAACGACAGCTCGGGCGGCAGCCATACCAAATCCTTTTCCTCGGCCAGCAGGTAATCCGCCATGCCTCCGTCCCGCTGCCAGCCGTACGCCCGCCGGTACTTCTCGCTGGTGCAGGAGATCATGTAGCCGCGCCGGCAATCGTTACACACCCCGCAGCCGGAGATGTGATAGACGATCACGCGATCGCCCGCCGCGAAGCGCCGGCAGCCCGGTCCCACTTCCACGATCTGGCCGCACGGCTCGTGACCGGCGACAACACCCTGATAGCCTTCCGGCCCTTTGCCGAGATGCTCGTGATAGATGCAGCGGATGTCGGAGCCGCAAATCGTGGACGCCTTCATCCGCAGCAGCACCTCGCCGTGGCCAGGCGTCGGAACGGCTACTTCCTTCAGCACCGTCGTGCTGTCGCCCGGCAAAAACGCGCCCTGCATGTGATCGCTCATGTTTTAATCACTCCATCCAGATCCCAAAGGTCTTCCCACGTCTGTCCATCGCGCCACAAGAACACCTGCCCCTTGATCAGGCGGCAGTTCCGGTCGATACCCGCAATCTCGGCCATTTCCGCTTCGGAGAGCGGTTCCGTCACGGTGCACTTCAAGTTGGCCAGGTAGTTCTTCCGCGTCGTCGAGAACGGAATCGGCGTCTGGCCTCGCTGCACCGCCCACTTCACGCACACCACGGCCGGATGCACGCCCAGCCGCCTGGCGATCTTCACGATCACCGGATCCTCTGTGGGGACGGTATCCTCCGGCGTGCGGTCCCGCTCCGGCCGCGCCGGCGAACCAATCGGGCAATACCCCACTGCCTGAACGCCCATCCCGCGCACATACTGGAAGAACTCCGGTTGCTGGAAGTGCGGATGGAGTTCCATCTCGTTCACGGCGGGCTTCACCTTTGCATCCTTCCAAACCAGCTTCAGTTTGGGAATCGTCATGTTCGACGTGCCGATGTGCCGCACCAACCCAAGCGCGACGAGCTTCTCCATCTGCCGCCAAGTGCGCATGAAATTCTCGTGGATGTAAGGCTTCGCGTCCGGGCTCCGCGCTTCCACCGAGCACTGCGGCGGATGGAAGTTCGGGAAGGGCCAGTGCACCAGGTAAAGGTCCAGGTACTTGAGCCCGAGATCGGACAGCGACTTTTTGCACGACTCGATTACATCCGCTTCGCCGTGCTTGTCGTTCCAGAGTTTTGAGGTCACCCACAGTTCGTCGCGCTTCAGTCCGCCGGCGAACATCTCGGCAAACGCCTGACCGATTTGCGCTTCGTTCCCGTAGACAGACGCGCAATCAATGTGCCGGTAGCCAACCGCCGCCGCGCCCTTCACTGCCTCGGCCACCGCCGCGGCGTCCACATGGTCGGATCCGAATGTACCCAGCCCGATGGCTGGCATGCGGGCGCCGGTGAAGAGCGTCCGTTGCGGAACGCGGCCCGGATCCACCCCATCGGGTGCGGGCGCCCAGCGCGAAATCGAAGTTGCTGACATAACTTACATCATCGGGCACGGGGCCGCCGATAGCAAGCCGGAATCCGCCTTTTTCTTCGGAAAAAATCGTTAACTATGACCCAAGCGCCAGATCCCTGCCAGCGATTCCTGAATCCTGCGCCATTGCTGGCGAATCCCATCAACACAAGATGAGCACAAAGAAGAAGATCATTGCCGTAGTCGGCGCCACCGGCGCCCAAGGCGGGGGCCTGGTCCGCGCCATCCTCAATGACCCGCAGGGCGGCTTCGCCGTCCGGGCCATCACTCGCGACGTCAACTCAGAGAAGGCCCGCTCGCTTGCGGCACTCGGCGCGGAGGTGGTGGCAGCCGATCTTGCGGACGCCGACACCGTGCGCGCAGCGTTCCAGGGCGCATACGGCGCCTATTGCGTCACATTCTTCTGGGATCACTTCTCACCCGAACGTGAGTTTGCCGAGGCCAACAACATGGCTCGGGCAGCACAGGCGTCGGGCCTCCAGCACGTCATCTGGTCCACGCTCGAAGACACGTTGAAATGGGTGCCCCTTGACGACGACCGCATGCCGACGCTTATGGGCAAATACAAGGTTCCGCACTTCGATTCCAAAGGGCAGGCAGATCACCTCTTCACCGATCTCAACGTGCCCACAACCTTCCTGCTGACTTCGTTTTACTGGGACAACTTCATTCACTTCGGCATGGGTCCCAAGCAGGGCCCCGACAACCGTCTGGCCCTCCCGCTCCCGATGGGCGAGAAGAAACTGCCCGGCATCGCCGCCGAGGAAACC
>CAYVDY010000352.1:0-7491 GCA_964450255.1 uncultured Candidatus Solibacter sp. | reverse complement strand
GGACAATGCCCCTTCCTGCCCTTGGCCGTCACCCCCCCCTTCCCATTCTCTGATCGCAACTCCGCCAACACATGCTCCCGCAACTTCTGGAGAATCGACTCATCGCCCGCCAGCGGCCACAGGTCGAAAAACTCCCGCCGCCCGAACAGGTCATGCCCCAGCGGGTTCCGGATCGTCTCGCTATACAGCCGCTTCCACTCCGAAAGCGGCATGCTCGGCTGCGCGCCCTCCGGCCACTCCAGCGCCGGACCCTCCGCCCCGCACGCGTGGAACTTCGTCGCCGTCTCGCCGGCCAGCACCATGAAGTAGAGGCTGTCCTCTGGCCGCAACGCATCGTCCGCATCGTCGTACACCGCCGCAACTGTGGGGAGGCCCGGTCCCAGCAGGTCCCCCCGCGCCGACGTCCCGAACATCACCACGCAGTGCGGCGCCTTCGCCCGCGCAATCCCCGCCTCCGCCACCTTTCGTTCGGCCATCCGGATACACGCTTCCGCCGCCGCCGCCACCACCTCCGTGCTGATCCGGCAGCAGTCGTCCACATCCTGCGGCTGCGCCAACCCGTCCACCACCAGCCGCATCGCCTGCCTCAACAGAGGCCGGATCTCCGCCACCGCTTCCGCTTGCCGCAGTGCCCTCACCAGCCCAGCAGCGTCATACCCGCAAAACATCGCGAGTTCGGCCCCCGTCAGGATCCCTTCCACCGCTCCCTCCGTCGTTCCTCCAGCGGTGATCAGCACCTCCTGGCTCCGCGCCCGGAGCATCGCCCGAACCACGTCCCGCGTGCGGTAGTCCGTCCCCACCGCCGGCGGACACGCCCGTGCTGCCCCGCCCACCACCTTCTCCGCCCGTCCCCCCCGATCCACCACCACCACTACGCCATTCCTCGCGCCAGCCAACACCGCGTCCGCCAACCCTGCCTCCGGGACCGTCACCAGCCGAGCCCGTAGAAAATCCAGCGGGGGCGCCTCCGCTTCCAGCCACGAAGTCCGGTTGAATCCCAGTATTCCCGAAACCGAGCCATGAGCCGCCAGAAACCGCTCCACCGCTGGATACCGCGCGACCGTGGCTTCAAATACGTCCGCAGCCACCCCGTACAGAATCACATCCGTCGCTGTTCGCGCCGCGCATGCGCACGCCCCATCCCCGCGGAATCGCTCCAGCGCCAGCACATCGCCCTCACCCAACACATCCCTCAACTGCTCCCCCGCTTCGGTCTCGTCCAGCAGTTCCACCTTCCCCTGCTGAATAATCCACACAAACGGGCTCTTCCCGTCGCCCTTCCGGAAGAGATACTCCTCACTCTCGTGGAACTTCACCTTCCCGCTCCCCGCCAGAGTCAGCAGGTCCTCCTCGGAAAGTGCATCAAATGGGGTGTGCCGCTGCAGAAAATCGGCCACGCGTTGTCGGATGATGGAGGTTTTCATAGGCTCGAGTCGCGCCGCGGGGACATGCTGCGGCATCGTGCGGCTAACTCGGCCTTGCACTGGTGGGCTGGTCTAAGAAGGATAGCTCATCAACTCCGCCTTGCGCGCGTCCCCTCCCTCAGACCCCACTCGGCCATTGATCTCCGTCCATTCCTGTCCTACAATCTTGACATTGTTTGTCAGAATCCTGAGTGACTGGAGGGATGCTATGGCAACTCCTGCCAAAGCCATGGAAATCGACGAAACGAAATTGGCTGCCTTCATGGAGAAAGCGGTCATGGACATGGGCGCCGCCATGCACGCCACGCTCGTCGTGGTCGGCGACAAACTGGGCCTGTTCAAAGCCATGGCCGTAGCTGGCTGGATCACCCCAGGCGAACTGGCCGCCAAAACCGGCACGGCCGAACGCTACGTCCGAGAGTGGCTCAACGCCAACGCCGCCAGCGGCTACGTCATCTACGATCCCCAAACCCAACGCTTTCAGCTTCCGCCCGAACAGGCCTTCGCTCTTACCGTGCAGGACCTGCCCGGCGCCTACCACATCATCTCCTCGCTCTTTAAGGATGAGCCCGTCATCACGCAGGCCTTCCGCACCGGCGACGGTGTCGGCTGGCACGAGCACGATGCCAACCTCTTCTTCGGTACCGAGCGCTTCTTCCGGCCCAACTACGCCATGCATCTGATCAGCGAGTGGATCCCGGCCCTCGATGGGGTCCAGGCCTTGCTGAAACGCGGAGCCACGGTAGCCGACGTCGGCTGCGGTCACGGCGCCTCCACCATGCTCATGGCCGACGCCTTTCCCAAATCACGCTTCTACGGCTTCGATTACCACAGCGGCTCCATCGAATATGCACGCCATGTCGCCGGCCGCGACGGCCTCCAGGACCAGATCACCTATGAGGTCTCCAGCGCAAAGAGCTACCCGAAAAACGGAGGCTACGATCTCGTGACCTTCTTCGATTGCTTCCACGACATGGGCGATCCTACCGGCGCCGCCCGTCACGTCCTCTCCACCCTGCGGCCCGGCGGAACCTGGATGATCGTCGAACCCTTCGCCCACGACCGTCCCGAACTCAACCACAACCCCATCGGCCGCATCTTCTACTCTGCCTCCACCATGATCTGCACCCCCGCCTCCAAAGCCCAGGAGGTCGGTGCCGCCATCGGCGCCCAGGCCGGCGAGGAGCGCATCAAAAAACTGGTGACCGACGCCGGTTTCACTCGCTTCCGCCGCGCCGCCGAGACCCCCTTCAACCTGGTCTTCGAAGCGCGTCCGTAGCCAACCGGGGCAGACCTCCGGATCTGCCCCCTCAAAAGACCCCGACCATCCTCCCATAAGCGCTTATACACCCTAAGCCTGAAGGACATTGAGGTATTGTAATAATCCCCGCCGGTGTTATACTCATCCTGCCCGGAAAGCCTGAACCTGGAATTTTGGACCCATCCATCGCAACCAACTGGAGGAACTCATGGCCAAGAAAGTCACGAAATCGAGCTTTGTGGACCGCATCTGCAACCTGGTGCCTTCACAGAATACTGAAAGCGACTGGCATTACGAAGATGCTGTGGCGTCATTCGCGCTCGGTGCGCCGCCGGCTCTCCCCGTCTCAAAGGATCTTCGAGAACCAACCTGGTGGAGCATCAACGATCAGGAGAACACGGGATCCTGCGTCGGTTGGGCCACTGCCGATGGCGTTGTCCGTTGGCACATGACCAAGGCCGGCCGCCTCGAAAAGAAAGTCCTGCTCTCTCCGCGCTTCGTATGGATGGCATCCAAGGAAACCGACGAGTTTACCAGCCGGCCCGAGACGTTTATCGAGGGCGCCGGAACCAGCCTCAAGTCCGCTCTGGACGTCTGCCGTAAATATGGCACGGTCCCGGACTCACTGCTCCCGTTCAAGGTCCAGCAGCTCATGTTCGCCGGCAACGAGAACACGTTCTTCGCCACCGCCGCCCAGCGCAAAATCAGCGGCTACTTCAATCTCCAGAAGAACCTGCAGCAGTGGAAATCATGGATCGCCAACAACGGCCCCATCCTTGCCGCCCTGAACGTCGATGACACCTGGTCCAACGCCACTACAACCAAGGGCAAGTTGGATGAGTTCCTGCCCAACACCGTCCGCGGAGGGCACGCCATCGCCGTCGTCGGCTATACGGCAGACCGCTTCATCATCCGCAATAGTTGGGGCACGTCCTGGGGTGACAAGGGCTTCGCCTACGCCTCCCACAAATACATCAACGACGCCTTCTTCAACGAGGCTTACGGCGTCTCTCTCTAGGCCGGCCTCCTCAAACGCAAACCAGGGCTGAGGCGCCCGCTCAGGACGCCCCAGCCCCCCGGCCGTCCCCGCACTTGCAGTCGAAGCACCCGTGCTCCGCGCAAGTCCCGCACGCCTTCTCCACCTGCCCCCGCAACGCCTTCCGTGCCCGGTGAATCCGCACCGCCGCATTCTCCGCCGTGATCCCCGCCCCCACTGCCAACTCCTTTAGCAACCCGTCCTCCAGATCCACAATCCGCAGCGCCTCCTGGTACTCCGGCTTCAGCGTATCCATCAGCCCCGCAATGCACCCGCAGATCTCCTCCCGCAGTCCCGCATCCGGCGCCTGACTGTCCGGGAACTCCCGTCCCCACGCCTCCATCGCCCGCGCCGAACTCGATCTCTCCCGGTAATGATCGATCACCGCATTCCGCAGCACCCGGTAAAACCACGCCACCACCTTCTCGTCATCCACCCCGGCCCCGCGCTCCAACCCCCGCACAAACGCCGCCTGCAGGATGTCCTCGGCTGCTTCTCTGGATTCCACCCGCCGCTCCAGAAACGACAGAAATTCGCGATGCCCCTCCACCAGTCGCGCAATCGCTTCCGGCGTCAGGGACTGGGAAGACCGCTGTTCAGGGCTCACGCCGCCAGCCTAACACGGACGCCTCCCTCATCTGATACCGTGCATCCATGCGCCTCCTCGCCGCCCTACTCCTTGCAGCCTCCCTCCACGCCGCCGATCCTCCTCAGCTCACGATCTCGAACGGCCTCGTCGAAATGAACGTCATGCCGCCCGATCCCGTCAACGGCTACTACCGCGGCACCCGCTTCGATTGGTCCGGCCAAGTTTCGAGCCTCCGCTACAAGGGCCACAATTGGTTCGGGGTCTGGAATCCTGCCCCCTACGACCCCAAGCTCCACGACGCCATCATGGGCCCCGTCGAAGAGTTCCGCTCCGCCGACGGCGGCCTCGGCTTCGACTCCGCCAAGCCCGGCGAATCGTTCATCCGCATTGGCGTCGGCGCCGTCCGCCGCCCCGACGATCAGCCCTTCCAGGCCTTCCGCACCTACGACATCGTCGATCCCGGCAAATGGACCGTCAAGCGCCACGCCGATCGCGTCGAGTTCACTCACCGCCTCACCCTCGGCGGCTACGGCTACGTCTACAAAAAGACCCTGCGCCTCGCCAAAGGAAAACCCGTCCTTGCCATCGAGCACTCCCTCCGCAACACCGGCCAGAAAACCATTCAAACCCAACAGTACAACCACAATTTCTTCGTCATGGACGGCAAACCCACCGGCCCCGATTCCGCCGTCACCTTCGCTTTCAATCCCCGCGCCACCCTCGATCTCAAGGGTCTCGCCGAAGTCCAGGGCCGCAAGTTCGTCTACCTCAAGGAACTCGCCCCCGGTCAAAGCACCTTCACCCAACTCGAGGGCTTCGGCGCCACCGCCGCCGATTACGATCTCCGCCTCGAACACCGCGCCGCTGGCATCGGTGTCCACATTACCGGAGACCAGCCCATCGCCAGGTTCGTCTATTGGTCCATCCGCTCCACGTTTTGCCCCGAACCTTACATCAACCTCACCGCCGAGCCCGGACGCGAGGTCCGCTGGCAATACAATTACGAGTTCTACACCCTGCCTTAAATGCGTCGCCATTGGACTGTAAGGTTTTCACAGGTCGCCCGTCAGCCTCATTGAAAGCGGGCGCAAAACAAACGCCGCGCTTCGAAAACGACGACCCAAGGAGAACCATCATGACCAACGCAAATGACACCACCGCGAACATCCCCGCCCAGCCCGCCTGCTGCGGAACCTGCGACTGCACCACCTGTTCCTGCGGCTGCCAGCCCGGCGAATGCAAGTGCCAGGAAACCGGCTATCAGTGCGGTTGCCGGCCGTCCGCCGCTTAACCGGCACCACCGAATGGGTGGGCGCTCCGGCGCCCCCCCACTCCCTTGCCCCCGCCCACCCCCCGATGATACGGTAGCGCCGGGAGTCTCTATGCAATTCACCCGGCGGAGCCTGTTCGTCTCCGCAACAGCCGCAACCCTGACAGCGCAGTCGCCCTCGCCCACCGCCAACCCGCGCCCCCGTCTCCCCCGATCCCCACTCGCAATGATCCCCCTCCTCTGGACACAGGGTCAGCCCGAGCCCACCATCCGCGCCGCCGTCCGCGAAGTCGCCGCCTCCGGCAACACCGGCTTCGTCTGGGAATCCCGCCCCCACCCCGATTACCTGGGCCCCCGGTGGTGGTCCGATCTCACCGCCGCCATCGACGAAGCCCAAAAGCTCGGCCTCGAAGTCTGGCTCTTCGACGAGTGGATGTACCCCAGCGGCGTCGCCGGCGGCAAGGTCGTTCAAAGCAACCCTACCTTCGCCCTCCACACCGTGGAAGCCCGCTCCCTCACCCTCTCCGGCCCCGCCGTCTCGGGCGAGTGGGACATTCCTACCCCCCTTCAACCGGGCGAGCGCCTCCTCTCCGTCTCCGCCATTCGAAAACAAGACCACCCCATCGACCTCACACCCACCCCTCCTTCCACCCGCGTCCGCTGGCGCAAGCCCGAAGGTGAACACCGCCTCGTCTGGACCGTCGTCCGCGTCCACGAGCCCGCCCCCGGCTGGACCATGAAGAACATGATCGATGTCATGAATCCCGCCGCCACCGCCGAGTTCATCCGCCTCACCCACGAAGCCACCCTCCGCCACTTCGCCCCCCACTTCGGCAAAACCATCAAGGGCTTCTTCAGCGACGAGACAGGCTTCCGCAACATCACCTCCTACGAGAGCCTCCCCGGCGATCCCCGCATGCCCATGCCCTGGTCGCCCATCCTCGGCGAAACCTTCCGCAAGTGGAAGCAATACGACCTCATCCCCTGGCTCCCCGCCCTCTGGTACGACCTCGGCCCTCGCGGCCGCCAACTCCGCTTCGATTTCATCGACGTCTGCTCCCGCGCCTTCGCCGAGAACTTCTTCCACCCCCAGCAGGAATGGTGCCGCCGCCACGGTGTCCGCTTCATCGGCCACCTCGTCGAAGACAATCACGCCGATCACAACCTCGGCTACGGCCCCGGCCACTGGTTCCGCGCCATCCGCTACTTCGATATGCCCGGCATCGACGTCGTCGGCTATCAGGTCACCCCCGGAGTCGATTCCGGCGGAGTCCGCTGGCAGCCCCATGCCGCCACCATCTGGGATCAGGAACACTTCCAGTTCGGCCTCCCCGCCATGGCCCGCGGCGCCGCCCTCCTCCAGAACACCCGCGAAATCATGTCGGAAGCCTTCGGAGCCTACGGCTGGTCCCAGGGCATGCGCATGTTGAAGTGGGTCGGAGACTGGCACATCGTCAACGGCATCGCCGTCCTCTCCCCGCACGCCTTCACCATGAAGCACAACGATCCCGATTGCCCCGCCCACTTCAACCGCATGAGCGGCAACCCCCAGTGGCGCCACTACGCAGAATGGACCCGCCAGTTCGCTCGCGCCCAGCAGATCATCGCCGATACCGATCCCGTCTACGACGCCGCCGTCCTCTACACCGCCGAATCCGCCTGGGTCGGCCGCGCCCAAACCGTCGCCCCCGTCGTCCGCACCCTCGAAACCAGCCAGATCTCCACCGTCGTGCTCCCCTATGAAGCCCTCCAGCCGTCCCCGCAAATCCGCGATGGCGCCTGGCAAATCAACGGCCGCCAGTTGCGCTCCGTCGTCCTCCCCTCCGTCCAGTTCCTCCCAGGTTACGTCGCCGCCCGCCTAGGAGTCTGTCGGAGATAGATTTCTCCAAGCCCGCTCGATAAAACACTACA
>CAYVDY010000351.1:0-7500 GCA_964450255.1 uncultured Candidatus Solibacter sp. | reverse complement strand
GCGGGCAGCCGAACTCGGTGGTGTGCTGCTACCAGGTCGGTATGGACTACGTGCCCTGCCCACCTACCGTATGCCGATCACCCGCCTGGCTCCCCGTCGCGAGGGCTTCGACGCGCGCAAGAACGTGTCGCCCTCATCGGCGCGAACGGCGCCGGTAAGAGCACCATGCTCGCACTGGTCCGCAGCTTGGCGCAGCCTGCCGAGGGCACCATTGACGTCCGAGGCTCCGTCGCGCCTCTTCTGGAGCTGGGATCCGGCTTTCACCCCGACCTCACAGGGCGGGAAAACCTCTTCATCAACGCGGCCCTGCTCGGAATGAATCAGCAGCAACCCTCATTGTGATCCAGATGGGTGATACGAACTTCCAGCACAAGGCCTCGCCGAAGTTGGCCGCGCGCCATCATTGGCCCCAGGCCCGGGCGACAGTCCATTTCCGGAACGTCACGCTAATTACCGGCTCTCACTCCGGTAATTCCATTCTGAAGGCCGGCTTTGCAGACTCGTTGCTCAGACTCGTCAATCTGCGTCAAACGGCGGTGCTCCTGCCTGCAGTTCCGTTCCCAGGTGATGCCGCGGGCCTTCTCCAGAGCCGGAGAGAATCCGGACGGACCGGTAGCTGGGCTGCTCGGCAGCATCATGGATCTGCGGCGTTGCCGGGCCTGCGGGCTCGCTGCGCCCGGCCATATTTCGGGCTCTATTACCCACTGGCTGGTGGTACCATTAAGCTTGCAAATGGATCCCAGGGGCGCCTCCTCCCGCTTCCTCGCTTTGGAACTGCGGCACAGCGGAGTCGCTAATTTGAGGCGCCTTCGGTATAACCGTGGACCAAGTGGACGGCAATGGCGATGTTCTTAGACAAAAAGCCCTTCATCTTCCTGTGGCGGCCATTCTACCGATTGGTCTTCGAGCGGATTATCCATCCAATTGTCCGCAGGTTCTGGGCCTCAGTCCTGCTCCAGCCGCTACCGCCCCATCCGCCCGCCAATTCGATGGCTGCTCACCTGCAGGAAACCAAACGCATCCTGGAGACCATGGGACGGCTGGAAACAGCGCTGGCCCAATCGAAACAGGAGTGGTTGGCGACCGAGAAGTTGTTGATCGCGCTCATGCAGGAACCCGGGTCGCAATATGCGCCGGCGCCGGAACCCCTTCACCGCGCCGAGAGCTCCAACCAGGCAGGATGAGTCCATTTCCCTCCACCGGTGTGCGCACTATCTACGCGGACCTGCGTTGCCTGCAGGATCTCGCCTTCCGCGATCGAGGGATCGGGACACACATCACCTGCCTGCTCAGGGGGCGCGCGGCATCCGAATTTCACAGCGCGAAGGTCATCGGTCTGCTGGACCCGGACCTGCCGGAGTTGCCCGCGCACCTTCGCGCCCTAGTTGATGAAACGACCTTTTGTCTGAGCCCGATCACTCATCCAGGCAGCCGGGACCTCTATCTCCAATGCTCTCCGATGACTCACGACATAGCCGACACGTGGGCATTCCGGAGGGAGCGTGGGGTTGTCTCTGCCGCTGTCGTCTTCGACTTCATCCCGTACGATTGGCCTGGTTACCTGGCGACGACGGCCAGCCGGATCAACTATCTTGCCAGCCTGGCCCGCCTCCGCAACTATGACTGTTTCTTCCCCATCTCGCGCTATGCCGCGAAGCGGCTACGCGAACTGACCCAAAGGTCCGAGCAGCGAGTATTCGTTACCGGGGCGCCGGTTCGGGAGTCATTGGTGGCGGCGGCACGCATACTGCCCTACGGCGGAAAAAGCCAGGCGGAGGGCGGAACCGCCCGGCCATTCGCTCTCGTGGTGGGTGGTCAGGACCAGCGGAAGAACCTCAGCGTCGCGATTGAAGCGCTTCGCATCGTGCGTCAACAGGGTAATGCCCTCGAATTAAAGGTTGTGGGCAATTATACGGACGATTTCAAGCGGGACGTGCTGGCATCGTGTCCCGGCGGCTGGCTATCCTTCTCACCGGATTTGACGGACGAGCAGTTGGCGGCACTTTACTCAGGCGCCGAAGTCTGCATTGTGCCGTCGCTCATCGAGGGCTTTTCACTACCGGTAGTGGAGGCGGCTGAATGCGGCTGTCCCGTTCTTGCCTCCGTCTGCGCCGCCCACCTCGAACTTGTCGATGATCGAGCGGCGCTTTTTCAGGCAGATGAGCCTGGACAGTTAGCTGACCGGCTGCGCAGCCTGTTGAACGATCCCGAACTTCGCGCACGGATCCGGAGCCGGCAGTCCAACCTGACGGGACAATTCCTGGAACAGCGGGTGAGTGAGCGCTTCTGGACCGGCATTGCACGGTCGCTGACAGCCGACGCCGAACATCGATCTTCGTTCTCCATCGCGCGCCAACGGCTGCCGCGATTGGCCTTTCTTTCGCCGTACCCGCCGGATCAAACCGGTGTGGCCAGGTTCAGCGAGCACACACTGGCCGCGGCCGGCAGCCGTTTTGAGATCAGCCTCTACACCGATGCTCCAGGGCCGTTGCAACTGCCGCCGCACGTTCGCCACGCCGGGCCGTTGACTCCCGCTCCCATCGTGAAAGGGGATCATGAAGCGGTGCTGCTTGTCCTGGGCAACTCGCATTTCCACAACCCTATACTGGACATTGCGGAGCGTTACGGCGGGCCCGCCATTCTGCACGACTCCCGCATGATCCAGATCTACTACCACCGTTTGGGACGGATGAATTTCAAGGCGCTCATGGAGAAGTCGGTACACCGGCAAGTGACTGATGCCGAAATTGACCAGTGGCTGAATGACCAGGATCCGCCAACTCTGTTCTTTGAGCCTGTTCTGAACCGCACCACTCCGCTCATCGTGCACAGCCAACTTTTCCGGGACCTTTTCCAACAGCAATATGGCATAGAGGCGAACGTAGTCCCCTTTCCGCCTAATACTTACTTCCGCGCGGAGGAACTGGCAGGCCGCCACCGCGACGAGCTCAGGTCCAGCCTTGGGTTATCTCCCGATTCGTTTGTGATCTCAACATTCGGCCACGTCGCATTCTCAAAGGCTCCGGCGATGTGCATCGTCGCCGTCGAACTGCTTCGTGCCTGGAAGATTCCCGCTGAGTTATATTTCGTGGGCGCGGCAGGGGAGTTTGAGGCGGAGATTCGGCGTGTCGCTCGTCAATTTGGGATTGAGGATCACGTTCACTTCTCGGCTCAGTATGTCGATGACAAGACCTACCGGGACTATCTGATCGCCTCAGACGCCGCTGTCCAACTGAGGACATACGCAATGGGTCAACTGTCGGCCGCCCTGGCTGATTGCGCGAGCGCGGGATTGCCCACCATCGCTCCGTTGTCACTGATCGAAGCATGCGGCGCGCCCGGCTACTGCAAGGGACTCGAGGAGCGCTACTCTCCAGTCCAACTGGCGGATGCGCTTGCGGAAGTCGCGGCGGGATCGCACGCGCTGGTTCGTGACAATGAGGCCCGGGCGAGCTATCTCAGGGAGAGCAACTTCGGCCGCTATGCCGCAAGAGTTGCGGAGGTGCTGGGCCTTGCATAGCCTGTACCTGGATCTCACTGAGCTGCTAAACAATCCCATTCGCACTGGGATCCAGAGGGTTGAGGGCGAGCTCGTGAAGTGGTGGCCCGCCGAAGTGCCCCTGCGAATCGTCAGGTTCGATCCCAATCGGGGACTTGTGGTGCTTCCTGCCGGTACCGCGAATTGCGTCCGCCGCCTGTTCACGGCGGCCGAGGCCGAACGGAGCCAGTTGGTTCTGGAGCTCCAGGGACTTCTGGACTCGCCTGCCGTTGCCGAGCTGGATGTCGCGCATGGGAAGGTAAGGCTGGTGATCCCTGAGGTGTTCTATGACCCGGGGCGGATTGAATTCTACTCCGGCCTGACTCCGAAGCAGCTGAGGCGTATCTATTTTCTGGTATTCGACCTCCTTCCGTTGACTCATCCAGCCTACTTCGTGCCGATGCTGCGCGCGGAGATAACCTGCGCCTACTTCCGGTTAATCCGGATGGCGGCGAACGTCGGATTTATTTCCAGGACAACCCGAGCGGCCTTCTATCAGCGTTTGCGCCGCTCGCGGGAGGTGGATGGTCCGGCCTTCTATCTGGGAAGCGACGGATTGGGTCCCCGGCCGCAGTCTACGTCGCCGCCGCCTTCTCCCGTCTTTAGCGTGATCGGTACGATTGAGCCAAGGAAAAACCACGCTGTGATCTTGCAGGCATTTCGGGCTTTCCAGGACGAGAGGCCGGATGCCGAGTTGCGGTTCTATGGCAACCTCGCCTGGTGCACGCCGGAACTGCGGGATACGATTGCCATGGAGGACGGAAGGCGAGGGTTCACCTTCGTGTCGAATCCCTCGGACTCCGCGATTCGTGAAGGCATCATTGAATCGACTGCAACCATTTATGCGAGTTCCGCCGAAGGCTTTGGCCTGCCTCCGGTTGAGAGTCTCTGGCTGGGAACGCCTGTGGTGGCTTCCCGGTGTATTCCCAGTCTCGAGAATCTGGATGGGATTGGCGTTGTTTTCCTGGATTCGATTGACGAACAGTGCCTGGTGGCGGCGATGCGCGCCGTAAGTAGCGAGGCCAACGGCAGTCAGTGCCGGGATCAAATCAGACAACTGGCGCTGCCGACCTGGCAGTCCTTTGCACGCGAGTTTTGCCAATGGGTTCAAGACTGATCTCATACGCTCAGAATCAGGAAGATATCATGCTCGCCCGGATCTTCCGGGGCAGAACGTCGGGCTTCTATATCGACGTCGGCGCGATGGACCCGGAGACGGACTCTGTCACGCGGCTTCTGACTGGTTGGGGGTTTGATGGCGTGAACATCGAGCCCAACCGCCGGTATTTCGCCAGACTTCAACAGCAGCGCCCCGGCCAGATCAACCTCAATGTGGCGCTCGGTGAGAAGCCCGGAAGTTCGACTCTGTTCGAGTTTCAGGACACCGGGCTTTCGACCTTGGATCCTCACCTGAAAGCCCAACTTGAGACCGAACTCGGCTCCAGTGACGTCTCGGTGGTCCAGATGCTGACACTTGCCCAAGTCTGCGGACAGTACACTCGCGGGCGCGAAATCGATCTACTGAAGATTGATGTGGAGGGTTGGGAGGCGAAAGTGCTGGCCGGCGCCGATTTCGAGCGCTACCGGCCGCTGGTGGTGCTGATGGAAGCCATCACTCCAGACACCGGTCAGCCATCCTGGGAGACTTGGGAGCCCGGATTGCTCGGCGCTGGTTACCTGTACGTCTATTCGGACGGCGTCAATCGATTTTACTTGCGGCGGGAGAGCGAGGAACTCAAGAGCCACTTCCAGTATCCACCAAATGCACGCGATAACTACATTGTGGCCAACGTCGTTTCACTGATCAGTGAGAGGGATCGGGTCTACCAGGAAAAACTCGCTCTGCAACGCCAGTTGGACGACTGGCATCTGGTAATTGAACGACAAGCCAGGTGGATTGAGAATCAGGCCAACGAGAGTCCGGTCGGCGAAGGTGGCGCCCTCCCGATCCTGGCCCTCATCGAGACGGTGCAGCGGTGCCTGGCGACGGCGGAAAACACGCTTGCCGCGTCCTCCTGGTTGGATGCGAATATGGGTCAAGTCCAGAATGCCGACGCGGTTGAACCTGCCGATGGGCAACCGGATGACGTCGCGCCGACTCCTCCCGCTAGCGTGAAGGCGTTGGTGAGCGCGTTTGCAGAGGCGAAGATCGGTGTTCGGTCCCTGCTGGGGGAAGTGCAACACGTACACCAGGAGCTTGAGGCGCGAAAGACGGAAGTGGAGCCTCAGGAGGTACAGTTGCAGCAGTTGAACGAGTCCGTGCACGAGTTGAAGGCTGATCTCGACGTGGAACGGATTCATGCCCGTCAAACTGAAGAATCACTGAAGCTCATGAACGAAGAAATGAACGGCCTCAAAGAGGAACGGAACCGCCTCAACGCCGAGGTAGCCAGGTTGGAGGAAATCGTTCTCAGCAGGGAGCAGGCACTTCGAGAGACCTTGGCGGACAGGCAGGAGCAGTTGCTGTGGGTCGGAGAAGTCTCCCAGGCCCGCATGGTACTTCGGACTGAAGTGGAGCGACTCACCAGTTGCCTCCATTTCCTCCAATGCGACCTGAACGCGGTGAACCATAGTCAGGCTGCTCTCAGGCAGCAGTGCGCCGACCTGTGGGCGGAGAAGGAACGTATCCGCCTGATTGCGGACCAGTTATGGATCGAGAACGAGAGGCTCAGGCCGCTTGCTGCGCTCATGAAGAAGGGGAAGTAGTCGCGCTGCAAGCGCCGACCCTTTCGCGACAGCCAACGCCCCGTCCCCGACGGGCGGTGTGGCGTACCCCGAAAGCCACAAGAGTCCTCGACCGGCCCACTGCGTAAGGTCGGCCAGCGGATTTTCAAAGTATCTGCGACGGCTCACATCACCGATGTGCGCGTCTTGTGCACCCATGTTGACGCCGCCGGGACCGCTGATTCACGGGGCGTGATCACACCGACGCGGGTTTCCAGTTGGCGGGCAGCGGTTCGACCAGCACGTTCACCGGATGGTCGGCGATACGCGTGAGCACATCGCGCAGGTACGACCACGGCTCGACCTTGCTCTGCTGGCACGAGGTGATGAAGCTCTTCAGCAAAGCCGCCGTCTTGCCGCCGTTGTCGCTGGCAAAAAACATCCAATTGCGCCGGCCTACCGCGCTTCCGCGTAGGCTTCTCGGCTCTCCGCAGGAATCTGACAGACCCCTCGCTGTTGGCGGGTTCGGCGTTTCAGGCTGCGGTAGTCTGAAGGAGCTTTGAGAGACTCAGACTGGACGAGAATCGTGGGCTGGCCGGGCTACCGGGTCTACCAGCACGAAATTGACGAGAAAGCCGGGACATTGAGGATATGGGTGCGGCGAAAGCGGGGCAACCAGAAGTTCGTTTGCTCTGGCTGCGGGCGGCGCTGCAGTGAGTTGCATGAGGCGATCACCCGTGAGGTCAGGGATTTGCCCTGGGGACAGTTTCGGGCAACGGTTGTTGTGGAGTTGTACCGAGTGCGGTGTCCGGACTGTGGCCCAAGGGTGGAGAAGACCGCGGAAGTGCTGAGCAAGACGCCCTTCAGCAAACGCTTCGAAGACGCTGTGGGATAGGCCTGCGAGAGCGCAGCGGCTCGGCGTGTGGCGCATCAGTTTGGGTTGGCGGAGAGCACGGTGCGGGCCATCGACTTGAGGTATCTGGAGCGCTGGAGCGCGGCCCGGCGGAAACCGGCGCTCAAGCAGATGGGCGTCGATGAAATATATCCGGGCAAGACGACGAAATTCCTGACGGTGGTGAGCACTCTGGAGCTTGGCGAGCCGATATGGTTCGGCCAGAACCGCAAAAAGGAGACGCTGGACGAGTTCTTCCGTACGCAGTTGAGGCGGGATCAGCGCAGCCGGATCGAGGCTGCGTGTGTGGATATGTGGGCGCCCTTCAAGAGTAGTTCTTCGTTGCGATAATACATTTCTGTATTAGAATGTTTGGGAGATGCCCAAGCATGCTGCGCCTTTGGAT
>CAYVDY010000350.1:6213-7507 GCA_964450255.1 uncultured Candidatus Solibacter sp. | reverse complement strand
GGCAGCCCTATGAGAAGCGTTGGGTCTCCGAGATCCATGCGCTCGGCGTGTTGGTGGAACTGCACATCTGCGGCAACACCCGCCGCCTGGTAAAAGGCATGGGCGAAACGGGCGCCGACATCATCGATCTCGACTTCCTCACGCCGCTTGCGGAGGCGCGCGCCGCCATGAAGCCGGAACAAATTCTGCTTGGTAACATCGATCCGGTCCGTGCGCTGCGCGACGGCACACCGGATTCCGTCGAGGCCGTGCTGGCCGAGTGCTACGCGCAAGCCGGGCGCCCCTACATTGTCGGCGCCGGGTGCGAAATCCCCCGCGGTACGCCGCCTGAAAACGTTGATGCGATGACGCGCTTTGCGCGCAGCCGGCAGTGAAGCTCGAAATCACAGCCAAGCCCGGCGAGACCCTGGCCGATCAACTGTTCGACGCCGGAGTCGAATTCCCGTGCGGCGGCGAAACGGCCTGCGGCGGCTGCAAGATCCGCGTTCTCTCTGGTGATGTGCCGGTCACGCTGATGATGCGCGACGCGCTCACAGCCGAAGAGATTGATGCCGGTTGGCGCCTGGCCTGTTGCGCGGACTCAGCCGCATCGGTGACCGTCGAAGTGGAACAGTGGTCCCTTCGCATCCTCACCGACGAAGCCGGCGTGCCCATTGAACCGCGCGGCGGCATCGGCGCGGTGATCGATCTGGGCACCACCACTCTGGTCGCGCAGCTTGTCGATCTGTCCACCGGCGACGTGCTGGCGGTGGAGACCGCCCTCAATCCGCAGGCCCGCTTCGGCGCGGATGTGATGACCCGCATCCAATACGACCTGCGCCATCCCGGTGAACTGATTAAGGTGATCCGCGAGTCGCTTGGCGCAATGCTGGCGCGGATGGCCGCGGGCCGCGAACTGGAGGAGGTGCTGCTTGCCGGCAACACTGCCATGCACCACCTGTTCTGTGGCCTCAGCGTGGAACCGCTCTCGCGTGTTCCGTTCGAGTCGCTGCAGTTGGGCTCGTACCTAACCACCGCCGGCGAAATCGAATGGCCCTGCGCCGTTCGCGGCCATGTTCTGTTCCTGCCGTGCCTGGGCGGCTTCGTGGGCAGCGACCTGCTCACCGGCATCGTCGCCACGGGCCTCGACCTGCAGGCCGAGCCGCATGCGCTCTTCGACATCGGCACCAATGGCGAAATCGTCGTGGGCTCGCAGCACCGGATCCAGTGCGCCTCCACCGCCGCCGGTCCGGCCTTCGAAGGTGGGCGCATCAGTTGCGGGATGCGCGCCGGCCATGGCGCGATCGATCGCGTC
>CAYVDY010000350.1:0-6203 GCA_964450255.1 uncultured Candidatus Solibacter sp. | reverse complement strand
CCTGGGTGTGGCGGGGGGCGGGCCGGCCTGGGGGCGATCGATGGCGTGGATCACGGTCTCAATGTCCACGTGATCGGCGGTGGTCCCGCGCGCGGACTGTGCGGCAGCGGACTCGTGGACGCCGTGGCCGCCGGACTCCAATGCGACATCCTTCTCCCCAACGGGCGTATCGCTGACCCCTCGCGGCGGTTCCCGCTGGCCGGCAACGTCACCCTCACTCAGGCCGATATCCGAGAACTTCAACTGGCCAAGGGCGCCATGGCGTCCGGACTGCGAATGCTCGCGCCCGCCGGCGTCTCCAAGCTCTGGCTGGCGGGCGCATTCGGTAACTACATCCGGCTCGGCAGCGCCCGCGCCATCGGTTTGCTGCCGGAGGATCTGACCGTCGATCCGGCCGGCAACACGGCACTTCGCGGAGCCCGAATGCTCCTGCTCGCCCCCTCGCAGCGCCGCGCCCGCCTTCGCCGCATCTGCGCCATGGCCGAGCACGTCGAGCTTGCAGCCGACCCCAAATTCCAGGACATCTACGCCGAATCCATGGCCCTCTGGCCGTTCTCCCTTCGCTAGAAAGCGCACCCGCGCCGCTGCGGCTGGAATCAGACAAAAGCGCTCACCGAGCCCCACGCCAATGCTTCAGGTTGTCTGGTTCAAACGCGATCTCCGCGTCGTCGATCACCGCCCACTGGTGGAGGCCGCCCGTCGTGGGCCCGTTCTCCCCCTCTACATTGTCGAGGACGAGATCCTCAATGCCCCAGACTACTCTTCGTGGCACTACCGGTTTACTCGCCAAGCGCTCGTGAGCCTGCGTGCCGCCCTTGCCGCCATCGGCCAGCCACTGGTGGTCCACCGCGGCGAGGCCGTGGAAGTGCTCGAAGCCGCCCGCCGCAAGCTCGGCATCGCACACCTTTGGGCCCATGAAGAAACCGGTAACGGCATCTCCTATGCCCGCGACCGCCGGGTGCGCCGCTGGGCTCGGGAATCCGGCGTGCCGTTCACCGAGTTCCCGCAGAACGGCGTCGTGCGCCGCCTGGCCTCTCGCGATGGCTGGTCCCGCAACTGGGAGGTGCGCATGGCCGAGCCGTTGATACCCGCGCCAGACTTCCTCCCGCCACTGCCTGACCTGGATCCAGGCGCTATTCCCCCCGAGGACGATCTACCGCCTTTTCGCATGCCCGGAGGCGCACTGCAAAACGGCGCTCTGTCCACGGCACAGGAGACGCTCGATTCCTTCCTGTCGGCCCGCGGATTCCGCTACAACCGCGAGCTCTCCAGCCCGGCCACCGCGGACTCTGCCTGTTCGCGCCTCAGCCCTTTTCTGGCGCTCGGTCAGCTTTCGATGCGCCAGGTGGCCCAAGCCGCGCGCGCCCGTCTCGATGTCCTTCGCGGCGCCAGTGCACCCGAAGAGAAGCAATGGCGCGCCTCCCTCCGGGCCTTCGACGCCCGCCTCCACTGGCACTGCCATTTCATGCAGAAGCTCGAAGACGAACCACGCATCGAGCGCGAGAATTTCGTCCGCGCCTTCGACGGAATGCGAGAGAACGACTTTCGCGAGGACCTGTTTCAGGCTTGGTGCGAGGCGCGCACCGGGTATCCGTTCGTCGATGCCTGCATGAACTTTCTTCGCCACCACGGCTGGATCAACTTCCGCATGCGCGCCATGCTGGTTTCGTTTGCGTCCTATCACCTCTGGCTCCACTGGCGGCAACCCGCGCTCCATCTCGCCCGGCTCTTCACAGACTACGAGCCAGGCATCCACTACAGTCAGTTTCAGATGCAATCCGCCACAACCGGGATCAATGCCATTCGCATCTACAACCCCGCCAAGCAGGCGCTGGACCAGGACCCGAACGGTGAATTCGTCCGCCGCTGGTCACCCGATTCGCCATCGGTCCCAATCGTCGATCACGCTGAAGCAGTCCGCGCCGCCCGGCAGAGGATCACCGCGTTCCGCCGCTTGCCCGCGTTCCGCAGCCAGATCGGCGACGTCGTGGAGCGCCATGGCAGCCGCAAGCGTCCGATCCCCAAACGCGCCAAATCGGCAGCGCAGGGCAAGCTCTTTCCCCTTTGACCGATTCCGGGAACAACCGTCGTGTTGCTGCCGTATACTCAGAAGACACGGAGAGTCAAACATGGCCTTGGGTGATTCACTAAAGAGCTTTATCAAGAAACAGTTCATAGATGTAATCCAATGGACTGATCAGCAGGAGGGCGTCCTCACTTCGCGCTTCCCCATGCAGGACATGGAGATTCAGAACGGCGGAAAACTTACCGTTCGTGAATCTCAAGCCGCGATGTTCGTCAACGAGGGCCGCTGCGCCGATGTCTACGGACCCGGCCTCTACACCCTCAACACGCAGAACATGCCGGTTTTGACGAACCTCATGAACTGGGACAAGATGTTCGAGTCCCCGTTCAAGAGCGACGTATTCTTCTTCTCCACCAGGCAGCAGATCGGCCAGCGTTGGGGCACCACGCAGCCTGTCACCATCCGTGACAAGGACTTCGGTGCGGTGCGTGTGCGCGGCTACGGCGTCTATTCCTGGCACATCGAAAACCCCAAACTGTTCCTGACGAAGGTCAGCGGCTTTGGCGAAGTCTACCGGATCAGCGAAATCGAGCCCCAACTCCGCCAGACCATCGTCGGCCGCATGTCCGATGCTTTCGCGGAAAGCCAGCTCCCGTTCCTCGACATGGCCGCCAATCTCATCGAGGTCGGCGACCGCATCAAAGCGACCGTGTCGCCGGTGTTCGCCGAGTTGGGCATCGCGCTGGATCAGTTCGTCGTCGAGAATCTCTCGCTGCCCGAAGAACTTCAGAAGTTCCTCGATACGCGAGTCGGCATGAACATGATCGGCAACATGCAGCAGTACACGCAGTTCCAGGCCGCCAACTCGCTGCCCATCGCCGCCGCCAACGAGGGCGGGGGGATCGCGGCCATGGGTGTCGGGCTCGGGGCCGGCCTCGGCCTCGGCCAGGTGTTCGCCAACGCGCTCAACCCGCAGGGACAGCCGCAGGCTCCGCAAGCGCCGCCTCCGGCGGCTCCCCCGGCCGCGCCGGTAGCGCCCGTGGCCGCCGCCGCTGGAGTTGTGGCCGCCGCCACACCCGCCGGCGAAACCAAGTTCTGCATGAACTGCGGCTCGAAAATACCCCGCGCCGCCAAGTTCTGCGCCGAATGCGGTACAGCGCAGCAGTGATCGCGGTACTATAACTTCGATGACATCAGGCTGTGAATGGGTGGTCGACGCCGCGGGCTGCGACCCGGCCACCCTCGCCTCACTTCCCGTTCTCCAGTCGCTCTTCGACGATCTTGTCGCTGAGCTATCGCTGCATCCCGTCGCGCCCACACACTGGCATCAGTTTCCCGGCCCCGGCGGTATCACCGGCCTCACGCTGCTCGCCGAGTCGCACCTCGCCGTCCACACGTTTCCCGAGCACGGCACGCTCTCGCTCAATCTTTTCTGCTGCAAACCCCGCGCGCCCTGGGCCTTCGAGGCCGAAATTATCCGCCGCTTCAGCGCACGGACCGTCGATCTGCGGCTGCTCGAAAGGTCGCTCTCATGAGACGCTCATCCGATTGCCCCGGCTGCGGCGCCCCCGTTCAGTTCACATGGTCCAGTGCTGTTCAAACCGCCTGCCCGTTCTGCAAGGCGGTGATCGTTCGGCGCGACGTGGATCTGGAAAAAGTGGGCGAAGTGGCGGACCTGCCGCCCGACGCCTCGCCGATTCAGATCGGCGCCTCCGGCACGTTCGACACCAAGAACTTCACCGTCATCGGCCGCATCCGCTATGAGTGGGCGCAAGGCGCCTGGAACGAATGGCACCTTCTATTCAGTGATTCCAGCAGCGGCTGGCTCTCCGATGCGCAGGCTGAATACGCAGTCAGTTTCCTCTACTCCGCTCCCGAGGCCTATCCTCCTGCGGACGATCTCCCGCGCGGCCGCGTCTTCCAGATCAGCGGAGCGCAGTTCATGGTCACTCATCTGACCCGCGTCCGCTATGTCGGCTTCGAGGGCGAACTGCCGTTCACCACCACGGACCGCGCTGAATTCATGACCGCCGATCTTCGCACCACCGACGCGCGCTTCGGCACCATCGATTATTCCGATCAGCCCCCCGTTATCTTCATCGGCCGCTTCGTCGATTTCGAGTCCCTCAAAATGCAGGGGCTCCGGGAGTATGAAGGATGGTAGCCGGAAACCGTGTGCCCTCGCCTGCCGGCGTCCACTGCCCCAACTGCGGCGGCAACATCGAGTTGCGCGGCTTCGCGCATACGAAGTCCGCGGTGTGTATCCAGTGCTGCAGCATCATCGACCCCTCCACGCCGCAACTCAAGATCCTCCAGCAGTTCGACGAGAAGATGCGCGAGCGTCCCGTTCTGCCGCTCGGCTCGCGCGGCAAATGGGATGGCACGCTGTTCGAAGTGATCGGCTTCCAGAAGCGCACGATCTGGGCCGAGGGCGTCGCCTACTCCTGGCACGAGTATCTGCTGTTCAATCCCTATCGCGGCTTCCGCTATTTCACGCTGTACAACGGCCACTGGTGCGACGTGCAGACCGTGCACGGCTTGCCATCCTACGTCACTGTCAGCGGCAAAAAGGCCGTCACCTACAACGGCACAACCTACAAGCACTTCCAACACGCCGAGGCGGAAACCACCTTCGTGATGGGCGAGTTCCCCTGGGCCGTGCGCGTGGGCGAGCGCAACACGGTGGACGATTTCGTCGCGCCGCCGCTGATGCTCTCCTCCGAACAGACCGATGGCGAGATCAACTGGTCCAAGGGCACTTACACCGACGGCAAGGCCATCTGGCAGGCATTCCAGCTACAGGGCTCGCCGCCGGCGGTGATCGGCGTCTACGCCAATCAGCCCTCCCCCTACGAGGGCAAGGTGCGCAGCTCCTGGAATACCTTCCTCCTTCTCTCCATCGCCTGGGCCGCGCTGATGGCGTTCTTCGTCTTTACCGCCGGCGACAGGCAGGTCTTCCGCAAGAGTTTCCACTACGCCGAGAACACGCCCGGCGAGCACTCCTTCGTCACCGAGACCTTCGACGTGCCGGGTAAAGGCAACGTGGAGGTTCGCATCCGCACCGATCTCGAGAACAATTGGGCGTACTTCAATCTCGCCATGCTGCGCGAGGATGGCGCCAAGGGCTACGACTTCGGCCGCGAGGTCAGCTACTACTCCGGCCGCGACAGCGATGGCTCGTGGACTGAAGGCGGCAAGCGCGAAAGCGTGATTCTGCCGGCCGTCGATGCCGGCAAGTACTATCTGCGCATCGAGCCCGATATGGACCCGCAGGCCTCGGCTCAGGCCGCCTCCGGCATGTCCATGAACTACGAAGTGGAGGTGCGGCGCGATGTGCCCCGCAGTTTCCTCTTCTGGCTCGTTCTGCCGCTGCTGATCATTCCACCGATCTGGACCAGCATTGCCTCGTTCGCCTTCGAGGGTAAGCGTTGGTCCGAAAGCGATTACGCACCTGCTTCCAGCGAGGATAGCGAGTAATGAAGAATCCCCTCTACACACTCTATGGCGCCGTTCTGCTCGGCGGTGTCTCCGTCGCGCAGTGGCTCGGCCTCGGCGGCGGCTCGGTGACGGAAGTCAAGAACGTCCCCAAATCAGTTCGCGAAAACCCCGGCGTCTACAGATCCCACTACGCGTTCCTGCCAAGATGGTTCGGCGGGAAGTGATTACGAAAGGAACCCTATGCCTGTTGAATTCCACCTCGGCTCCCTGCTGAACGCTGCCGTTTACGCCGTTCTCGGCGTCTTTATCCTCATCCTGTCCTTCGTCGTGATGGACAAGCTTACGCCATACGATCTCTGGCGCGAAATCGTCGAGAAACAGAACACTGCCCTCGCGATCATGGCCGGACTTATGGCACTCGGCACTGCGATCATCGTCGCCGCCGCCGTCCACTAAATGGCTGTTGTCCTCTTTCTCTCCGTCTTTCTCATCGCGGCCTGCGGGCTAATTTACGAGCTCATCGCCGGCACGCTGGCCAGCTATCTGCTCGGCGATAGCGTGCTGCAGTTCAGCACCGTCATCGGCAGCTATCTCTTTGCGATGGGCATTGGAAGCTGGCTCTCGCGCTTCCTGGAAAAGGCGCTGGTATCACGCTTCATCACCATTGAACTGATGGTGGGGCTGCTGGGCGGCTTCTCGTCGACGATCCTGTTCCTGGCTTTCACATATACCCGCGCCT
>CAYVDY010000349.1:0-7523 GCA_964450255.1 uncultured Candidatus Solibacter sp. | reverse complement strand
GCGGAATCGTAACGATTCCGTTCTGACTCACACTGAGGTTCACGGCCAGGCCGCCTGCCGGCGCCGGCGCGGATAGAGTCAACGTCAGGTCTTTCGTCGCTGTTCCGTCAATCAAAAGCGGTTGCGGTGTCGCGGTTAGCGTGGCCTCGACACTGACCGATTGGTTGGCCGAAGCGTACCCAGACGCCGAGGCGCTGATCGTGGCCGATCCAAAGCCAACACCCGCCACTGTGGGTTGCCCGGAGGATTGCGTTTGGCCGGCCGGAATGACCACGCTGGCCGGCGAAACGGTTACCTTCGTCGCGTCGCTGGTGGTCAGGCTGACGGAGACGTCGGACGCCGCCGGCGCCGGCAAAGTGACCAGGAATGGAGCAGACGCACCGGGCGCGACCTTCACACCGGCCGGCAGTGAGAGCGCGCCCGCGCTTTCGACCGTCACGGCGGCTGTGGCGTTGGGTACGTTGGGCGCCGTGGTGCTCGCCGTGATCGTCACCGATCCTGGCGCAACACCAGTCACGGGCACGGGAACTGTCGTCCCGCCCGCTGGAATCGTGACGGAGGCGGGAATTGTGACAACTCCGCTCTTGTCGGCGCTCAGGGTGACGAGCAGATTAGCCGGCGCCGGAGCCGATAGCCCCAGTGTCAGGTTCCGAGTTGCCGTGCCGCTGATATTCAGCGTCTGGGGGGCCAGGCTGAGAGTAGCGCCCACGAGGAATGTCTGGCTGGAAGAGCCGTACCCCAAAGCCGATGCAGTGATGACCGCCGAACCAAAGGCCAGGCCGGAAGCGGTGGGCTTCTGCGCAGGCTGAGTCTCGCCTGTGGCGATCACAACGCTGGACGACGAAATGGTCACCTTCGTGATATCGCCGGAGGAGAGATTGACCGTTACCGGCGAGACTGCCGGCGCCGGCAGCGTCACATTAAACGCCTGTGGCTGGCCGGGGGAGAGCGTCACACCTGACTGCAAATTCAGAGAGCCGGCACTTTGCACCGTCACGCTAGTGGTTGCATTCGTGACGTTCGGCGCGGCGGTGCTGGCCGTAATCGTCGCAGTTCCCGGCGCCACGCCGGTTACCGCTAGCGACACGCTGGTAGCGCCTTGCGCTATCTGGACACTTGGCGGGACGGTGACGAGTCCATTTGGACTCGCACTCAGGTTCACCTGGAGGCCACCGGTCCCCGCCGGGCCCGAAAGGGTGACCGTCAGGTTCTTGGTTTCAGCGCCAACAAGCGTCGTGCTCTGTTGCGGGAAGCTGAGAGCAGCCGTTGTCTTCGCAAGTGCACTCGACGTACCAAAGCCCGGAGCAACCGCGGTAATGGTGGCCTGTCCCAGTTTCGCTCCGCTCAACTGAGGCTGGGTCGCGGGCTGAGTCTGTCCGGCCGCGATGAACACGCTCGGAGACGACAACCCTACGCTGCTGGGATCACTGCTGGAGAGCTGCATTGTCACGCCGCCCGCGGGAGCCTGGGTGGACAGCGTGACAGGGAATGGCACACTACCACCCAAGCCCACAGCAGGGTTGGACGGCAGGTTGATAGCTCCGAATACCAATACCGACACCGTCGCGGTGGCATTTGAGATCGAGGGTATGCTGGTGCTGGCCGTCAGAGTCGAGGTGCCTGCCGAAAGGCCGGTGACGTCAAATGTTGCGCTGCTTTGACCGGAACTGATGGTAACCTGCGGCGGAACCGATGCTACTGCCGGATTACTGGAATTCAGTGCCACGGTCAGTCCAACGGTGGGCGCTGGGGCCGTCAGGAGGAGTGTGACGTTGTGTGTGCCACCCGCACCCACCGTGATCGTCGGTGAAGAGAAGCTCAACGCTCCTCCAACCCTCACCGTTTGGGTGGCGCCCACAAAACCGGGCGCCGAGGCCGCTATATTTACAGAACCAAAGGTAATACCGTTGATCTTCGCAGGGGAAACCGGCGAAACATTTCCCTGCGCGATGAATACCTGGGGATCTACAGTTACCTTGGAACTGTCCGAACTGACCAATTGAATAGCCACACCACCAAGCGGTGCTGGGGTAGCCAAGGTGACATTCAAGTCCGCCGACTGGCCGGGTGTCAGCGAAAGACCGGATGGCAGGATAATGGCGCCCATTTTGGCTACGAGAACGCTGACGGCGCCGCTGATGTAACCGGCTGAACTACCGGTAACGGTCGCGGAGCCTTCATTCAACCCCGTTACGCTGAACGTACCGGTGGACGCCCCTGCCGGGATGTAGACACTAGGGGAACTCAGGCTAACGAGCCCACCCGGATTTGCGCCGATGGCGATTGTGACGCCGGAGCCTGGCGCGGGCGAGCTTAGTGTGATCGTCCCGTCGATGGTGCGCGTCATACCCACCGAACTGGAGCTCAACGAAACCGTGATCACCGGAGTGGTCACGTTCACCGTCACGCTACCGGGTTGAAAACCCTGTGACGTCGCAAGGATGAGAGTGCTGCCGGACGCCAGGGGCGTAATGGTCGCATCGACGTTCGTCCCGCCTTCGGGCACTACCACCGTTGCCGGAGCCGAAATGATGTTGGAGTCGAAGCCCAATAGCTGCACAGCCTGCCCACCGGGCCCAGCTGGCGCGCCCAGTGCGATATGAAGCACTTTGGGCGAGTTAGACAGATTCAGGGGATTTGGCGTGAGCATGATCGCCATCGTGTTCACGGTAATGGTGGTAGTTACGGGATTGCTGTTGGTGAAGCCGTCATTGACGATCAACTGCGCCACGTAGGTTCCCGGTGCATCCACAGTCAGTGTCGGCGTCTTGCTCAGAGGCGAGATCACAACGGCCGAGCTGGAAGGCGGACGGCTGATCAGCGACCAGGCGAAGGTCAACGGATCGGAATCGGCGTCGGACGACGCACTCCCGTCCAGCGTCACCGTGGCGCCGGTGACGACGATCTGATTCGGCCCCACCACGGCCACCGGCGTAGTGTTCGTGGTCGTAACCGTCATTGTCGAAGGCGGGCTACTGAGGGTCCCGTTAGCCACAATCAGCTGGGCTACGTAAGTGCCAGGTTTGTCGGCCAGGAAGGTTGGAGAGCTGACGGCGGAATTCGACAGGGCCGCCGAACTTCCGGGTGGCCGGGTGATCAGAGACCAGGAGAACGTGAGCAGCTTACCCTGCGGGTCTGTTCCACCTCCATTCAGATTCACGATCGTGCCATGCACTACGGTCTGGTTAGGGCCAGCGTTGGCCGTCGGAGCCTGAATCGAGTTTGTCGTGATCGTGGTCGTCGCCGGCGTGCCGTCGACCTTGCCATCATTCACGATCAATTGGGCGACGTAGATTCCAGCGAGGTCAGCTGTAAACGTGGGATTCACGATACTGGCGCTGTTCAGAACCGCGTTGCTGCCGACAGGTTTCGTGATGAGGCTCCAGTTGTAAGACAGAGCGTCACCGTCCACGTCGGTGGATCCCGCACCGCTGAGTTGGATGATCGAACCGACCACAGAAACTTGATTGGGGCCTGCATTCGATACGGGTGGCGCGTTCTGCGTGGTGATCGAAACAGTGCTCGCCGCGCTGTCTACCTTCCCGTCGTTGACGACCAGTTGCGCCAGATAGGTCCCGGGTTTATCGGCTGTGAATGAGGACACTACCGCCAGTCCGTTCTGTAGGAGTGCGGCACTGCCGGCCGGTCGCGAGATCAGAGTCCATTTATAGGTGAGCGGATCACCGTCGACGTCAGTCGAGTTGCTCCCGTTCAGAGTCACGGCCGAGCCCAGAGCAACCGTCTGGTTGGAGCCGGCTTTCGCGACTGGCGGCGAGTTGACGGTGCTGATGACAACCTGCGCGCTATCAGTACCCGCTGCGTTTGTGACAGTGAGACCAACCACGTAGCTGCCCGGCACGTCCACGACGAACGACGGCATGACACTGGTCGGGTTCAGCAGGACAGCACTCGACGCCGGCGCGCGCGATTTGAACGACCACTGATAAGCAAGTGGCCCCGCCAGACCCGGGTCGCTCGATCCACTCCCGTTGAGCACTACGGTGCTGCCCACAGTCGCGGTTTGGAACGAGCCCGCGTTGGCTGTTGGTGAAAGAAATGTCCACTGCAGGTCGCTCAGCGAGAAAGGCAAATTCCGGTCCACCATCACTGTGAACGTGTCACTGCTCGTCACCGTGCCATTGGCCGGCACCGGGGCGAAGTGCAGCATCCCCTGGCCCGGCACAATCTTCGCGCTGGGTATCGGGCTTGTCACGCTCGCAGTCATGCTGGCCCGAGCCTGACCCGGGTTGACGAGATCAGCACGGTACGTGTAGTACCACTCTGTTCGCGTGACGCGCTCTTCACTGACTAGCTGGTAGTTTGTGATAGACAGGCTGGAGGACCCTCCGTGGCCAGCCATGATGAAGAATGCCAGGACAACTCCCGTCGCCGCTGCCGGATACACGTATCGCATGGTAACCTCGCACAAACAAAATTCGTTGGTTATCTCGCCTCAGTTCAGCCGATTTCGGGTCAACGCCGCGCAGCCCGCAGGGCGCCCACCATCAGCAACGCCGCTCCACAAAGGACGAGCGTTGCCGGTTCGGGCACCGAAGCGGGCTGTGCAAGCGCAGTGAAACCGGACTCGAGCACCGAAAAGCCACCGGTCGCTTGGAACTGATTGATGAAATACGGCTGCGGACCGGCGTTTCCAGGCCCCAGGTAGACAAAATCAACCGAGAAACTGGAACTTGTGGTGGGCTGGTCCACGAGTGACATTGCGCTGAAATCACCGAATGCGCCTGTGGGTTGATTCGGCTGGAACAATATGACGTCGTAGCCAGGTCCGGCGGTGGGGTTTGACAGCGGCCCAAACAGAGCCGGATCAAAACGGATGTTCAGCTCCTGGTTCTTCAGGAGCGTGATGTCCGTCAAGTGGTATGTGAAGCGCTGCAGTTCAACGCTTGTGCCTGGATTGCCTGGTCCACCTCCGGTGGTGCCCAGACTGGTGACGTCGACCTTGATAGTTGCCGCTGTCAGAGTAGCTGCCAACAGCATACTCCACAGGGGTAAACCAAACCCTAGTGTTCTTGCGATCATGATTTTCTCCTCCAACCAAACCTGCAATGACCTCTTCACCTGTTTCAACTCGCGCCCGAGGGTGCCCACACACTGAATCACCCCTGCGCCCAAAACGACCGTTCGAACCGACGACTCGGCAAATCTGGCAAGGGCACTTCCCTCACACTGCCTGCCTAGGTACCGCGCTCAAGGTGGCCCGACGGAACGTACCCTTCTCCATTTGAGGGTCCTCATCGTTCTCCTCCCATTCGATCACCGGATCCGATCATCTCTTTCGTCCGGAAAACCCGGAATGACGGCCTGGCAATCAACGGACTCCGTCAGCCTTAGCCACCTGAGACCCAGCGAGTTCCTCTTCCACGATGTCCCGCAGGGTTTCGTAGCTGAGCATCCCACTCAAAAAGCGGCCATTGATGAGGTAGCTGGGCGTGCCTTCCATCCCCAACCCTTGGGCTTCGGCGAGCGACTCCTTCACAACGCCGGCCTTCTCGCCGCTGTCCAGGCACCTGTTGAACTGGACCAAGTCTAGGTTCAGACCCTTCCCGACTTCCTTTAGCGTCGCGATGTCGAGAGCTTTTCCGTTCACGATTCTGTCGTGGAACTCCCAGTACTTGCCCTGGGCGCCGGCGCAATGGGCAGCCTCGGAGGCCTTCTGCGCGTTGGCGTGCATCGGCAGCGGCACGTCCCGGTAGACAAACGCGAGTTTGTCCCGATACTCTGCCCTCAGTCTGTCGAGAACGGGCTGAATCTGCTGGCAATATGGGCACTCATAGTCCGCGTACTCAACGAATGTCACCGGTGCATTGCGTGGACCGCGGACGGGGGAGTTGTTCAATGGAATCTGCACGCGGGGCGGAACCAGGCGGATGGCAACGTTGGCTTGGGCGCGAAGCGAGGCGACATAGGCGGACTTGATCTTGGCGGCACGGCGCTGCTGGATACTATCCGCAATCCGGTCCTTGACGGCTTCAAATGACTCTTTGGTATCGATGCCCTCGTAGTACACGCTCAGCGACTCCTCCGAGGGAGGCTTCGGCAGCTTGCTGGTTACGTGCCGCTCAAGCAACTGGGCCACGGTGACATTCTCTTTTTTGGCCTGTTGCTCCAGCAGCAATTCTTCGACGTAAGCCTCAAGCGCCTTCTTCTGCGTCTCGTAGAATGAGTTGCGCGCCTGAAACAAGGCAGTGGGACGCGCCTTCTCGAACTCGGCGAGCGTCATCTTCACGCCCCCGACTTCCAGGACCGGCGCTGCACCACCGACCTTTCCCGAGACGCTGACTTCGCCCGCTGACACACACACCAGCGGTACGAGAATGCCGATAAATAGCTGACTGAAACTCATCTCTTCTCTCCTCCACGAATCGGATCGGACCGGATCGGATCACACACAGAGCCGATCACCGCTTCTGACAGCCACAAACTCCGGGTAACCGGGGGTACCGCCCCCGATTACCCGAAAAAACGACCACTTTCAAAGAGCCCTACGAGAGGGCTACTTCTTGGTGGCGCCGAGAGCGCCGAGCTTGCAGGACTTGCAGATGCCGTAGCCGCTGCCGTTGCCTGCCATCAAAGTGCACAGGTTCCGAAGACGAGCAACCTCGCCACCACTCAGGGTCGCCGGGGTGAAGGCCGTCTCAGTCAAGCCGGCCGGAGCCTGGTGATAGGTGGTGCCCCAAGCTGCGAGACCGGGCACAAACGCCTGATCGAGCAGTCTGGCCGAGTTGTTGCAGTTTCCGCCGGTGGCCAAGGTCGTGACTACCTTGACCAGAATCGACGTCGGAACGATGGGGGTCAGCGTGTTGCTGATCAGATCCCTCTGCGCCGACATCGACATCAGGCCGTTGGACGTGATCGGGCAGGAGCAGCA
The DNA here is from genome assembly GCA_964450255.1 of uncultured Candidatus Solibacter sp. Lineage (GTDB taxonomy): Bacteria > Acidobacteriota > Terriglobia > Bryobacterales > Bryobacteraceae > Paludibaculum. The sequence continues at coordinate 634 of CAYVDY010000349.1, read as the reverse complement.
CGAGATCATTTGCTCGTCAGGCGAGAACGCATAGACGTTGGCGCAGATCAAGCCCACATTGCCATCGATCGCGGGGCCGAACGGGGAGGCGCCATTGGCGCCGGTATTCGCAAAGTTGAACACCGAGTCAGCGACGTTCAGGTTGGCTGCGTACTTCACCTGGTAGATGGAGTCAGCAGTGATTGGGTTTTGGGCGAATGCAACCATCGCAATAAGGATGGACGCGAAAAGGATTTTACGCAGGTGCATGGAATTGAACCTCTGGGAAGGACTTTAACATCGCGTCCCCCCTCCATCAATTGGCTTTACGAAGTAGTCTCTATGGGTAACCCTAATTGACGGTAATAGCAGTTCTATTGGTACTGGCGCATTCAATCCAACGCATCTCGCTGGAGTCACGCGCCTGGCCGGCCGAAACCTGCCACCCCTATTTAGTACTCACGCGGATGGGTCCGGCCCACGCTTCCAGAGTCGTCGGCACCTCTTTATAGGAACCTCACAACAGCCGTCTCACGACGGCGACCGCCTGGTGCGGGCGGGCCGGGTTCGGGTGGTACAGCTGGTCCGCGGCGCTTGGGTTAGTTTCGGCCGGAACTTGCGCGTGCTGATGGGTGAAGCCACGAAATGTAATTTT
>CAYVDY010000348.1:0-7544 GCA_964450255.1 uncultured Candidatus Solibacter sp. | reverse complement strand
GCGCAGGTGATTGATCATGCGTGCCGATGCGGGGGCCGGAGGCCTGCGCCCGGCTTAACAAGGACTGGCGGCCGGGGGGTTACCCGGGTGGAGCGGGTTTCCGGGGCTTCCGGTACGTGCGGGTGACGAGCTTGGCGCCGGCCGAAGAGTTGGTGATGCGCTCCTTGGCGCTGTCCCATTTGATGGTCTCGCCGGTGCGGTAGGCGATGTTGCCGAGGAGGCCACCCTTGTTCAGGCGGTGGGCGTATTCCACGTCGCAGGTTGTCTTGGTGCGGGACTTGATGGAATCGAGGAACTCGCGGATGTGGCCGGGCGAATCCGGGATGGTGGGCGTGGGGCGCGGGAAATCGGGGACCAGCTTACCCTTGGCCCAGACCTCGTGCTTGGAGTAGTTGGTGACGAGCGTCGCATTGGTGCCCTCGAAGATGACGCAGGGGCCCATGTGGTCGTAGCCTGGGCGGCCGTTGGGGTGCAGAGTCCAGGTGAGCAGCAGGTCGTTGGGATACTGGTAGACCACTTCCATGGTGTCGGGCGTCTCGGCGTTGTCGCCGGCCATCCAGCGTCCGCCGGTGGCGCTGATTGTGAGCGGGTCGGCCAGTTCCAATGCCCAGTAGGCGACGTCAGTGAAGTGGCACCAGAAGTCGATGAGGTAGCCGCCGGAGTAATCCCAGAAATAGCGGTAGTTGAAATGGGAGCGGTTGGGGTTGTAGGGGCGCTTGGGCGCGGGCCCGAGCCAGAACTCGTAATCGAGTTCCGCGGGCGGCGTGGTGTCGGCCGGTTTGCCCAAGCCCTTCAGGCCGGTCCCGATGGAGCAATAGACGCGATGAATCTTTCCGAGCGAACCGGAGCGCACCAGTTCCACGACGCGGCGGTAGTTGGGGAGATCGTTGTGGATGTGGTTGCCCATCTGAGACACCCGCTTGTGCCTCTGGGCGGCCGTCAGCATGGCGCGGCCCTCGCCGATGGAGTAACTCAAGGGCTTCTCCACAAATACGTCCTTGCCGGCCTGGCAGGCCTGTACGAAGGGCAAGGCGTGCCAGTGATCCGGGGTGGCGATCATGACCGCGTCCAGATCTTTCTTCTCGAGCAATTTGCGGAAATCGTGGAACGTCTCAGGCTTGTGTCCCTGGGTCTTTTCGACGAGTGCGGCGGCGCGGTCCATATGGTTGCGGTCCAGGTCGCACACAGCGGCGGCGATCACGTCGGGGTGCTTCATGAACTGATTCAGGCGCCCGGTGCCCATCCCATTCAGGCCGATAAAGCCGACCCGGATGCGGTCACTGGGGGGCGCGGCGGCGGCGAGTGAGCTCTGTTGGGCGGCCGTGAGGGCGATGCCGGCGGCGGTGGTCAGAAGAAAGTCCCGGCGACTGGAATCAGTGGGTGGCATGAGGGTTCCTTAGTGTGAGGCTATGTCACGGGGTGGTGGCAAGGCAAGGGGATTTACACCGATGCTCAATCGGTGTAGCTTCAAGGCCGGAGAGACGATATGCGCTGTTCTCTTCTGCTCTTACCTTGCCTCGCCTGTTGCCTGCACGGGCAACCCGAGGTGGTCGCGGTAAACGTTGATTCCGTCATCCACCCCGTCACGACCGAGATCCTGCGCCACGCCATTGCGCAGGCGCAGCGGGAGAAGGCGGCGGCGGTGTTGATCCGGCTGAACACGCCGGGCGGATTGCTGGAGGCGACGCGAGAGACGGTCTCCTGCATGTTGGCGTCGCCGGTGCCGGTGGTGACGCTGGTGCGCCCGAGCGGCGGGCGGGCTGCGTCGGCTGGGTTCTTCATCCTGCTGGCCGGCGATATCGCGGCCATGACCGAAGGCACCAACGCAGGCGCTGCCTCGCCGATTCTGATGGGCCAGACCATGGATCCCGTGATGCGAAAGAAGGTGGAGAGTGACGCCGCGGCGTCATTGCGGGGTCTGGCCGTGAAGCGCGGCCGGAATGCAGAGGTGGCTGAGACTGCCGTGCTGGAGGCGAAGTCCTTCACCCATCAGGAGGCGCTGGACAAGAAGCTGATCGACCTGATTGTGCGGGACGAGGCTGACCTGTGGGCCAAGCTCGACGGGCGCGCCATTGTCCGGCCCGACGGGTCCAAGCTGGTACTGAAGACTGCCGGCGCGCGCGTGGTGGACTACCAGATGACGCTGCGGGAACGGGCCGTTTCCACCGTCGCCGACCCGAACCTGGCATTTCTGCTTCTGGTGGCCGGCGGGTTGCTGCTGTACATCGAATTCACGACGCCGGGTCTCATCGCCCCTGGCGTCACCGGCGCGATCCTGTTCCTGGTGGCGCTGATGTCGCTTTCAGTGCTGCCGATCAACGGCGCCGGTGTGGCGCTGCTGATCCTGGCCGTGGCGCTGTTCGCGCTGGAACTGAAGATCACGTCACACGGCGTGCTGGTGCTGGGCGGAACGGTGGCCATGGTGCTGGGCGCGATCCTGCTGGTGGGGGGCCCGCCGGGGATGCAGATCCGGCTATCCACCGCGCTGGCTGTCAGTCTGCCGTTCGCTTTGATCACGGTGTTCCTGGTGTCGCTGGTGGTGAAGGCCCGCCTGCGGCCCGCGGTCTCCGGCGCGGAGGGAATGCTGCGGGAGCAGGGTGTCGCCTGGACGGACCTGAATCCAACGGGAACGGTTCTGATCCATGGAGAGTACTGGAATGCGCGCGCGGCGGGACACGTGCCGCGCGGCGCGAAGGTACGCGTGTCCACGATGGTTGGCCTGCTCCTGGAGGTCGAACCGGTTTCTGCTGGAGCTGAAAAGGAGTAATCTCATGCCCATGTTCGATATCCCATTGATCGCCGTAATGATCCTCGTGCTCTACCTTCTGTCCTCCATCAAGATCCTTGCGGAGTACGAGCGGGGTGTCATTTTCCGTCTGGGGCGGGTGCTTTCGAAGCCGAAAGGCCCGGGGCTGATCCTGGTCTTCCAGCCGGTCGACCGCATGGTGCGGGTGTCGCTTCGATTGGAAACGCTGGATGTGCCGCCGCAGGACGTGATCACGCGAGACAACGTCACGGTGAAGGTCAATGCAGTGGTCTTTTGGCGCGTGATTGACCCGCAGAGGGCGGTGTTGGAGGTGACCAACTTCCTCTACACCACGTCGCAACTGGCGCAAACCACGTTACGCAGCATTCTGGGCGAAGTGGAATTGGATGATCTGCTCAGCAAGCGGGAGCGCCTGAATGCGCGGCTCCAGGCCGTGCTGGATCAGGACACAGATCCGTGGGGGATCAAGGTGATCAAAGTGGAGGTGAAGCAGGTGGATCTGCCGGAGGTGATGGTGCGCGCCATCGCGCGGCAGGCAGAGGCGGAGCGCGAGCGCCGCGCGAAGGTGATCCATGCCGAAGGCGAAAGCATGGCGTCGGAGAAACTCGCTCAGGCCGCGGCGACGCTGCAGCGCGAGCCCGTGGCAATTCAACTACGCTACCTGCAGACCCTGGTGGAGATCGGAGCCGAGAAGAACACCACCGTAGTGTTCCCGCTGCCGGTGGATGTGTTCACGTCGGTGAGCAAGTTGCTGGACCGGGTGGGAGCACGGCCGCCGGCGGACCCGGTCAGATGATGACGCAACGGCATGCGCCTCAGCGGATCTCGTAGTCCTCGCCGGGCAGCATTGTGAACTCGAACGCATGCCGCTGCCAGGAACCGGAGCAGGCTCGTCCGGACGAGCAGCGGACGGAGACATTTTTCCAATCGGAGACGTTGACGCGAATAGCGGAGACAGAGATGCCGTCGGGGTGAATGAACCGCGACTCGGCTTGGGCGGTAACGGGGTAGATGCGTGCGGCCAAGCCCTTGCCTGCGCCCTGCTTCTCGACGACGATACCGGTGCCGCCAACGAAGAGAGGCGTCTTTGTGACTGGCAGCGCGTAGTTCTTAAGCAGCGCCGGGCCTTGGTGGCGCTTGCCGCTGTCGTATTCGATCCAGGCGCCGCGCGGAAGGTAGATGTCCCGGGTTGTGGCAGTCTCGTAGTCGTTGCCGTATAGCGGGGCGGCGAGCAGAGAGTCGCCGATGAGCCACTGATAACCGCGGAGGCGATCGTTCTCGCGGCCGTATACCTGAGGATCGTCGGGGAAGGCGACGGGTAGGGGCGTGACAGACCAGGGGTAGCCGTCGAGATAGAAGCGCACTGCCTGCGAGTAGAAGTACGGCTGTAGGCGGTCATGCAGCCGGGCGGCGTGGAGCAGGACCGATTCCACCTCCGGATCGCCAAAGGTCCACGGTCCCTGGCCCATGCTCATCGAAGGATGCAGGGCTGCCCACATTGCGTTGCGCTTCATGTACATCCGCATGCGCGGCGTCACTTTGAGGTCGAAGTGCCCTTCGCCAAACGTGCCTCCGACGATGTCCGGATAGACGAGCGGGAAGCCTGAATAGGCGTAAGCCAGCGCATTCACCGGGCCGCGGTCCTGGTTCTGGTTGAAATTGAAGTCGTTGAGGCGGTGGAGATCGGCCGGAGAGGCGAGATAGGCGTTGCGGCCCATCACGTAGAGGCCCTCGCGCATCAGAGCGGAATTGACAGGGTCGAGTTTGTCGTCGCCGAGGGTGTACTTCCTAAAGCCGTAGACATCCTCCTTGTATCCGTCCACGCCGAATGCGGTCCAGCGGCGAGTGAGGTCGGCGAACCAGGCCACCGCCTGCGGGTTGCGCCAGTCCAGAAAGTAAATGGGGCTCTTGGGCCAGTCAAACTGGAAGACCTTGGGGCGGCCGTTCTCCTGAATGAAGTAGCCGTTGCGGACGCCCTCCTCGCTGAAGGGTCCGCCGACGATGAATGTGGTTCTCAGTCCCTGGAAGTACTTCAGGCCCTTGGCGTGGAACTGCGCGATAAAGGCGCGCGGGTCCGGGTAGAGGTTCCTGTCGTACAACCCGAAACTCGTCGTCTCGTGGAAGCGGGCGTCATCGCGCGGCCAGAATCCCGAGCCAACCACCATCCACTGCAGCGGAAAGCCGAGGGCGAGATATTGGCCGACGTTCTCGGCGACGGTCTTGTAGTTGGTGTCCCAGGCCAGGGCGCCGAAGGCTTCCCAGCCCACGCCGAAGAACTCGTACTTGGGCTTCAGCACCGGATAGCCGTAGAGGTTCCGCGACTCCAGGAACTGCCGGAAAATCTCGTGGGGCGTTCCGGTGAAGAGCGAGAAGCGCACCTCCGATTCCACGCGCCGCGAGCCCTGGAGGCACTCCTCTGCTGTGCTGCGGACCATCTTTATCCCCGGCTCCCAGGCAAGGAAGGCGAACTTCTGTTTCGGGTAGAAGGCGAAGTTGGAGATCAGGCGCGTGAGTCCGTCGCCGGATAGAAAGCTGTCGTTGTGGTATCCAGTGATGTCGGTGTCGAAGGACGGGCGCCGGGTAACGGCGTGGTCGGCCAGGCCGAAGCCGGGGCTCAGCGGGGCGAAACGCAGCATGACGGCCATCGGGGTGGACGGCCGGACGAGGAGGTCTGCCTGGCTTGGCGTGAGAGTAATGACGACGGTGGCAGTCAGGCCAGAGGGCGTGCGAACGGAGACGACGCGCTGCCCATGATTGTTGAAGGACTCAGCGGTGATGGAGGCCGGTTCAGGGTTAGAGGGATCGCCGAGAAGGAGGCCGCCGGCGGGGTGAGCCGCGGCGATGGAGGCGCCTCCGCGCTCCAGGCTGACCCGGAATTGGTCAGGCGCGATGGTGAGCTTCGTCTCGCCCGCCGTGAGGACTATCAGCGAAAGGAGAAGCATCATTCGGCGTAACACCTCACGGAAAGTATTGCGGCTGGCGCGCCGTGCGTGGTGAGTACATCCACATGGAGAGCGGCAGTGTTGGCAGGTGCGGAGAGTTGGATAGAGTTGCGGGTCTGGTGATTATCGGCGCACTCGTGAAGCAGGTTACCTGTTTCGTCGAGGACGCGGTAGTTACGGACGCAGAAGGGCATCTAACGTTCCGGATGGCCCATGAGGACGGATTCCATGGGGTGATCGAAATCGGTGTCGAACGAGAGCTCGATGCGCGAGATGGTGCGGGGTTCCGGCCAGCGCAGCGTGAGGCGCGGGGCGGGATCGGTGGTGGCGGCGACCCAGGCGTTCGGCTGCGTGGTGGGCCGCGCGATGCCGTTGGTCACGTTGGCGGGCGCGAACAGGTCGAGCGGCGGATCGAGCGTGATGGCCAGGTTCTGACCGTTCGGGCGGCGCGTTGGCAGCCAGAATTCAAAGGTATCGACGCCGATGCCCTCGGGCGGTTCCTGCCGCGCACCCTTGGCTACGGCGGCGTTCATTGACTGCGACAGGCTGAGCACGCCGGTAACGCGCTGCTCGCTCAGGTGGACGGCGACTGCGGGGTTCTGGAGCAGGCAGACGCAGAGGTATTGGGGCTGATCGATACTGTGCTCGAAGTCGATGCGGACGTTCTGCGCCGTGCCGGGTTGGAGTGTGATGGTCCGCCTGGCCAGAGGAACGTCGGGCGGGAAGTGGCCGTGGCGCTCGCTGGAACGCAGTGCGAGGGTGGGCTCGGTGGGCGCCTGGACATCGAGCAGGAACGAGCAACTGGGCACGGGACCGGCGGGGAAGGGCAGCAGCATCGCACGAGAGGCGTCGAGTGGGACGGTCTGGCCACTGGGCTTGAACTGATCGAGGACGAAGCGGCTGGAGGCCGTGACGGCGGCGGTTGGCGCGAGGTCGGCGGGGTCTTGCAGGGTGAAGCCGGGGATAAACTGGCCCGTGCGTAGGAGCGCGGTTTGCAGCGAGGGAATGTCGACCTGAGCGGGCATCACGCCATTGGATCTGCACAGCGCGGCGGCCATGCCGACGGCCTGTCCGTTGTGGCCGCACGTGGCCATCACCCGCGTGGAGCCGAAGGCCACGTGCGACACGCTGATGAGGCGGCCGCCGAGGAACAGGTTGGGGATGTTGCGGCTGTACATCGTCCGGTAAGGGATCTGATAGACCCCGCGGGCGTGCCACTGCGTGCAGGGCGAGAGCGGGCTGTAGAGGCCGTCGGCGGGATGCAGATCCATTGCCCAGCCGCCAACTGAGACAGCGTCCGGCCACAAGGGCTGTTCGACAACGTCTTGCTGCGTGAGGATGACGTCGCCTTCGAAGCGCCGGCTCTCGCGTTTGCCGGGGATCGTTCCGACCCATTCCAGCGTGAGGTTTTCCGCCTCCGGAAACTGGCCTGAGTTCTTGATGTGATTCCAGACCCCGTAGGCCACGCGCCACAGTTCCCACTTGATCTTCTCGGTGTCGTGGACGGTATCGAGGCGGCCTCCGTATTCCAGCCACCAGAAGCGGCAGCCGGAATCCGAGGCGCGGATCTGGCGAAAGCGCGGGATCTCGGTGATGTCGGCCAGGGCGAAGGCCGGTGGGATGAACTTGACTTCCCTGGCGGTGTCTTTGGAGTAGAAGTAGAGCGAGTGGCCGAGCAGCTCGCCGTAGCTGGAATCCGGAGCGAAGCCTTCGCCGAACTCCTCCTTGCTCTCAGCGCCCATGCGGAAGGCGGCCCCGGCGAGGAATGCCACGATGCCGTCGCCGGTGGCGTCGCAGAAGAGTTCGATAGCCTTGACGCCAGTGCGGATACGCAT
>CAYVDY010000347.1:0-7547 GCA_964450255.1 uncultured Candidatus Solibacter sp. | reverse complement strand
GAAGATCGCCCAGCCCTGACGCGTATCGCCCACCATCTTGCCGAGTGTGTAGGTCAGTCCAGCGGGGATGACGAAGATCATCAGCATCTGAACGAGATTGGTGATGGGAGTGGGATTTTCATAAGGGTGCGCCGAGTTGGAGTTGAAGAAGCCTCCGCCGTTGGTGCCGACCATCTTGATGGCCTCCTGGGAGGCAACCGGCCCCTGGGCAATCACTTGAGCCTTGCCCTCCAGGGTGGTGACCTTCGCGTAGGAGCCCAGGTTCTGAATGACACCTTGCGAACAGAGGAAGAGAGCGCCAATCAGCGACAGCGGCAGCAGGACGTAGACTAGGGCGCGGGTGAGATCCACCCAAAAATTGCCGATGGCGCTGGCCTGCTGACGGGCGAGACCGCGAATTAGCGCGATGGCGACTGCGATTCCGGCGGCAGCGGAAACGAAATTCTGGACCGTGAGCGCACCCATCTGGACGAGGTAGCTCATAGTGGTTTCGCCAACGTAGCTTTGCCAGTTGGTATTGGTAACGAAGCTAACGGCGGTGTTGAACGCGAGGTCCGGCGTCATCGCGGTGGCATTGGCGGGTGCGACAGCGGTGCTGAAGCCCATCGGATTCAATGGCAGCACTCCCTGAAGCCGCTGGAACAGGTAAGCCAGCAGGAAGCTGAAGAAGCTGAAGGAGATCAGGCTGCCCGCGTACTGAGTCCATCGTTGCTCGACATCTTCCTTGACGCCGGCGACCACGTAGCACAGCCGCTCCAACGGACGGAGAAGCGGGTGGAGGAACGTGCGTTCACCGGAGAACACGCGGGCCATATAGGCGCCCATGGGCTTCGTCACGGCGAGGATCAGGACGAAGTAGATGGCGATTTGGAGAATGCCGTTCGGTGTCATAGGTACCTCAGAACTTCTCCGGTTTGAGAAGAGCGTAGACCAAGTAGCAGAAGAGGAGGACTGCGGTGAGTCCCGCGATGATGTAATCCATGGCAGCCTTCTTTCTTTGGATGTCCGGGGTTCATAGCTTCTCGCAGGCCTTGGTCAGCAGCCAGCAGGCCAGGAAGAAGAAGAACGCGGTGGAGATGTAGATCAGGTCAAGCATAGGTGACTCTTTTCGATTCGGTGAGTAAGACATAGTGCCCCTCGGCGCGGAGGCGCTTCGCAATTCGCTTCTCGCGAGTAGGCCACCAGCGGCGAGGGCCGCCGATGACTACGAGGTGAGGAGTGGCGAGGGCCTGGTGGATGGCATCCCATGCGTCCCGGCATAGCAGGATCTCCACATTGGCTTCGACCTCGGCCTGCACGACTATGGTGAGCAACCGCCGGGCGAGGATGGATGTCCGAACGGCCGGTTCCTGTAGCGGCAGCGGGTAGGGGACCACCTGCGGGACGAGCAAGCGAATGGAGACTCGCTCGGCGTGGGACAACCTGGCGGCGTAGCGAAGGGCCTCCAGGGTACATGGCGGATTCGTAAATACGACCAGGACTTTGAGAGTCCGGCCATTGCCAGAAACCGCCCAGTGATCCGGCGCTCCCGGGGCGGTGCGGTCCAGGCTGGTCTGATCGGTCCAGGTTGCGTGTGTCGCGCCCATATCCTTACTTCCACTCACGAGCTTAGGGCGCAGCCCATAAGGAAGTCATAAAGAGCGGATAAGGATTGCGTTAGGGACCTGGGACGCGACGGTTTAGGGCTTGGCGGGCAGAACGAGGCGGTAGCCGACCCAGGGCTCAGTGATCAAGTAGCGAGGATGGGAAGGATCGATTTCGATCTTCTTTCGAAGTTGATTGATGAAGACACGGAGGTACTCCACCTGGTCGCCGTAGTCGGGCCCCCAGACGGCTTGAAGGAGTTTGGCGTGCGGAATGGTGACGTTGGCGTTGGCGAGAAGGTAGTGAAGGAGATCGAACTCCTTGGGGGTGAGCCGGGACTCTTTGCCATCGGCGGTGACGCGCCGGGTGGCCAGGTTCACTTCCACGTTATCCAGACGGAGGATCTCGCCATCGCCACTCTGAAGAACCGGCAGGCGGCGCAGTGCGGCGCGGATTCGCGCCAGCAGTTCGGGCGTGCCGAAGGGCTTGGTGATGTAGTCGTCGGCGCCTGCGTCGAGCGCTGCCACTTTGTCCTGTTCGGAGTTGCGGACCGTAAGCATGATGACGGCGACTTCCGAGGTATTCCGGATTTCGCGGCAGGCTTCGAGTCCACCCATCCCAGGCATGTTGACGTCGAGCAGGACAAGGTCAAACCGCTGGTCGCGAAGAGCGCCGAGTGCCTCCTCGCCAGACTTGGCGTCGTGCACTTCATAGCCCTGGGCCGTGAGGGAGACTCGCAGGACCCGGCGGATCTGCGGCTCGTCGTCAACGACAAGGATGCGTCCGGTGCTCATGGCATCGTCGCCTGATAGCGGGGGAGGGCCAGGCAGAAGTGAGAGCCGCCACTTGGGCCTTCCTCTACCCACAAGTCGCCGCCGTGCGCCCTGATGATTTCTCGCGCGATGTGCAGGCCGAGCCCGCTGCCTGGCACCTTTTCACGAACGCTGGCGCGCCGGTAGAACTTCTCGAAGATCCTCTCGCGATCACGCTCGGGAATCCCGGGCCCCTGATCGATGATGCGGATGACGACGCGACCGGGCTCCGCGCCGGCGCTGAGCAGGATCGGCGAGGGGGGCGGCGAGTACTTCAAGGCGTTGTCAATGAGTTGCCGGAGCGCCAGTGAGACCATCTCCGGATCGACGAGAACTTCGGGGATTCCGTCCGCGCAGTCGATTTCGTGGATCCGTACGTCGCCTCTGCCGCTGAAACTGGAGACTGCCGATTGGAGAAGGGTCTCGATGTCGATGGCGGACCGTTCGAGTTTCACCTTGCCGGCATCGATCTGCGCCATTTTGACGGCTTCGGTGACGAGCATGCTCATGCGGTCCGTTTCCTCATCGATAATCGACAACATTTCGCGGTGCTCAGCGCTGAGGGCTCCGCCTTCGGCGAGCAGCGACGTGGAGGCTACCTTGATGGAGGTGAGCGGCGTTTTGAATTCGTGGGCGATGGCGCCCAGGAGAGTCGACTTGAATTCCTCACTTTGGCGGGCGACCTCCGCCTTGTTGGTGACTACTTCGGCGCGAACCCGTTCGAGCGCAATGGCCACCAGGTTTAACAATGCCTGGACGGCACTGTCGGAGAGATGGATTCCGGTTGCCGCGAGGGCGCCGATGGGCCGCCCCCCCAAGGCAATGGGCCAGGCGTACACGGAGGTGGCTGGATCGTGGTGCGGGGCGCCATGCAGGACTACCTGTTTCAGAACGGACTCGACGCCCGGCAGCTCATCCACACCGCCACCGAAGGTGGAGCCGCTGGTGGAATCGTAGAGCGCCACCGCTCCGGCGGCGAAGATGTGGGCGATGTGCTGAGCGGCCTGCGAGCCGACGGGCTGAGTGGCATCGGTGAGAAGGATGGCGCGGCTGAGGGCATAGAGCTGCTCAGTCTCGCGTTGGCGGCGCTTGGCCTCCAGGGTTTGATTCTTGGCCCGGTCGGAGAGGTGGCTTGCCACGAGTGCGGTGACGAGGAATGTAAACAGCGCGGCCCAGTTCTGCGGGTCGGCGATGGTGAAATGGCCGAGCGGTGGCAGGGAGAAGAAGTTGTAGCAGAGCATCGCCACGACGGACGCGGCGATTGCCTCAAGCAGGCCCCAGACGGTGGCGACGGCAAGGATCAGGAGAAGGTAGGAAAACCCGGTTGTGGCGGCGTTGACAGTCAGTATCCTGGAACAGATCAGGGTGATGGCTGCGACACCGAGAGTCGCGACACCGGCTCGAATCGAAGAAACGGTCAGTCGATGCATGGCTGCTGCTCGCCCATCAACCCGAGTGTAGCGGAGCCGGATTTGGAATGCGGTATCGGGGTTGCTGTCGGGCGGGAAGGGAGCCCCGCTGAATGAAAGTCTACTGGGTGTTCACGGTGCTGCTGATGATGGCAGCGGTCGGGATGAGTCTGGACCCGCGCGAGGTAGTCTCGCGTTGGGCCCGGCTGCCCCGCGGCTACTGGCTGGGCAGCGCCGTCGCGACGTTTCTGCTGCCACCGCTGTTCGCGATGCTGATGGTGGCGACACTGCCGTTGACGCCGGCGATTCGTGGCGGAGTGCTGGTGATGTCGATCGCACCGGGGGCGCCGATGCTGACCCGCAGGGTGGCACAAAAGGGCGTCCTCTTCGACCCGCGGTTAGCGGCCGGCTACCAGATATTGGTCGGGCTGCTAACGCCGGTGATCACTCCAGCGCTGCTGTTTGCGATTGGACGGTATTATCACCGCGATGTGTGGGTGGACCCGTGGACGCTGGCCTGGCAGGTGGCGAGCATGCAGTTCGTGCCGCTGGTTGTGGGATTGCTGGTAAAGCACCGCTGGCCTGGGTTTGCCGCGAAGGCGGAACCGTGGCTGAACCGCATCGGAAACCTGCTGGTGATGGCCTACCTGCTGGTGATCCTGATCGCGATGCGGAGGGTGCTGGGGGCCGTGGGACCTGGCGCCGCTGGGACTGCAGTGCTATTCGCTCTGGCTTGCCTGGCGTTCGGCCATTGTCTGGCAGGGCCGACGATCGCGCTGACCAACACGAACAGGCACGTCGGACTCGCAATGCTGATCGCGGGCCTGAATTTCAAGGGAGAGGTGAAAGCGGTGGTACCGTTCTTCGCGGCATATGCGATTGTGGCACCGCTGTTGATGACAGGTTATGCTCTCTGGCACCGTAAGCGGAGGACGGGTGATGGGGAGGGCGCAGGTCAGGCGAGTGGGGCTGCTTCGGACCTGCGCTCTCGCCGGTGTGCGACTCGGTGATGAGAGACGTGCCGGTTGCGGTTGCGGCGGAGCGGATGGAGGAAGACGGGCCGGCCGTGCACCGCCTACTTGTCAGGCCAACAGCTTCGTCAATCCGCGCCAGCCAGGCAGAGCCACTTGCCCCGGTGGAAGTACAAGGTGGAAGAGGCCTTCCCGGTGAACGCGTCGTCAATGCCCTGATGATCGATGCGAGGCGGCTTGGGCCCACCGTAGGCTTCATAGTGCCCCATGATGAAGTCCCTGCCGGCCGGAGTGATTTCTCTGGAGTAGCCGATGCGATCTTCGCCGACAACCTGCAGACGGTGGCGGTCCTCCTCCTTACCGATGGCGGCGGGATTGAGTTCCGAGCCGTTCCAGAAGACGAGAATGGTGGAGGCTCCTTTGACCGAGCACAAGACCGCCCAATCTGTTTGTCCGGACTTGGCGAACTGACCGCGGATGACGTTGTGCGGCTTCTTCGAAGAGGCCTCCTGTGGGATGGTGCAGGCCCGGCGCTCTAGTTCGCGGCGCAGGTTGGAAGGCAATCCGGGGAAGGCAGAGGGCGGGAGACGCACGATGTGCCGTTCGGCCTCTTTGAACTTGCGCAGGAAGTCATCCGGAGGCTGGGCGGAGGCGGGCATCATCGCCAGTGCCAACAGAATGGGGAGTTCGAGTGGACCGGCGCAGCGCATGGCCGTATTGTATGCGGCGGCAATTCCAGTGGATAGGGGCGGCTACAAGGCGTCCAGCCGAAGCGGGGCCTGGGCGCTCTTCCATTCACGATCGAATTCGCGGCGGACGAATTCGGCAGCTTCCGTTTTCTGCTGCGCCTCAAGCGCCTTCATGAGACCGAAGAGCACGCGGCCGTTGCGCGCGGAACGGCGGAGACCTTCGCGAAAGACGGCTTCGGCCGATGCGGCGTCGCCGGCGCGAAGGAGGGCTGCTCCCAGGGACTCGCGCAGGGGCATGTACCAGGCTGGGGGCTCGTCGTAGTTGAGTTTGTCCTGCAGTCCAACGGCACGGTGCCAATGCTCCACGGCCGCGGCGTCATTCGGCGCCATACGCGCGTTTAGCACCTCGCCAGCGAGCGCCAGTACGTCGACCGCCTTATTGTTCAGCCACGGCCAGGCGGCAGGAACCTTCGATGTGGCGGTGCGGAACAACTCGGCCTCACGGGTAGAGATGGCGCGGTCTCCCTTTGCAGTCCAGGCGATCGCGCGGGCCCAGTGCCAGAGCGCGGTGGAGGCGAGGAGCTTGGGATGGGGGCGCGCGAGGGAGAGCACCTCGTCCCAGCGGCCGAAGCGGACGCGGGTGAAGATCGTATGAGGGACGAAGCAGTCGGCCATTTCCGGCATGGTTTCGGCGGCATGGGCGGATTCGTGAGCCAGGAGATCGGCGGCCTTGATGGATTCGGCGGCCCGGCCCTGCATGGCTCGGGCGTAGGCGACGAAGTGCAGGTTATGGAGGTAGTATCCGAGGTAGCCGCTCTGCACGCCGGTTCTGGCGAAGTAGTCGTTGTCCACTCTGGCGGCTCGCTCGTTCACGGCGGCGGCCGTTTCCCAGTCGCCGAGGATTAGCCAGATGTGGCCGGGCATGTGGACGAGGTGGCCGGCATCCGGAACGACGGCCATCAGGCGCTGGGCGGAGGGGATGGCGCGCTCCGGAGAAGGCGACATCTCGACGGCGTGGATGTAGAGGTGGTTGGCGCCGGGGTGGTCCGGGTCGCGCCGCATCACGTGTTCGAGCAGTTCGACTGCCAGGGCCGTGCCTTCGGCGGGTGAGCCGTCCGCATTCCACCATTTCCAGCGCACTGGGATCATCAGGCTTTCGGCGTAAAGAGTGGCGGCGTCGAGGTCGTCCGGGTATTGCCGGTGGAGGCGGCGCATGGCATCGGTGTAGTGGCCTGGGTCGTACTCTGGGCAGCGAGTGGCGGCTGCGGCGAGATATGCCTTTTCGTACGCGGAGCTTTGCTGTGAGAGCACCTTCGCTTTGGAGAGCGCGTCGCAGCCCTCCTTCAGATTGACATCGCCGTCCATGTCCATATTGATGTGCGGACCGAGCGCCATGGCGATGCCCCAGACCGGCTTGATTGCGCCGGGATCAAGCTCGGCCGCTTTGCGGAAGGAACGTAGCGCTTCGTAGCGATGGAAACCGTAGAGGAGGACCAGGCCCTGATCGAAGAACTTCTGCGCCTCTGGGTTGGCGGTCGAGATTCTGTGGGTATGGGCTCCGAGACGGCCGAGCAGTGCGGGGGGCTTTTCGGCGGGCGGTGAAGGTGGAGTTGTCTGCTGTGCGCTGAGCGCAAGGGCGCTGAGGGCAATGAGGATTAACGCATTGGTGTTCGCCAGCATGGCGGCCGGACGTTACACGGCCGCGCCCCCGATGAACCTGGTCGAGAACGTGGGCTTCCGAGCCGACGCGACTCACACGCAGCGAACGCCCGAGTACCTCCGCGCGGTGGAGTCGATCTCACTTCCTACGTCGCCGGTGCCGGTGGAGCTCGACGAACGCGCGGATCGCTGGCTGATGCGCCACGTATACGGGGCTTCTCTTCCCGGTCTCGCGGCGCAGGCCGGGCGCGGATTACGGCAGTTCGCCCGTCGCAAGTAGGCGTCAGCCTCTATCGAGAGGGTCGTGTTGGAAGTCGCGCTCGAACAGGCAGGAGCCCCCCCACACGCGGGGGAGCTTCAATCCCTGGGCCTCGGGGAACTGCCCCACCGGATGACTGCCCAACTCTGACGCGGGTAGCCCGC
>CAYVDY010000346.1:0-7551 GCA_964450255.1 uncultured Candidatus Solibacter sp. | reverse complement strand
CGAAAGTTGCGGTTTCTTCCACCAAGTCCATGACGGGCCACCTGCTTGGCGGCGCCGGCGGTATGGAAGCGGGCCTGACGGTTCTGGGCATCCGGGATCAGATCGCTCCGCCCACCGTGAATCTGGATAGCGTGGATCCGGCCTGCGCTGATCTCGACCTGGTGCCACACACAGCCCGTCCGATGAAGATCGACTATGCATTGTCGAACTCGTTCGGATTCGGCGGCACCAATGGCAGCCTGATCTTCAAGCGCTACGCGGAGTAGCGCGTCCATCGGCTGTTCCGGCGGCTGTTCCGGCGGCTGTTCCGGCGGCTGTTCCGGCGCGCCAGTTCACGTGACTGGCGCGCCTTTCCCTTTCCTACGCTGAGGTGTCCTGATGAAGATCCTCGTCGCACTGAAACAGGTTCCTGCGCGTGACTCGCAGATCCGCGTCAGCGCAGATGGCCGCTGGTTGGACGAAACCGACCTCTCCCACGAAATCAACGAGCCGGACGCGTATGCCTTGGAGGCAGCGCTGCAACTGCGGGAGCAGCACGGCGGCGAGGTGATCGTGCTTTCGGCCGGGCCGGAGCGCGCGACGTCCTCCATCCGTGAGGCGCTGGCGAAGGGCGCCGACCGTGCGATCCACATCGAGGAAGACGATCTGGGCGTATACGATACGCTGAGCCTGGCGCGCCTGCTGGGCGCGGCGGCACGGAGCGAAGCGCCGGATCTGATTCTCACCGGACTGCAGTCCGACGATCTAGGCGGCGGCCAAACCGGCGTTGTGATGGCCGAGCTGGCCGGGCTGCCTCACGCCACCATCATCATGGCCGTGGAGGTCAACGGGACGGAACTGCGCGTGAAGCGGGAGTTGGAGAACGGATTCTTCCAATTCGTTTCCATGCCGTTGCCGGCCGTGCTGACCATTCAGAGCGGCATCAACAAGCTGCGCTACGCCACGCTGATGGGCATCAAGAAGGCCAAGACGAAGGAGGTGCGCCGCTGCACCGCCGCGGAGCTGGGCGTAAAGCCGGAGGCGTCCGTGGCGCTTCAAAGCGTCGCACAGCCGCCGAAGAACAAGCAGACTCAGATGCTGGCTGGATCGCCGGCCGAGCAGGCGGCGCAACTGGTGGAAAAACTCAGGTTCGAAGTGAGGGCATTATGAGCGGCATTCTCGTCATCACCGAACAGACCGGCGGCGCCTGGCACAAGATGTCGTTCGAGACGCTGGCGGCGGGCCAGCAGTTGGGCCGCGACCTGGGGCTGCCGGTGCACGCTTGTGTCTTCGGAACGGGGTTGGCGGGCGAACTGAGCCAGTATGCGCTGGCATCCGTGATCGCGCTGGACCATCCGCTGCTGGAGCAATATACGGCTGACGCGGCGACCGCCGCCTTGGCGGAACTGGTGGGCGCGCTGAGCCCGGCTTATGTGCTTTTCCCGCACACGTACCAGGTGCGCGACTTCGCCCCGAAGCTGGCCACGCGGTGCGGGCGGGCGTTGATCAGTGATGCGATCGGATACCGCATCGTCGACGGTGCGCCGGTCTTCCAGCGCCAGGTGTTTCAGGGCAAGTTGATTGCGGATATGGCCGCAGTCACAGCGGGACCGGTATTCGTCTCGTTTCAGGCTGGGGCGTTTCGCAGCGAATCGCTGACGGCAGGCACGGCGAGTGTCGAGACGCGGACCCCGGCTCTGGATGCCGCGCAGATCCGCCAGAAGCCGGAAGCGCCGTTCCGGGAATCGGCGCGGGCCGTGGATCTCTCGGCCGCCGAACTGATCGTCGCGGTGGGCCGCGGGATCAAGGAAGAGGGCAACGTGGCGCTGGCGCAGGAACTGGCTGAGGCGATGGGCGCCGAGCTGGCGGCGTCGCGGCCGATCTGCGACAGCGGCTGGCTCCCGATGGAGCGGCAGGTGGGCAGTTCCGGCCAGACTGTGGCGCCGAAGGTGTATGTAGCGCTGGGGATCTCCGGCGCGATTCAGCACCAGGTGGGAATGAAGGGCTCGAAGTGCGTGGTGGCGATTAACAAGGATCCGAACGCACCGATCTTCGAGATCGCCGATTACGGGATTGTCGGCGATCTGTTTGACGTGGTGCCGGCGCTGACGGCAGCGTTGAAGGCGAGGTAAGACGGCTCAGCCGCGGACGCTGGCGGCTGGGATCTTATTCACCAGATCGAGCATCTCGGCGGAGCTTTCACTGCCGATGGTGAAGCAATCCATGACGCTCTGCGAGAGCGCGTATTGGAGGCACTCGTCGGGCTTGCCGCGCAGCTTGCCGGCGCCGAAGATCTTCATGCCGATGATGCCCTTGCCGGCAGCCTTCATCTGCTGCAGCACGGGGATCACTTCGCCCGGGGCGGCGTCCATGGCCACGCCGGCGGGGTTCAGGCGGGCGAGATCCACTTCCACCCACGGTGTAGCGGCAGCGGTTTTCAGTGCCGGCATCGTGTGGCAGCTCACACCCTTGGTCTTGACGA
Organism: uncultured Candidatus Solibacter sp.; assembly: GCA_964450255.1. Classification (GTDB taxonomy): domain Bacteria; phylum Acidobacteriota; class Terriglobia; order Bryobacterales; family Bryobacteraceae; genus Paludibaculum. Next base: position 5,090 of record CAYVDY010000346.1, on the reverse strand, counting down.
TTCCCTTTTCCTGGAGCTCGCTGATGTACTCCATGGCGCCCTTCTTGCGGTCGGGCCAGTTGCCGTCCATCATGCAATGGAGCAACAGGATGTCGATGTAGTCCGTGCCGATTTCGCGGCGGAAGCGATCGATGTCGGCTTTCATTTCCGCGGCCGTGGAGGCGTGGGTCTTCGACATGATGACGACCTTCTCACGAGGCGTCTGCTTGAGCGACTCCTTCAGGTACGCGTGAGTGCCGTACTGGTCCGCCGAATCCCAAAAGTTGATGCCGTTATCGAAAGCAGCGCGCATCATGTTGCTGACGCCGCCGAGGCCGAGCTTCTTGGTCTGGTTGGAACTGCCGCCGCCGCCGTTAGTGCCGGTGCCCATGGCCAGGCGGCTGAGCTTGATCTTACGCGGGCCCAGCGTCACGATGTCGCTGGCCTGCTTCTTCTCCGTGCCTGCGAAGAGGTGATAGGGGAAAGCGTTCAGGCTGACTACGCCTGCGCCGGTCTTCAGGAATGAGCGTCTATGCATGCGGCCTCCCAGGGCTTCACCAAATAGAATAGCTTACGGCGAGATTATACTGGACGCATGCCGAACTGGACCGCCGTGAAACTCGCCAAGGATCTCGTGCTCTTTGTGGAAGCGGAGGGCGACGCGCTCCGCCGGGCGCGATTTGGCACGAACGCCGATTGCGCGCCCGAAGGATGGGCTGCCGGGGATCGCAACGACAAGATGCCGATTCTGCGGCAGGCGGCGACGGAGCTGAAGGAATACATGTCCGGCAAGCGGCGCGTGTTCTCAGTGACCTTCGAGGTGGAGGGTACGGAGTTTCAGTGCAGCGTGTGGAAGGCGTTGTGGGACATTCCCTTTGGCGAAGTGCGCAGCTATGCAGATATTGCCAACGCGCTGGGTAAGCCGAAGGCGGCGCGGGCCGTGGGTGCGGCGAACGGGAAGAATCCGTTGCCGATCTTCATTCCGTGCCACCGGGTGATTGGGGCGGACGGGTCGCTGGCAGGTTTCTCGGCGGGCATTGAGGTCAAGAGGGCTTTGCTGGCTCGCGAAGGCATTCTCTTATAATCGTCAGGAGTTCTTCCTCGCCGTCGATGACAAGGCGCATCGGGATGGCGTGGACGCGGCATTCCGCGGCGACGGCGGGCGGGATGTTGAGCAGATCCTTTTCGGTGGAGAGCAGCGCGGGCGCGCGGGCGGCAAGGGCGCGGATCTCGGCGGGCTGATAGTGGTGGTGATCGGGGAAGGTCTCGAAAAATAGCGGTTCGATGCCGAGGTCGCGCAGTGTGCGGCGGAAGCTCTCGGGCTGGCCAATGCCGCAGAAGGCGCCGGCTTCGGTGACGGGCGGCGGCGTGGCAGTGACTCGCGCGAGGAAGATGGGCACGGCGGGGTTGTGACGGCGGATCTCCGCGATGAGACCTGGATAGGCGCGGCCTTTTTCAGTACGCGTGATGAGGACGACGCCGGCGCGCGCCAGGGCGGAGAAGGGCTCGCGAAGCAGACCGCGCGGGAAGACGCCGCCGCGGAACGGGTCGATGGAATCGATGAGCACGATGTCGAGATCGCGGCGCGTGCGCCAGTGCTGGAAGCCGTCGTCGAGGATGTAAACATCGGGCTGCGAGGTGCGCTCCAACTCCCAACGCGCGGCGCGGCGGTCTGAGCCCACGCCGACCACGGCGTGACCGGCGCGGCGGATCAATTCGGCCTCTTCGCCATCGTGGCCGGGCGCGGCGCGATAGCCGCGCATCAGCACGCCGGGCTTGCGGCCCTCGCGGGCGAGGCGCTCGGTGAGCCAGAGGACGAACGGTGTCTTGCCGGTGCCGCCCATGCTGAGATTGCCGATGCTGATGACCGGGCGGCCGGGCAGATCGAGATCCAGGTTCTTGCGCCAGCGGTCAATCGCCATACCGGCGAGCCAGAGGTGCGAGAGCGGATTGAACGAGGGGGGGCGGAGGAGGGCGTGAGCGTAGGCGTCATGGATGTGGGCGACGGCGCGGGCGGTGGCGCCGCGCTGCGCATCGGAGAGGGCGCGGCCGTTCTCGCCGATTGTGCGATCGCGGAGGAGACGCTGTACGGCTGCGCCAAGCTGCGAAGGAGTTTCAACGGTCAGCACCGCGTCGGCGGCGGGGAAGGCTGCCGCGATCTCGGCGAAGTTCTCCATGTGCGGGCCGGTGACGATGGGCACTCCGAAGGCGGCGGGTTCGAGGATGTTATGGCCGCCGCGATGCGGGAACGTGCCGCCCATGAAGACGGCGTGGGCGACGCGGAACAGGCCGCTTAGCTCGCCGATGGTGTCGAGGAGCAGGACGCCGGGCAGAGGCAGCTCGCTGGTATCGGTAAGCTGCGAGCGGCGGACGAAGGCGATGCCGCGGGCGGCGAGCTTGGCGGCGGCGGAGTCGAAGCGCTCGGGGCGGCGTGGGACCAGGATGAGAAGCTGGCGGCCGGGGATCGATTGGAATGCGTCGATCACCACGTCGTCCTCGTCGGGGTCGCCGGGTTCGGCGGGCGGCATGGTGGAGGCTGCGATCCAGACGTGCTCCGGTGCGATCCGTTCGAGCAATGCCGTGACGGGCGCGGCGATGTGCGTGGCGCCGGGGTCAAAGTCGTACTTGAGATTGCCGGCGGCGATGGGGGTGACCGCCCCGAGTTCGCGGTAGCGTGCGGCGCCGGTGGCGTCCTGGGCGAGAATCGCGTTGGGCCAGGCAAGCGCTTCGCGGAAGAACCACGCCCAGCGCCGGTAGCTGGGCAGCGCCTTGTCCGAGATACGGCCGTTGATGACGAGCAGTCCGGCGCCGCTGCGGCGCGTGTCGCGGTACAGGTTGGGCCAGATCTCGGTCTCCATCACGATCACCAGGGATGGCTTCAGCGCCCGCAGCACGCGGCGCACGGCGAAGCGGTAGTCCACCGGCGCGTAGAAGATGCCGGCGGCCAGGGCGGCGAGTTTCTGCTCGGCCATGGCGCGCCCGGCCAGCGTGGTGCAGGAGACGTAGATGGGCGTGTGCGGCATCTCCGTCCGCAACCGCTGCAACAGGCCGACTGCCGTGATGGCCTCGCCGACCGAGACGGCGTGCAACCAGATGGCCCCGGGCACCGTCCGGTGAAGAGTGCGGGGCAGGAAGCCGAAGCGCTCCGTGACGCGGCGCGCGTAGTTGCGGTTCCGGGCGATGCGCACCGCAAGATAAAGTAGTAGGAACGGGAAGGCGATCGCCTGTACGGTCCAATAGAGGAGATAGATGAGAGTGGCCCGCAAATTATTGATGTTATCGCTGTGCGGCCTCGCCGCGTTGGCGATTGTCTGGGCGCAGAGCACTTTCAAGGCGAAGCCGGCGGCGGAGTACCCATCGCATCAGGACCTGGGCAAGCTGAAGATTGCCGCTGTCAAGTTCGAAAGCGATGAGGAGACGCAGCCTGCGTTCGGCAAGGTGAACCCGAACGAATATGGGGTTTTGCCGGTGTTTCTGATTCTCGAGAACACCAGCGATCAGACGCTGCTGCTGGACCGTATGAAGGTGGCGTTTCAATTCTCCGGTAACGAGATTGCGCCGACGCCGCCGGGCGATCTGCCATACCTGATCGGGCCGAAACGTCCGAGCACCGGGCCGGGTGTGTCGCTGCCATTCCCTCTGCCAAAGAAGAAGAGCAAGAACCCGATGGGCGGGATTGAGCTGCAGACGCGGGCGTGGAGCGCGAAGACTCTGTTGAAGGGCGAGAGCGCCACGGGGTTTTTCTATTTCCAGGCGCGCTACCGCAAGAACGCGAAGATATACGTCACCGGGATTCGCGAAGGCATCACGGGCAAGGAATTGTTCTACGTGGACGTGCCGATGGACACACCGGGCGAGCAGTAACTCACCTGAGGAACGGATTGCGCTCTTTTTCGCGGCCGATGGTGGTGGCAGGGCCGTGACCGCAGATGACCTCAGTGTCCTCCGGCAGCGTGAGCAGCTTGTTGTGGATGGAGCGGATGATCTGGCGGCCGTCGCCGCCCGGCAGATCCGTGCGCCCGATGGAATCCCGAAACAGCGTGTCACCGGCGATGAGCGTCTCCTCGGACGGAACGAAGAGGCACACGCTGCCCGGCGTGTGGCCGGGCGTGTGCAGGACGTGGATGGCGGTTTCGCCCAGCGTCAGAGTGTCGCCGTCGCGGGCCGGCGTATCGATGGTGGTGCGCTCCGGCGCCGCCATTCCGAGCCAGCCGGCCTGCGTATCGATGTGATCGTAGAGCGGCTGATCGTTCTCGTTCATGTAGACTGGTGCACCGGTGAGGGCCTTCAATTTGGCGGCGCCGCCGATGTGATCGATGTGCGCGTGGGTGATCACGATGGCCTGGACGGTGAGGCCGTGTTTGGCGAGAAGGCCCTGGATGGCCGTGAGGTCGTCACCGTCGCCGGGATCGATCACAATGGCCTGATGAGTCTGTTCATCGCCGAATATCGAGCAGTTGCACTGCAGCATGCCAACGGGGAGAATCTCGTGGATCATCTGAACCATCAGTATAGAGGTAGAACTATATGAACACTGTATTGCTGCACTCGCACCTGGCGCTCGGCGCCTTTCTTCTGCTCGCGCTGGCGATAGACAAAGTGAAGGCCTGGCGGGTTGGGGTGCTGATCGCCGCGCTCGCACTGGTGATTACCGGCGCCTTCAATTTTATGTGGCGCATGGTGGGAGCGCCGGGCGGATGGCACGCCTTCATCGGGATCAAGATCCTGCTCGCGCTGCACGTGATTACAATGTGCGTCCTGATCGCGCGCGGCACGGCGGGCGCGGAGAAGGAATCGCGCTGGCGCAAGAGCGCGCTGGGCTCCTGCGCGCTGGTAGTGGTGATCGGCCTGTACTTCAGCAATCTCGCGAGATAGCGCAATGACAGGATATGAAGCTCTGCGGCAGGCGGCCGCGATCATTGATGTGAGCGCGCGCGGGCGAATCCGCGTCACGGGCGAGGACCGCAAGCGCCTGCTGCACGCCATGACGACGAACCATGTGCAGGAGATGGAGGCGGGGCAGACTCGCTATGCGTTCTTCCTGAACGCGCAGGGGCGGATTCTGGCCGATGTCTGGATTCTCTGTCTGGACGAGGCGCTGATCCTCGACG
>CAYVDY010000345.1:0-7554 GCA_964450255.1 uncultured Candidatus Solibacter sp. | reverse complement strand
GCGAATTGCGCGATCAAACCGTCCGGCATGTCGAGCTTGGGAAATTCCTTGCGGAGCTCGCGCATGTCCTTGATGGCTTGCATACGTTCGGCCTGCGTGAGGATCTCCGGCATCTCGTCGCCGATTTGGGGCGTGAAAATACTGAACCAGACCTTGTGGATCTCAGGCCGCGGCGTCCAGAATTGGAGGAACTCCCGCAGATAGCCGGGCCGCTTCATCATCTGGCCGGTGATTGTGCAATGGATGGTCACCCGCTGGTTGGCGATATTCTGCAAGATCCGCTCGTAGGTGGCCGGCGTGCGGCGGACGTTGTGCTCCGCTTCCAGGCCATCGACGGAGACCGACAGCGTGAAATTGCTGTACGATCGCCAGATCTCCGGCATCGGCCGGAACGCGCTGGTCACAAGCTGCACGTGGATGCCGCGTGCCAGAAGTTGCGGCAGCATCTGCTCCACTTCCCGGTAACGCACCAGGGGGTCGCCTCCGACCAGCGAGAGGTGCAGCGGTTTCAGTTCGTCGGCCAGCTGAAGAACGCGGCGGACTAAGTCTTCACCCTTGAAATCACTGAGTTGGCGGAGATTGACTCCGCCGCCGAGATGCTGATCCTCATAGGCGTAGCAACCCGGGCAACGCAACGGACATTCTTTGGTGATTTCGATGGAGAGAGTGGGCTTGCGGCCCTTTAGAATCATGCTCCAAGCCCGCATGATGTCGCCTGCCTGCATTCAATGGTCCTTTCTGTTCAAGAAGGTAAAGATACCCTCTTTCAGTTAGACGCAACCGCGGGGCGGTACGACATCAACTTTTTGCGCAGTCCATCCCCGGCCGGCCGGGCTATCCTATTCGCCATGGATCAAGTAGATCAATATCCGAGTTTTGACCTGTCGGGCAAAGTAGCCCTGGTGACCGGAGCGGCCCGCGGGCTGGGGCGCGCCATATCGCTGGCACTGGCCAATGCGGGGGCTGATGTCGCGCTGGGGCTTCGCGACGTCCGGGCTGACGGCGGTTTGCCGGAGGCCATCACTGCGCTGGGACGGCAATCGCTTGCGCTGCAGATGGACGTCACGCGCCTGGAGGAAGTCCGTTCCGCGGTTTCGGCCACGGTGGAGCGTTTCGGAAGGCTGGATATTCTGGTGAACAACGCAGGTTTCGCGATTGTTGGAGACGCCGAGGCTGTCAACGAGGCCGACTACGATAGCGTGATGAACCTGAACGTGAAGGGAACGTTCTTCGCCAGCCAGGAGGCCGCCAAGGTGATGATCCGTCAGGGCGGCGGGAGGATTATCCACCTCGGCTCGCAGGCTGGCGCGGTGGCCCTGCCGGGCGTTTCCGTCTATTGCATGACGAAGGCCGCAATCGCTCATATGGCAAAGTGCCAGGCTGTGGAGTGGGGCCGCTACGGCATCAACGTCAACGTAGTGGCGCCCACCTTTATCGAGACGCCCAGCACGGGTCCATACCTGGCCGATCCCGCATTCCGCGCCGAAGTGGAGCAACGGATTGCCGCGCTGCACCGGGTGGGCCAACCGGTGGAGGTCGCGGGCGCCGTGGTATTCCTTGCCTCGCCGGCGGCATCGCTGATCACCGGCCACACCCTCATGGTGGACGGCGGCTGGACCGTCCGGTAGAAACCTGGACTACTTGTTCATCACCATCTGAACAGGCTTCTGGCTCTGGCTCCTGATCGCCTCCAGAATGTCTTTCCATTTGCCCGGCAGTTCCATCCGCACCGATCCGGCCGGCCCCGACTCGCCGCCGAACTTCAGCGTCAGGGTCTTGTCCTTCTTCTGATCGAACGCCATGGAGCCGATATTGTCGTACCGCATCACGAACAACGGCTTGTTGTCCTTCAGAAGCATCATCACCCTCTGCCCGCCATCCAGCGCCAGCAGCGCCCTGTCGTCGCGCCACTTGGTCTCGCCCGGCTTCTGGTAGAACAGCTTCACGTCCTCAAACAACAAGGTTGAACTCTGCGCCAGCGCCACGCCTGCCATCACCGCAAACAGGAAGAGTGTCTTCATCGTGCGTCACAATTCTCCTGGTTCAACAGGATACCAATCGCGCTGGCGCCGGTCACACCCGTGGCGCGCTGATGTCCACCCACTCCACTCCCAACTTCCTCAGCGCGTACCCGGTCTCCTTCATATAGTCGCCGTAGCACATCATCCAGTGGAAGCCGCGCATCTCCTCGGCCAGCCGGTCGGAGCTGCCTTTGATGCCCACGTCGATCTGCGCCCGGCAGATGGGCAGGAACGGATTACCAAGAATCTCGCCCTCGAACCCTACCCATTTTTTGAAGTTGAAGTCCGGCACGATGTTGGTCACCTTCTGCCCTACGCGCATCTCCACTTTGGGTGCGGCGCCATAGTCGCTTTCAAAGTGAGTCATCAATCGCACAGGCTCCAGGTTCCGGCCGTCCAGCTTGCGCGGCGCGGTGCAGTGGGCCAGCGTCACCAGGCCGTGATGCGGGGTTGTGGGGTCGTTGAGGAACACGGGCAGGCCGGAGATGGAGTTCAAGAGAATCCCGGAGGGAATGACGACGAAATCGGATTCGCAGAAGGCCAGATAGCCCTCGTCGTTCAGAAGACTGAGAGGCAGGCAGGCCGTCGTCTGGCCGATGGGCATGATGGTGGACATGCAGTTGTTGATCGTGAAGGCCGTGGCGCCCGCCTCGTTCATCATCGTGCGCAGCACGCCCGTGAGTACGAACGCATTCTCCACCGAGGCGCGGTCCGTCTCCATACGAACGCCGCTCTTCGAGAGATAATCCGCCGCCAACTGACGGCACACCCGCACCCCGGCCACGTCGGCTTGAGCCAACTTCAACCGCCGGCCCAGTTCGTCGTATGTCACCGGCGCCAGATCCATCTTGAAGATGTCCTGGGTCAGTTGAGGCGCCTTTCTGCCGCCGGCGCCCCAGCCCGACGCACCGCCAAGGCACAGGATTCTGCGGCCCAGCGTGCTCTTTAGCCCGCCGAGCGCGCGCAGCCGCCAGGCCACGTCGCCGAGATCGTCCACCACGACATCCTGAGCGGTGACGCCGGGCTGGCCCAACTCGTCCACGGTTTTGCGCAGATAGCGGGGGTGAATGATCTCGTACCACAGCGACACCGGGCCGGAGCGGTGCCGCAGGAAGATGATCTCGCGGCGGTCCGGCCGCGACACGCTCTCCAGCACATTGGCGCCGCCGCCGGAGGCATAGCTCAGCAGCACGTCGTATTCGCCAGAGGCCGCCGCCTTGCCCGAGGCCACGTCGGTGACCTCGCGCAGCGGAAGGAACTCCACCGGATACTCGGTCTGTCCGGCGATCGTCTTCAGTTCGCGGCCGATGCGCTCTTTCTCCTCAGTGACGTCCTGCGCGGACTGCAGGCCGCCCCAGTTGCGCCAGCTTGTCTGCGGCCTTCGTTTTGGCAACTGGTAGACCAGCACGGGCTGAACACGCAGCGTCAGCCGCTCGCCCGGTTTCATGGCCGCTCCGCTCGCCCCCTGCACCAGCGGCAGCGCGGCCGCCCCCGCCAGCATCTGCCTCCGCGTCACGCCGTGCATGCAGCAACCCATAGCCGCCTCCTATTGAGATTTTGCGACCTGAATATATCATGCTTACGGATGGGGAGATAGGGAAGCCTCGCGGGTCCTCTCTCACACCACCGGACATGAGGGCGGGCCGGGGGTTCGTCGGGTTCCCGGCGAATCCGCCAGCCGTCACGGACCGTGAGCGCTATCCGCAGTTTCCGCAGCAGGGCCGTTGCCGCGCCCAGCGGCGCAGTCCGGGAGACCGTACAGGACCGGGTTTCCGCTGCTTCCAGATGACCGACCGCAGTCGGCGATCCGGGCCTGTTTTCCGAGCTCGGCAACACGGACGGCGTTTCGCACTGCCCGAAGCAGCCGCGCCGACCTGGCAGAGGACGGGTCAGGTCCTCGGCCATCCGTGCGAGGTTCACTTCCGAGTACCGGCTCGTCACGCCGACGGGTATAGAGGAAAGCCACCTGGCGGGACACCGAAACCGGCGGAATGCGTCAGCGACGGGCGGCTACCCAGCGCTCAGACGCGGTAGCAGCCCAGAACGCGCAGCATGTCGGCCAATTCCTCCAGATGGCCCAGGGCCCGCTTGACGCGCTCCTCCTCGACGTTGCCGAGGAGGTCAAGGTAGAAGAGATACTCCCAGGGGCGCCCGCGGAGAGGGCGCGACTCGATCTTAGCCAGGGAGATATCGCGCAGTGCGAACGCGCTCAGTGCCTTGAAAAGGGAGCCTGGCTGATTGCGCGTCGTGAAGACCAACGATGTCTTCCAGCCCTTTTTCGAGGGTTCATCGAGCCGCAGGGCGGGTTGATCTGCTCGTCGCAGCAGGACAAACCGGGTGTAGTTCTGGCGATCATCTTCGATGGAGCGCTTGAGAATCCGGGCGCCGTAGATTTCAGCGGAGACGGCCGAAGCGATGGCGGCGGCATCTTCGAGTCCTTCGGCCATGACCATTTTGACGCTGCCGGCGGTGTCATAGAATGGGGTTCGCGCGATGGCGGGGTTGGCCGCGAGGAATTTGAGGCACTGGTTGAGCGCGACGGGATGGGAATAGACTCGTTTGAGTGCGGAGAACTTGACGCCGGGAGCGGCAATCAAGTTATGGACGATCCTCACATTGGTTTCAGCCACGATGCGATGGTCGAAATTCAGAAGGTGATCGTAGTTTTCATGAACCGAGCCATGGAGCGTGTTCTCGACGGGGATGACGGCCGCGTCAACAGCGCCGTCGCGGAGCGCAACGAATGCTTCCTCGAATCGCTGGAAGGGCTCGACGAGCGCGGCTGGTCCGAGCAGGCGGGTGGCCGCCTCGTGGCTGAAGGCGCCCAGTTCGCCTTGAAACGCAGCGCGGACGTGTTTAGTTCTGGCAGTCATGGTAGTCCCCAGCTAAGAAAACAGTACTACGGCCTTTTCTGACAACTCGCAGATTTTCACAAGCGGCTTGCAACTGTTCCGAATTCAGAACACAATCAATGTAGCGGCACTCTCACCAACCCCGGAGTACTACTGTATGTGTCTCGATACATTCTACTTAAGGGGCCTGCGGAGCATCTTGGAGCGATCCCGATTTTATCATGGATGAGCCCGGCCAGAAATTGAAGCGAACCCGGGAAAGGCTGGGACTGAAGTACAGGGACGTGGAGGAGTTCAGCCTGCAGATCGCGGACCGCCGCAAGAACAGCGAATTCAACATCGCGATCAGCCGCCTGTCCGACATTGAGAACCGCAATGTCGTGCCTTCAGTCTTTAAACTGTACTCACTTTGTGCGATTTATCGCCTCGATATCGCTGAGGTCCTTCGGTGGTACGGGGTGGATGCCGGGTTGTTGGCGGCCGACTCTGCGCAGATCGCTCCGCCAAAGTCGCATCTGCTTTCACTGGGGCGTGAACCGTTGGGGTTGGCGCAGATTGGACAGGTGCAGGTTCCGTTGTCGCTGGATCCCGGCCTGGACCTTCGCCAGACCACATTTCTGAGCCGCTTCATTCAGAGCTGGGGCATGTTACCGCTGATGTTGGTTTCCGGACTGGATCTCAAGAACCACCGGTACGCCTATGTTGGTCTCGACGACTACTTCATGTACCCGATGCTGCAACCCGGCAGTTTATTGCTGATTGACGAGACCCGCCGGAAGATAGCGCCGAATGGCTGGACTTCCGAAACTGACCGGCCATTGTATTTTCTAGAGCACCGGGAGGGTTGGCTATGCGCGTGGTGCAGCCTGAATGGGGAAACGCTGGTGGCACTGCCTCACCCCGCATCGAGTGCGGCGCCGATGATCTTCCCCTACCCGTCGGGCGTTGAGATCATTGGCCAGGTTTGCGGCGTTGCCAATCGTCTGGACCCGACCCTGCGCCCGCATACTCGTTCCTGATGGCCTCCAGCAATAGTTCCAGATCGCCCAGGTAGAGTTGAAGTTCAGGCGCAGACGCGGATACTGGCGGTAAGCCGCGATACGGGGCGAGCCGACGCCAAGTCTCGACCATCGTGCGGCGGTTGGTTGGCTGTTCAGCCAGGAACAGTTCCAGATCGGCCTTCTGCCTCTCCAGATCGAGACTCAGCCACTCCCGAAAAACCTGCAGATGGCTGTCGCGAAGCGCCAGATCGGCCTCGTCGCCGCCGAAAACCAGCGCCAGTCCGTGGTGTTCGTATCGGCCCGAATGCGGGTTCCGGATGCGCGCCAGGTACTCCAAACGGCCAAAGACCGAGTGAATCATCGATAGCGTGCGACGCCACAGGTCCTCCGCAGGCCGCCGTTCCCATTCCATTTGCCCTTCTTTAAACACTACCTAGATCGTACCCCCAATCGGATCGCTTGCCTAGTTCCAATCGTGAGCCATGTCGCGGCTCACGGCGGGAGGAGAAGCTTTTCTGGAATTCGCAAGGAGTGCCGAGTCTGTTCCGATTACCGAAAAACATACGGTCCACACCTTAGAACTAGCAGCCCACGGCTATGCTCGTGTTCATAAACCGTGTCTGACTCCACTCCAAAGAAGGAATTTACTCACATGATTCGAAGACTCATTTTGGCCGCGATTCTGGCGCTTCCCACCGTGGGCGTCGCGAACCTTGCTGTGGCGAGCGTGCCCATGCCGGGCTGCTACCCCTGCCCGCCCCAGCCGCCAGATCCGCCGAGCATGAATGGCGAAGCGGAGATCCTGCAGGCCGACGCTCGCTGAGCGCGCCTGGCAAGCCTCAGGCCCGCATCTGTTTACGGGACCGATCCAGGGCTGAGGCTGTATTGGCACTGATTTGCTATGCTTGGGTGGATCGTACTCGGACCGACGATTCACCCAATGCCCGCAATGCCGCAGTTTGAAGACCTTGTCTGGTATTTCGGACTACTTTTGATGGCTGCCGTGCTGGGGCGGCTTTATACCCTCGGCCTAGTCCGTCGTTATCCCGCACTCGCCTGTTGCATGGGACTTCAAATCCTCAGGGCGATCCCCCACCTGGCGCTGAACGTAAACACCAACGCCTACGCACTCACCTACATTGCGACGGTGCCGTTGCTGCTTCTCTCGTACATCTGGGTGGCGGTGGAGATCCACGGACTGGCTTTCCGGGATTATCAGGGACTTTCCATTGTGGGCCGGCGTGTGATGCTAGGCGTGTTGGGCGTCAGCGCGGGGGTTGCTATCCTCGTCCACCTTGGGGAGATGGACTTCGCGGGCGAGCGGTTCCACATAATTCGCGCCGTGATGCTGATCGAATCCGCCGTCAGCCTGACGTTGCTCATTTTCCTGCTCGCCATTGCCGCATTTCTGATCTGGTACCCGGCCGGCATCAGGAAGAACCTCCTGGTCTACAGCTTCAGCTTCTCGTTCTATGTCGCCGCCCAGTGCGGGACGATCTTCCTCCGCAATTCCAATCCGTCCGAAATGACTCGCATAGCCAGCATTGCGAGACTTTCGCTGGAGGATCTCAGCGTTTTGGCGATAGCGGCGGCTTTCAGCGCAGCCGGGGAGTACGACCAGAGGCCGGCCATCGCGAATCTGCCTACCGAACACGGGCGACGGCTATTGGCGCCGTTGAG
>CAYVDY010000344.1:0-7581 GCA_964450255.1 uncultured Candidatus Solibacter sp. | reverse complement strand
TCTCGATCACCTTGTCGATCAGTTCCAACCCGTCCACGCCATCGAAGTTGCCCGGCCTCGCCTTGCTGCTATACAGATGCTGCGAGAGCGTGCGGTACAGCAGGTCGTGAATCAACGTCGATTTTCCGCTGCCGCTCACGCCGGTGACGACAGTCAGCGTGCCCAGCGGGAACTCCACCGTCACGTCTTTCAGGTTGTGCTCGCGCCCGCCCTTGACGACGAGTTTGTTGCCGTTGCCGGGGCGGCGGTAGGTGGGCGTCTCGACACAGCGCGTGCCGCGCATGTACTGGCCCGTAAGCGAGTCCTTCTTCGCGGCGATCTGTTTGGGCGTGCCCGCGGCGACCACTTCTCCGCCCAGGCGGCCGGCGCCGGGGCCAAGGTCGATGACGTAGTCGGCGCGCTCGATGGTCTCCAGATCGTGCTCCACCACCAAAACCGTGTTACCGAGGTTGCGCAGGTGCGTGAGCGTGTCGAGCAGCCGTGAATTGTCCCGCGGATGCAGGCCGATGGAGGGCTCGTCCAGCACATACAGCACGCCGCGCAACTTGGAGCCGATCTGCGTGGCCAGCCGGATACGCTGTGCCTCGCCGCCGGAGAGCGTGGCGGCCGAGCGGTCCAGCGAAAGGTAGTCTAGCCCGACGCGCGTGAGAAACTCCAGCCGGTTGCGGATCTCCTCCACGACGCGCGTGGCGATCTGCTCCTCGCGCGGGGTCAAGACCCATGCCTGCGCCGCAGGCAGGGCGCGCGCCACAGGCATCGCCGTGAAATCACCGATGGACATGCCCTTCACGCGCACGGCCAGGCTCGACGGCTTCAAGCGCATTCCTTTGCAGGCATCGCACTGCGTGGCCGCCATGAACTCCATCAGATAGTCGCGGTAGCCCTCGCTGTAATCCTCGAACGCACGCTCCAGGATCTTGATGATGCCCTGGAAATCGCCGTTGCCGAAGAGCAGGGACTGCTGCGCCTTCGGCGGCAGGCTCTCGAAGGGCTTCGTGATGTTGATCTTGAGCTTCGCCGCGGCCGCGCCTACGGCCTGCTGCATCAGCGCCGAACTGCCGCCCGGCCCGAGTCCGCCGTCGAACAACGCCTTCGACGAATCGACGATCACCTTGCCGGGATCGAAACTCCAACTGCTGCCGAGCCCGTGGCATGAGTCGCATGCGCCATAAGGACTGTTGAACGAGAACGAACGCGGCTCGATCTCCGGCACGGATTCGCCACAGTCCGGGCAGGCCATCTTCTGCGAGTAGAGCCGCTCCTCGCCGTCCACCACCGCTACCGTCACCAGGCCGCCGGCTAGTTTAGTGGCCGTCTCGATGGAAGCCTCCAGGCGCTTTTCCAATCCAGGCTTCACCAGCAGGCGATCGACCACCACTTCGATGGTGTGATTCTTGCGCTTGTCCAGGAGGATCTCTTCGTCCAGCCCGCGCAGTTCTCCGTCGATCCGAGCCCGCACGAAGCCAGCGCGCGCGAACTTCTCCAAGTCCTTCTTGTACTCGCCCTTCCGGCCGCGCGCCACGGGCGCCAGGATCATGATGCGCTCGTTTTGCCGGATGGCGAGGATCTGCTCCAGGATCTGCTGGGTGGTCTGCTTGGAGATCGGGATGGCGCAGTTGGGGCAGTGCGGCACGCCGATCGAGGACCACAGCAGGCGAAGGTAATCGTAGATCTCTGTAATAGTGCCGACGGTGGAGCGCGGGCTGCGATTCGTCGTCTTCTGCTCGATGGAGATGGCCGGGCTCAGACCGTCGATGGAGTCCACTTCGGGCCGCTCCATCTGATCCAGGAACTGGCGCGCGTAGGGCGAGAGCGACTCGACGTAGCGCCGCTGGCCCTCCGCATAGATGGTGTCGAACGCGAGCGAAGACTTGCCGGAGCCGCTCAGGCCGGTGATCACCGTCAGCGTATTCCGGGGGATTTCCACGCTGATGTTCTTCAGATTGTGCATCCGCGCCCCGTGCACGGTGATGTTTTTGATCATGCCGCTGAGCTAACCGACGTGCTTGCTCTTCTGCTCCTCGTAGTGCCGCTTGGCCCAATCCAACAGCCGCCGGACCGGCGGGAAATGGTCGGCCAGGATCACCAGCCCTGGAATCAAGAATACCCATCCCGGCATGATCGGCATGATGAGCCCGATGATGCCGAGAATAACCAGGCCAATGCCGGAGAGGATGCGTAGAGTGTTGCGCAAGTGGGGAATCTTCAGTGTATCAGGGGGTAAAGAAGTGTAAAACACCGGACAATGGGCGCACGCGGTCCTACAATCGGGGTGTGGCGCTACTGCTGATCGACGATGACCGCGACCTCACCGCATTGCTACGGGATTACCTCGCACAGCAGGGGTTTGAATCCGAAACGGCCAACGATGGCATCAGCGGGCTGCGGATGGCGACGGCCAGGCGGTACGATCTGATCCTGCTGGACGTGATGATGCCGGGCATGGATGGCTTCGCCGTGCTGGAACAACTGCGGCGCGTCAACGACACCCCTGTGCTGATGCTGACAGCGCGAGGGGAGCCCGATGATCGCATCCACGGCCTGCGCGCCGGCGCTGACGATTACCTGCCGAAACCATTCAATCCGGACGAGTTGGTGGCGCGAATCCAGGCGGTTCTGCGCCGTGCCACCGGCGTCACCGCCCGCGAAAAGGCGCCCGCCATTGAGCTCTGCGGCGTGCGGCTGGAGCCCGCCACGCGCAACGTTTTCGTCGCCGGCGCAGCCGTGGAACTCACCGCCGTGGAGTTCGACATTCTCGACGTGCTGATGAGCGCTGCCGGCCGCGTGGTCTCCCGCGACGAAATTTCGCTGCGCCTCTATCAGCGGGAGGCGTCGCCGTTCGACCGTTCCATCGACGTCCACCTCAGCCACATCCGCCGCAAGCTCGGCGACGCCGGCACGCTGATCCGCACCATTCGCGGTTCCGGCTACATCTTCACGCAGGACACACAGTGAGATCCATCTTCGCCAAGCTGACGCTCTGGTTCTTCGCCACGCTGGCCGTGTCGTTCGCGGCGTTCATGGTAACCAACATCTGGTTCACGCCGCGGCCGGCCGAGCCGCGCATGATTTTCATGGGCATGCACAAGTTGGAGCTCGAGACCGCCGTCGAGGCCTACGAGCGCGGCGGCCAGGCGGAGTTGCGCCGCTACCTCGGCAAGCTCGATCGTTTCCTGACGCCCGGCCACTATCTGCTGGATGCCAACGCCCGCGACGTCCTGACAGGCGAGGATCGTTCCCGGCAGAAGGCCGAGGCGCGGCCGCGCTCGCCCATCATCGCTGTCAGCACCGCCGACGGCCGGTACACCATGCTCTCCAGCGCGCCTCCGCGGCCGGATCCTCTCGCGTTCCTGCCCTACTTCTCCTGGATCGCCATCCTCGTCGCGCTGATGGCCTGGGTCTTTGCTCGGCACCTCGCCAAACCCCTGCGCGAGTTGCGCGAGACAGTTCGAAACTTCGGCGCGGGCGAGCTGAGCCTTCGCACGAGATCTCGCCGGCACGATGAGCTGGGCGATCTGGCTCGTGACTTTGACACCATGGCCGACCGCCTGGAGACGCTGCTCACCGCCGAGCGCCGCCTGCTTCAGGACATCTCGCACGAACTGCGTTCACCCCTGACGCGCCTCTCGCTGGCGGTCCAGATGGGCCGTACGGACTCAGCCAAACAGGACATCGCACGTCTCTCGGAGTTGATCAGCGAACTGACCGACATGACCCGGGCCGAGGGCGATCCCTCGCAGCGTCCTACCGATCCCATCGATCTCACCGCTCTGCTCAGAGAGATCCAGACCCGCTTCGATCTCGATGCCGCCATCCCCGATGGCCTCCGCTGTCAGGGCCGCGAGGTGTTGCTGCGCCGCGCGATTGAGAACGTCGTGCAGAATGCAGTCCGCCACACCGTGGGCGGCGGCAAGGTGGTGCTGCAAGCCGAAACGGCGGAGAACGGCATCACGATCCGTGTGCGCGATTTCGGCCCGGGCGTGCCGGACGCGATGCTGGCAGAGATCTTTCGCCCGTTCTTTCGGGTGCAGGCCGACCGCTCGCGCGATTCCGGCGGCGTGGGGCTCGGCCTCGCCATCGCGCAGCGCGCCATACGCCTGCATCATGGTGCGTTGTCGGCCCGGAACGCTCAACCGGGGTTGGAGGTCACATTCACCCTCCCGCATTGACAAGCCGCATTTAGGACGGGATAATCTGATTACGACTGGTCGGCTGGCGTTCGCGTCAGTCGCGCAAGAGGGAACCCGGTGTGAATCCGGGACTGTCCCGCAGCGGTAATCAGGAACGAATTCCGCACGAAGGCACTGAGCCATGGGGCTTGGGAAGCCGCGGATACTAGGAACACTCGAATTCAATTCGAGACCCGCCTGAAAGTCCGAAGACCTGCCGTCGGACCGGAAGCTCTTCCGGTAATTCAAAAAGCTCTCGAGGGAGGGGCGCATGCAACGCGTTCTAACGTCTGCTTTTCTGGCGGCTCTGTGTGTCTATGCACAGGACAACCGCGTACCCACACTCACCGGCCGCGTGCTGGATCCAACTTCCGCCGCCGTGCCCAACGCGACCGTCAAGCTCTACAACCGCGACACATCATTGCAGCGCAGCACGGTCTCTGACGCGCAGGGCGCATTTCAGTTTGAGCGCCTGCCCGCGGGCGAATTCCTGGTGGAGGCCCGCACCACCGGCCTGGATCAGGTGAGCCCGGTGAGCGTCACGCTCGTCGCGGGCAAACCGGCCAGCGTGGAGTTGAGGCTGGAGGTGGAAGGACTTACCTCGCGTGTGCTGGTGACCGCGTCCACTACGCCGCAATCCACGATTGAGTCCGGCAAGGCGATGGACATCGTGGATCGCGAGGAACTCTCCCGCCGCAATGAGATCTCTCTCACGGAAGCGGTGCGCCTGGTGCCCGGCCTGCGCGTGCAGCAGCTCGGCGGCCCCGGTTCGTTCACGCGCATCCAGACCCGCGGACTGCGAGCTGCCGACACAGGCCTGCTGCTCGACGGCATGCGCTTTCGCGATGTGGCCAGCGTGCAGGGCGACGCCACAGGCTTTCTCGGCGACATGCAACTCGTCAACATCGACCGTATTGAGATTCTGCGCGGCCTCGGTTCCAGCATCTACGGCACCAACGCCACGGCCGGCGTCATCAACATGGTCACCGATCAGGGCGGAGGCTCGGTGCGAGGCGAACTCAGCGGCGAAGGCGGCGGTTTGGGCTTGTTCCGAGGCTTGGCGCGCGTCTCCGGCGGGCTGAAGAACGATCGTCTTCAGTACAGCGCCGGCCTCGCCAACCTCAACGTCAATGGCGGAGTCGATGGCGTCGAAAACGTTAATAACACAAGCGGCCAAGGCTACCTGCTGTGGCGGCCCAACGCCGCGTCATCGCTCTCCGGCCGGGTGCTGGGCACCACCAGCACCGTGGGCGTCAACTCCAGCCCCTCAGCCGCGCCGCTCGCTAACCTGCCGGGCTCCGGCACCATCATCGCGATCCCGCTGGCACAGAATCAGATGCAGCTCGGCGATCGCGGACAGCCGTTCCAGTGGGGCAGCGCGACCTTCGCGCCCAACTTCTACGATCCCGACAGCAACCGCATCGGCAACTTCGTGTCCACGATGATCAACTGGAACCAGCAGTTGGCGCCGCGCTTCAGCTACCGGGTAAGCTACCAGGGCGTCAACTCCGATCGGGATTCCCGCAACGGCCCCGCCGGTCAGGGCTTCCAGACTCTCTACAACTCATCGAGCTTCTTCGCCGGGCGGCTGGATACCATCCAAGCCCGCGCGGACCTCGTCCTGGCGCGCTGGAATCTGCTCACTGCCGGATGGGAGTGGGAGCGCGAGTCGTATGAAAACGCCTCCAGTGACGAGAATCCCTCCGCCTCCGCCCGCGTCAACGCGCGCGCATCGGCCAAACAACGCAGCAACTCGCTCTTCGTGCAGGACCAGTTGAAGTTCTTTTCAGACCGCTTGCAGCTCGCGCTCAGCGGCCGCTTCCAGAACTTCAACCTGACCGCGCCGAAGTTCGAAGGCGGCGCGCCCAACTATGTCGGCGTAACCTTCGCCGGCGCACCGAACTCATGGACGGGCGATGCGACGCTCTCCTACTTCATGCCGCAGTCCTCCACCAAGCTGCGCGCCCACGCCGGCAATGGCTTCCGCTCGCCCACGCTGTACGAACGAATCGGGTCCTCGTTCTACTTCGGCGCCTTCAGCCCGCTGGGCGATCCGCGCCTGCGCCCGGAACGCACCGTCTCCTTCGACTTCGGTTTCGATCAGTACTTCGCTAACTCACGCTACCGGGTCAGCTCCACCTACTTCTATACGCGCCTTCAGGAAGTGATCGGCTACGCCGGCCTCAGCAACGATCCGTTTGGACGCTGGGGCGGCTACGTGAACATGGGCGGCGGTCTGGCTCGCGGCATGGAACTCGCCGTGGAAGCGCGGCCCTACCGCAGCCTCATCCTCACGTCGTCCTACACCTACACCAACGCCGACGAGCGCAGAAGCTCGCTGGTCGGCGGCTCTCTGCGCGCCATCCGCGTCTTCCCCCATATGTTCACGCTGGTGGCCACGCAACAGATCACCAAACGGCTGCAACTGACCGCCGATTTCTTGGGCGCCAGCGAGTACGTCTCCGGCTCGTTCTTCGTCGGCAGCGGCAGCCGCCCCTACCAGTTCGACGGCCCCCGTAAGCTCGACGCCTCGGTGAACTACACCATTCCCGTGGGAGATCGCCGTTCGCTGCGGTTCTTTACCCGCGTGGAGAATCTGCTCAATCAGCGCTACTTCGAGGACGGATTCCGGACGCCGCGCATCTGGGCCGCGGCCGGCATGAAGTTCATGTTCTGATCCTCGCTAGGGCCCGCTCGTTCATAATGGGCTCATAGTTCATTTGAGGAGGCACGATGCGCTGGACACCTGGAGGATCGAGCGACGATATTGAGGACCGCCGCGATTCCGGCGGTTCCTCAGGCGGACGCGGCGGCGGCGGACTGAAGCTGGGCTTGGGCGGCCTGCTGGTACTGGGGGTGTTGAGCCTGGTCTTTAAGACCGATCTCATCAGTCCCTTCCTTGGCGTCGCCGGTCCTTCGTCGCCGGGCGCGGGCAGCACGGCGGATCCCGCCAGAACCGCGGGTGAAGAGGATCTGAAGCAGTTTGTGACCTTCGTTCTTAACGACAACCAGGATACGTGGACCAAACTGCTTGCTCAGGAAGGAGCGCAGTACCGGAGGGCCAAGCTGGTCCTCTTCCGCGATGTCGTCGATTCGGCCTGTGGCTCCGCCGAATCGGCAACCGGCCCGTTCTACTGCCCGGGCGATGAGCGGGTCTACATCGATCTCGGTTTCTACGATGAGCTCCGCGAACGCTTCGGCGCCCCCGGCGACTTCGCGCAGGCTTACGTGCTCTCGCACGAGATCGGCCACCACGTGCAGAACCTCCTCGGCATCGAAAAGAAGATGCGCGCCGCCCAGCGCCAGAATCCACGGCTCGAAAAGTCCCTCTCTGTCCGTATGGAGTTGCAGGCCGATTGCTTCGCCGGCGTTTGGGGGCAATCCACGCAGCAGCGGAATTTGCTGGAGGCCA
>CAYVDY010000343.1:0-7603 GCA_964450255.1 uncultured Candidatus Solibacter sp. | reverse complement strand
CTGTAGGGAAGCCCAGGGTTCAAGCCTTCGATATCGCCCCTGGTATCGGGAACAAAGAGCGCATCGCCGATGTAGACGAATCCGT
The DNA here is from genome assembly GCA_964450255.1 of uncultured Candidatus Solibacter sp. Taxonomy (GTDB): domain Bacteria; phylum Acidobacteriota; class Terriglobia; order Bryobacterales; family Bryobacteraceae; genus Paludibaculum. Next base: position 7,518 of record CAYVDY010000343.1, on the reverse strand, counting down.
TTGGCTGTGTCGGCTCCCCGGCTAGTGGATCCCGGTAGATCTGAACCTTGCTGACGAAGATGTCATCCAGAGCCCATCCAGTCACGGCGATGCTGCCGGAGACGTTGGTGCTGTTGTTCACGGGCGTATCGAACGCGCCAAAGGGCGCCCTCGAAGAACCAGGCATGGACAGGGTGACAGGCAAGTTGAGCGCCGGATTGGTAGCGGCCGAGGCTGTAATGGTAATCGCCCCGGACCATGTACCCGACCCGGGCAGCGAACCCGGTATCACCGATACGGTCAGACGCGCAGGTCCGGTTCCGGAAGTCGGTGTCACACTCAGCCAGGATGTATTCGACGCCGCTGTCCAGGAAGTCGTTCCGCCACCGGCGAGGCTGAGCAGCACCTTCTGTGGAGGCGTCATCGCAGCCGCGCTTCTCGCCACATAAGTGAGCCGCGAACGGTCCAACGATATGGTCACCGGCAGCCCGTTTGGCGCGGCCACGAAGTTGGCGATCTGACTGATCGCAGCCGCCGGGAATGTCATGGATGGCGGCGTGAAGGAATATCCGGGCAGTGCCGGGGTCACGGTGTAGGTGCCGCCGGCCGGCAGGTTCGCAAAGGAGTACGCGCCGGAGGCATTACTGGTAGCTGAGGCTGTCTGCCCCCCGGAGAGTTTGACGGTTACTCCCGCGGCTCCGGCGTTTCCGCTGAGTGTCAAGACACCAAAGCTGGCCGAGAAATTGGCGGTCTGATCGGCCGCTATGTTGGCGACGGCCGACGAAGACGGTGTGAAAGCCGCGTTGCCTTTTGACGGCGTCAGTGTGAAACTGCCGCCATTGACGAGGCCGGTGAAGCTGTAGTTGCCGCTTGCATCCGTGATCGTGAAGGCGGTTTGCGAGCCGGTGAGAGCGACACTCACGCCTGGAACTCCCGCTCCACCGGCGGTCACTTGACCGGAGATCTGATACGTAACGGCCGTGGCCGCGGAGAAGTTCGCCGTCTGGTTCGCAGTGATGTTGGTGATGGTTCTGAAGGCGGGCGTGAACGCTGTGCTGGGTTTGGACGGCGTAATCGTGACTGTCCCGCCGCCGGCTACACCTGGAAACGTGTAGTTGCCTAAACTGTCGGAGATGGCCGATGCGGTCTGTGATCCGCTGAGCGTGACGGTCGCCCCCGCGAGCGGCGCGCCATTGAGTGTGATCTGGCCGGAGATCTGGAACCTGGCTATCGCCGCGGGCAGGACGTAGACGCTGCCCGCAGCGTCCAGGAATGCCAACCCGTCCGCTCCCCAACGGACCAGTGGCGCCTTCAGGGCCGGCGACGCCCCGAAATCGAACCAGGCTTGCGAGGTGAAGCGCCTCATGTCAAACGTTTCCACGCCGTTCTCATACAGCATGAACGTCTTGCCTGTTGCAGGGTCCGGAGCCACCCCAACGCCAGCATTGTAGTAACCGCCACCGCTCTGTGCACTCCGGGAGTAGGTCCCGAGCGTGATCTGGCCGGCTGCGTCGACCACCACACCCGATGTCGAGAAGATCCAGCCCTGGCTGTACCGGATATCCACGCCGAAACCCGCAATCAGGCTGCCGGACCCGCTGCCCATCTGAACGCCGGAATCGTTCACTCCCATGGTGTAGAACCCGAAGCCGGTGGTCTCGTTGCAGTAGCCGTACAAGACTGAGCCCGTGTCGCTAAACTCGATCCGATTGGCGCCTGTGTGCCCAGGCGTCTTGTTCGGAAGTGCGACACCCGATCGATAGATGGCGACTCCCTGGTGCCGGGGGCTAACTCCCCGGACATATCTTGAAATAGCCACCGTGTCCGGCGCGCCGGGCATCACTTCGATGTCCTCGGCCACAAATGGGCCGAAAAAATTGTCTGAGCCCAACCCAAACGGCTGGCCCGTTTCCCACTTCTCCAGATCGATTCGAACCACCGAATTGCTGCCGTCGAGTGCTGCGTAAACGTACCGGCTGTCTCCTGAAATCGCCAGGCGGTTCGGATTGCTGCCTGCCCAGATCGCCTTTTCCACTTCGCCCGTGGCTGGGTTGATGACCACCACGCTGTTACCGTTGGCGGAGGCGTTGCCAGGGATCGACGCCAGCAGCTTGCCCCGCAGCGAATCGTACACTAGGTCGTTGGCGCCGAGAGTCAACACCACCGGAACATACCGGGCCAGGGATTCTCCTCCGCCTAACGGTGGGTTGAAGACAGTGATCCGATACAGAGCCGGACGCGAACTCTGATCCGAGGTCATGTTCGTTTCAATTCTGGAACTGTCGATCAGGCGCGTCTGCTGGTCCACGCCGTTGATCCGGATGACAGAACTTGCGTTGAACCCGGACCCAGCCACAGTGAGCGTGAGTGCGCCGAACCCGCGCGGAATGCGCGCCGGCGTAAGTGACGAGATGACGGGCGCGGAGTTGGCATATACCTGGACAGTGAATGTACTGGAGGTTCCGCCGCCCGGCGACGGGCTGCGGACCGCTACGACGAACGAGCCTGCCAACATTAGATCGGCGGAGTTCAGGGTGGCCGTCAATTCCGAGGCGCTCACGAACGTCGTCGGCCGGTGAGCTCCATTCCAACTGACCACAGAGCTTGGCACGAAGCCGGTGCCGGTGACGCGCAGTTCACGAGACTGTCCGCCGCCCAGAAACGATTGTGGTGCAACCGCGCTAACGACGGGGAGCGGATTGCCCTCCACCGTAAACACGGCAGTGCCCGACGTGCCGCCGCCCGGGGGTGGGTTGAATACCGTGATGCTGATCTGCCCGCCAGCGGCCATATCGGCGGCTGAGATGGCGGCCTGCAACTCGCCTGGGGATATCCAGGTGGTGGACCGGTTGGATCGATTCCATTGGATGGTGGAACTCGGTACAAATCCGCTGCCTAGGACCTGGATCACCACTCCCGGATCGCCCGCCACTGCGCGGGTGGGAGAGATGCTGGTGATGGCCGGGACGGGGCGCGGGGTCAGAACCGCGAAGTTCACCACGTTCGATTCGCCGCCGCCGGGCACGGGATGAAACACGGTGATGGATGCCACGGTTTCCAGCGTGAAGTTTGCGCTCGGAATCTCGGCGCGCAACTCCGTGCGGCTCACATAGGTGGTGGCAAGCGGGGCGCCATTCCAGCGGACGACGGCACCCGGAAAGAAGTTCAGACCGCCCAGCGCGATCACGGTATTAGCGTAACCGACCAGTGCGCTGGCAGGGCTGATTTGCCGGATGGTGGGAATTGGATAGAGCACCCCAACGCCAAAGGGATCGGACTCGCCCCCACCCGGGGCGTCATTTGCAGCCGAAGCCTGCACCTGGCCAGCCACCGAAAGCGCGGCCGCGTTCAGCGTGACTCCCATTTCATTCCGGGATACGTAGGCGGCTTCCACCGTTGCGCCGTTCCACTTCACGCGGGTATTTCTGAGGAAGCCGTCACCCAGTAGTCGAGCCGTGCCACTCTGTGATCCGGCCACAAGCGGGCTGGCGGATCCCACCGACTGGATGACGGGACGAGGCGACAAGCCGGTACCTTCTATCGGGATGAGATGCGGACTCTCCATGGCGTTGGACTCCAGGCGGAGCGTCCCTGTCTGTTTTGCTGCGGCCGTGGGCCTGAAGACGATTCGGATCTCACAGCTGCCGAGCGGCGCCACCTGCCCGAAGCATGTGTTCGTCTGCGTGAAGTCCTCCGGTAGTACGATGCTGCTGATGGTCAATGCGAGGTCACCGGAGTTTGTGACCACCAGAGTCTGCGGACCGCTCTGAGTGTACGCCGCCTGTTGGGTGAACGAAACTGCTGGGCTGGAGAAAGTGAGCGTCGGCGCGATCCCCTCGCCGGTCAGGCCAACGGTCTTTGGGCTGCCTGCAGTGTTCGCCACAAAACTAAACGTGCCGGTCTTCAGCCCGCGGCTGGTTGGCTGCAAAGTGATTGTGGCGGTACAGGTACTGCCCGGCGCGACCCCATCCGCGGACCGGCAGGTGTCCTGGAATTGAAATTCCGGCGAGATCGAAGTCCCGCCGAGGTAGAGCGGTAGCGTACCTGTGTTGGCCACCACCACCGGTTGTCCGGCAGTGGTCAATCCAACCGCCTGGCGGCCAAAACTCAAACTCGATGGCGTCACTGTCAGGCTGGTGAGCCCTTGATACTCGAAGGCGCCCAGATCCATTGCCGTCCCCACCGCCCGGGGCCACCCGGCCAGGTCCCGGTCACCGGGTGCGCTGGAGGCTTGTCCGCCATCGATGGCCGGAGACCCCGGCCGAAGCTGGTAGTTCCGAGGCGAATCGAAGAACAGCGGATCGCTAAAGACGTTGCCAGCGCTTGCCGCCGGACGGCAGGCGGTGCTGGCGTCCGTGTTGTAGACGTTGTTGTTGCGAAAGCCGGTCAGGGTATCATTCGCAGTGCACCGGATGGGGAGCGAACCCTTGCCGGTAAGGATATTGTTGACAATCTGAGTCTCCGCGCGGATCCCGCTCCACGCCAGCGCACTGCCTTGCGTGGCTTCATTGTCGACGATGGTATTGTTGATCACGGATTGAGGTGGGTTCGACCAGTAGATCCCCCCGCCCTCTGTGGCCCGGTTGCCGGCGATCAGATTTTGGACAATGATCGCTGGCGCGTCGTTGACCGTAGAGATTCCTCCGCCCTGCCTTCCTCCGTCGTTGTTGAGGATCCGGTTGTTGCGGACGGTGACTGCGCCACCCGCCCAAATGGAGATACCGCCGCCTTCACCGGCTGAGTTCCCTTCGATCCAGTTACCAATGATCTCGGTGGTGGTCGCCCCGCGAATCAGGATTCCACCTCCGCCCAGGCCTCCGCACGTGCCGCGATTGCCAATGATACGGTTATTCTGGATAAGCGGCGAGCCAAAACCGATACCGATGCCGTTCCCCTGGCAGCCTGTATTGTCGGTGATGACGTTGTCCAGGATAGATGGAGAGGCGTTCTGCACCGTAATTCCACCACCTTCGTCGCCAGCCCCCTTGCGAATGGTGAACCCCCTCAGGGTGGCGCGCCGGGTTTCGCTCTGATTGAAGGTAATCACCGCGCTGCGGCGTGAGCCGCCATCGATGATGGTCTGTGCCGCAGCGCCGGTACTCGTAACTGTAATTAACTTGCCGCGGAAGTTAATGCTCTCATCATAGATCCCAGGCGACACTTCGACGATGTCGCCGGTTTTCGCGGCGTCAATCGCGGCTTGAATGCCTGGGTACATAGCCGGCACCCGGAGGACGTCCTGGGCGGACAAAAGGGCCCCGAATCCGAGAGTGACAGGCAAAAAGCGGATAATCAGAGTTGATACTTGCATAGGACACGGCCATTGTATAGCTTCCGGTAAACCTATGCAGTCACCGTACTTCAAAGTCCAGTGATTCCGTTTACTATCAGTAGGTTGCCTCCATTTCCCACGCCGCCAATTTGGCGACGTCAGTTACAATGGTCGGCGTGCGCTCTTTGATCCTGGAATTAGTCCTCTCCCCCCGCCAAACACACCCCCACCCTGCTCCGATACCCCCTTCCTCCCTCGGGTATTGGAGCAAACTTCTCAATTCTCGGAAAACCCAGTGTTTCACAGCGTAAAGCACTATAAATAAACCAGTTATTGAACTCCATAACCCAAAAAAACGAACCCAAGGCCAAATCTCCCCTAACTTCATCATAAAAAACGGGTTGCGTCCAATCCTACCGGCAAAACGAACCCAGGAAAACGCCCCGCCCCGCGTCTCCCAACAACCACCCTGATATACTGCCCCTCGGAGCGCCATGAAAATCCTCATCACCGGCCACCTCGGCCAGCTCGCCACAGACATCAAGTCCGTCTTCGCTCAGCAAACGCTCATCCTCACCGAGCTCGAAGACCTGCCCCTCCAGGATGCGCCCCGAGTCCTCGATTTCGTCCAGTCCCACAACCCGGACCTCATCCTCAACTGCGCCGCCTACAACCGCGTCGACGAAGCCGAAGATTCTCCCGAACCCGCCTTCGCCGCCAACACTTTCGCCCCCCGCAATCTCGCCCTTGCCGCCCGCGCCACCGACGCCACCCTCGTTCACTTCTCCACCGATTACGTCTTCGATGGCCCCGCCGCCCGCACCGCGCCCTACACCGAGGATGACACCCCCTGCCCTCGCTCCGTCTACGGCGTCTCCAAACTCGCCGGCGAACTCATGGTCCAGTCCACCTGGCACAAGTCCTTCATCTGCCGTGTCTGCGGCCTCTACGGCTACGCCGGCTCCCGCGACAAAGGCTCCAATTTTGTCGAGACCATGATCGCCCTCGCCCGCCAGGGCAAACCCCTCAAAGTCGTCGCCGATCAGTTCCTCACGCCAACCTCCACCCTCGATATCGCCCTGGCCCTTCCATCCCTCCTGGCCTCCGGTAAGCACGGCCTCTATCACATGACCAGCGCCGGACAATGCTCCTGGCACGAGTTCGCCCAGGCGATCTTCGACCTTGCCGGAATCCCCGCCGACCTCACACCGGTCGATTCCTCCGTATTCCCCACCAAAGCCAAACGCCCCGCCTTCTCCGTCCTCGACAACAGCCGTCTCCGCGCCGCCGGTCTGCCGGACCTCCCGCACTGGCGCCACTCGCTCAAGACCTATTTGGAAGGCCGCGCCGCGAATGGACGCGCTTAGAGCCAGGCTTCTCCCCCTCGCCGCGGCGCTCGCCGCCACTCTGATCTTCTTTCTACCCTTCTTCGCCTCGGGTGGCGACCGCATCAGCGGCGATCTCGGTGACAGCCGCCTGCTCATCGCCATCATGGAGCATTGGCACGCCGTCGCCTCCGGCCAGGCAACGCCCTTCAATCCCAACTTCTTCGCGCCTGCCCGCGCCGTCCTCGCCTATAGCGATGCCTTGGTCCTCTTCATCCCGCCCTACCTCCTGTTCCGCGCCTTCATCCACGACCCGTACCTCGCCTATCAGTTCACCCTCATCGCCTTCAAGATCCTCGGCTTCCTCGCCATGTTCGCCCTGCTGCGCCGCGCCGCCGACCTCTCACCCGCCCTCGCCGCGTGGGCCGCCGCGCTCTTCGCGCTCTCCAACATCTACTCCGTCTCCATTGGCCACGGCCAGCTAACCGCCGCCGCCTTTCTCCCGCTCATCCTCTGGCTCTCCGTCCTCGCCTGGAAACTCCTGCCCGTCCGCCCTCTCGCCGCTCATGCCTGCGCTGCCGCCGCGGCCCTCGTCTACGCACTCCTCTTCCTCACCGCCTACTACATCGCCTTCTTCTTCGGACTCAGCCTCGGCCTTTGCGCCGCCATCTTCCTGCTCCTCGATCTAAGCCAACCCGCCAACCGCTTCCCCTACCGCCGCGCTCTCCCTCTCCTCGCCTCTGCCACCCCCGTCCTCCTCCTCTGCCTCATCCCATTTCTCGCCCTCTACCTCCCCGCCTACCGCGCCGCCGGCCCCTGGCCGTTCGCACTGGTCCGGGCCCAGATCCTCGGCATCGCCCAGATCGTCTCCCCCGGCCCCTCCAACTTCGCCTGGGGCGGCCTCGTCCGGAACTTCGGCACCCCCTTCCGGGTCCGGGCCCC
>CAYVDY010000342.1:0-7606 GCA_964450255.1 uncultured Candidatus Solibacter sp. | reverse complement strand
TTTTCGATCTTCTTCGCGATCTCCATGGCGATGCGCTCGGTGGCTTCCAGCGAGGAGCCTTCGGGCATTTCGAAACTGAGTCCCAGTTCGCTCTGGTCCTCCTGCGGCATCCAGTCGCGGCCGATGTTCTGATAGAGCGGAATGGTTGACGCGAATGTGACCACGCAGATGGCTATGATTACCCAGCGGTGATGGAGCGACCAATCCAGCATCCGGACATAGCCGCGCTCCATAGCATTCGATTCGTGCTGGCCGTGCTTCTTCTCGCCGGGCTTCTTTCGCTTCAGGATGCGGGCGCTAAGGGTGGGCGTTAGCGTGAAAGCCACGAGCATGGAGACCAGAATGGAGACCGACATGGTCCAGCCGAATTGATTGAGGTATTTCTTGGCGTAGCCGGTGACGAAGGCGATGGGGACGAAGATGATGACCAGGGAGATCGTGGTGGCGACGACGGCCATCGAGATCTCTTTGGTGGCGTCGATGGCCGCCTGCTTCGGATCAATGTCGGGGTAGGTTTCGAGGTAGCGGTAGATGTTTTCGAGAACAATAATGGCGTCATCGATCACAATGCCGACGGCCAGGGTGAGCGCGAGCAGCGTCATGGAGTTCAGCGTGTAGTCGAGCATGCGCATGATGCTGAACGTGGTGATGATGGAGGTCGGAATGGCGATGGAGCTGATGAGGACGGTGCGGAAATCCCGGATAAAGAGCCAGATGATTAGGGAGGCCAGCAGCGAGCCGAGGACTAGGTGCTCTTCGAGGCTTTCGACGGAGCTCTTGATGTAGGTGGCGGTCTCTTTGATGACGATCAGCTTCACGCCCGCGGGGAGTTGGCTGTTGAGCACATCGACGCGCTTGATGATGTCGTCAACAACGCGCACGGTATTGGTACCGATTTGGCGCTTCACCTCGACGATGACCGCGGGCTTGCCCTGGTAGGCGGCGAAGGTGCGCCGCTCGGCCATGCCATCCTCGGCGTAGCCGACATCTTTCAGGCGAACGGGGACGCCGCCGGAGTTCTTGATGATGATGTTGTTGAACTGTTGGACGTTCTCCACGCGGCCCATGGTGCGGACGCCCATTTCCTGAGGGCCGCGGACAATGCGCCCGCCGGGAGACTCCACATTCTCGGACCGGACGGCGCGCTCGACCTCCTGGGCAGTCATGTTGTAGCCGTTCATCTTATTGATGTCGAGCATCAAATTGATCTGGCGCTTGCGGCCGCCTCCGATGTCGGCGGAGGCGACGCCGTCAACGGTCTCCAGGCCACGGCGTACGATCTTGTCGGCGGTTTCGGTCAGCTCGCGGGTAGAAACGTTGCCGCTGAGAGCCATGGTGACGACCGGATCGGAGTCCGGGTCGGCCTTCCGAACGACGGGCGGCAGGACGTTTTGCGGCATCTGGCGAACGGCGCCGGCAGCCTTTTCGCGAACGTCGTCGACGGCCTCGTTGATGTCCTTCTCCAGCGTGAAGGTGACGATGAGGCTGCCACCGCCCTCGCTGACGACGGCGCGCATTTCATCGATGCCGCTGACGGCGGAAACCGCCTCTTCCAGGGGCATGATGACCTGTGAAACCACTTCCTCCGGGCTGGCGCCGGGGAGGCGGAGGCTGACATAGACGGTGGCGGGGTCTGTGCGCGGAAAGAGGTCGACTCCGAGGTCGAGGAAGCTGAAAACGCCCATCACCACCAGGAACATGATGAGCATGAAGGCGAAGACCGGGCGTTGAACACAGATTTCGCTTAGGCGCACAGAGAGGACTCCTGCAAAGTAGAGATGATCTCAGGGTAGCGAAAGTTACCCTGAGGGCGGGAGGCGCTCGAATTGGGCCAGGCGGACTAGAAAATCAATTTGAGACCAAGTTGGACTTGGCGGGGTGCGTTGGACTGGGAGGTGATTGCGCCGAAGGTGGATGATGTCACACTGGTGTTCGGTCCACCGAAGCGCGGTGTATTGAAGGCGTTCAGCGCCTCGGCGCGGAACTGCATGCTCAGTCTCTCCACGATCCGGAAGTTCTTGAACACGGAGAGATCCCAGTTGAAGATTCCGTCGTTGCGGATGTCGGAAACGCGGGGGCCCATGTTGCCGAAGGTGAAGTTGGTGGGCTGGCTGAAGACGGTCTTGTCGAAGAAGCCGAGGAGGCGGTCCTGGACCGGGCCGCTGAGGGCGCCGCTCTGGCCGTTGTTGTTGGCGCGGATGGCCATGTTGAAGATGCCGGCGTTGTTGGAGGCGGAGATGCCGATGGGCGTGCCGGCGGAAAACGTCGTGATGCCGTTCACCTGCCAGCCGCCGAGCACGGCGTCGGTGGCGCGGTTCCAGCCGGAGCCCCAGTGGCGGCCCTGGCCCCAGGGCAGATCGTAGACGCCGGCGATGGTCATGCGGTGGGAGATGTCGATCTCAGAGAGGGCGCGATCGGCGCGGATGTTGTAGCTGTCCTGATGGCTGAGCCCGTCGTCGAGACTCTTGCCCCACGTATAGGCGAGTTGCATCTGGAGGCCCATCGTATAGCGCTTGGTGGCGCTGACCTGCATGGAGTGATAGAACGACGACGCGCCGACGGAGTAGATGGGAATGATGTTGGTAAACTGCGGATAGGGGCGCAGGAGCTGGGCGCGGCTGGTCTTCTGTCCACTGAGGACGCCGCCGGAGAACTTGCCGTAGAAGGGGTTATCGACCTGCTCGTTGAGCCTGGAACCGAGCGCCATGTGTTTGGGATCCAGTTGATTCAAGCTGAGCCCGCCTTCGTCGTTACGATGGAGGTAGAAACCGCGAGTGCCGACGTAGGCTACTTCGAGCAGAGTGGCAAAAGGCAACTCGTGCTGAATGTTGAAGTTCACCTGGCGAGTCCAGGGGGAGACGATGTCCTGTGTGGTGGCCTCAATGGCGTTTCCGAACTGGGTCATCACGCCGTTCTTGGCGCCTACCACCTGGGCGACACCCTGCGGATACGGATCGCGGAGCAGGTTGTTGGGCGTGATGCCGTCGATGGAGGTGACCCAGGTGTTGTCTACGCGGAAGCCCATGGTGCCAATGGTACCGGCCGCCGCCTGTTGGGACGGCCCGTAGATGTGGGCGTAGCCGAGCCGCACAACAGACTTTCGCCCGATCTGGTAAGAGAGGCCGAAGCGCGGCGCGATGTTGTTCTTGTCGGCTGTGAACTGTTCGCGGGGGATGCCGTTGATGCCGACGAAAACCAGCCCGCCGGTGATGCCGGGGATGGCCTGCGAGGCGGGCGTGGCGGCGTTGAGATCGAAGTAGTTGGTCCGGTTGTAGCGTTCCGTGCGGGGCACGTCGATATCCCAGCGTAGGCCCAGGCTCAGGGCGAGTTTCGGCGTGACGCGCCACTCGTCCTGGAAGTATCCGGCTACGTAGAGGCTCTGGGTGGCCACGTTCTTGTAGTTGGCCTGGAGGCTGCCGCTGCCTCCGGTGCCAAGCAGCATGGACGCGAAGCCGTTACCGGCGGTGGTGCTGGCCTGCGTGGGAACGGGGCCTTGCGTCATCCCGCGCGTGAAGCTGTAGGCGCTGGCGTTGCGCGCTTCGAAGACGTTGACGCGCATGAGGCGGATATCGGTGCCGAACTTCATGGTGTGTTTGCCCTGGATCTTGGTGAGGCTGGCGACGCCGGTATAGGTCATGAAGCCGTTGTTGCGGTGATCGCCGCCGCCGAGGCCGCGGTAATCGGTCACGCTAAAGGAGGGGAACGCGAAAACGTCCACGGCGGTGTCGATGTATTTCGGCAGACCGAGGCTGGAAGGCACGAAGCCGAGCCCCTGATTGTTGTAGACGTATAGCGTCCGCGCGACGCCGCCGCGGGCGTTGAGCACCATGGAGGGTGAGAGGGCGTTCGTGTAGTCCACCACTCCGCCGTGCACGTGGTCCTCCTGGTTGATGCGGCCTTCGGCGATGGCCAGATCCGCAGGGAAGAACTTGGTCGCGACGTCTTCGTTGAGGCGCGTGGAGTAGCGGACGAAGAAGCGCTGATTCTGGCTGATGACCTGATCGACGCGGTAGTCGGACTGCGTGGTGTTCAGCGGCCTGGAGCCGGCGCCAGCCCAGTTCTGCTGGTTATTGGATTGCCCGGTGGGCGTGTTGTTAGGCAGCGGGTAGTATTTGGCGGTATTCACCGCGACGGGGTCAAAACGCGCGGCGGGGATGCGATTGCCAGCGAAGGCGTCGCGGATGAAGCCGGAGCCGGATGGGTTGGCGCGAGTGGTGAAGGGATCGAAGATATTAATCGCCGCGCCGTTGGCGGCGCGGGTCTGGGAGAAGTCTCCGGTGCGTTCGAGCTGTGTGGGAACCGAAGTCAGGGTGGAGTCCGACGTGCGGGCGCGGAGGGCCTCGTAGGAGACCATGAAGAACGTCTTGTCCTTGATGGCCGGGCCGCTGAACACGCCGCCGTACTGCGATCTCTTGAAGCTGAGAAGGGGCTGGCCACGGCGATTGTTGAACCAGTCGTTGGCGTCGAGTTTGGAGTTGCGGAGGAACTCAAACGCCGTCCCGTGCCACTGGTTGGTGCCGGACTTGAAGACGACGTTCAGCACGCTGCCCAGGCTGCGGCCGAACTCGGCAGGGTAGTTGGCGCCCAGCAGTTTGAACTCTTCGATCGCGTCCACCGACGGGAAGACGGAGATTCCGTTGAAGCCGTTCACAGTCGGATGCGCCGCCGAGACACCGTCGATCATCGTTTCCATGGTCCGCCCACGGGCCCCACTCCCCGAGGACCCCATCCCACCCCTACCGTTGCCGACAGAGCCGGTGACGCCGGGCGTGAGGAAGACGAGATTGTAGACGTTGCGAGTGTTGAGCGGCAGGTTGATGATGGCGCGGTTGTCGACGACCTTGGCCATGGTGGCGTTCTCGGTTTCCAGGCGGGCCGCGTCGGCGGTGACCTCAACGGATTCAGCGACTTCGCCGACGGTGAGTTGGATGTCGACGCGGGCAGTCTGCTGGATCTGGAGGGTGATGCCGCCCTGGACGTAGCGCTTGAATCCGCGCGCGCTGACTTCGACGCGGTAGCTGCCGCGCGGAAGTTGTGGGGCCGTGTAGTTGCCGCTGGCGTCGGTTTGGACCGTGGAGCGAGCGTTGGTATCGGTTTGGATGATCGTGATTTCGGCGCCGGGAATGACGGCGCCGCTGGCGTCGGTGACGAGGCCTGTGATGGACCCTGTGATGGACTGCGCGCCAAGCAGGGCGGGCAGCAATGCGAGGAGGAGCGACGCGGCGAACAAACGGAGTTTCATACTGGGCCTAACCTCTGGCCTCACAGTATATCCGTTTGTGTGCGGTTTGTTAACGAAATCGTAACGAAATTTAAACGGAGACAGATTCCCAGCGTCCGGAGTGCCCGGACCGGGCTATCGCTTCGATGGCGGCCATGGTGTGGAGCGAATCGTCGATGGGGACGGGGACGGGGATGCGGCCTTCGGCAGCCTCGGAAAAAAGGTCGCCCTGAATGGTGTATTGGTCGCAGATGGGGAAGGTGACTTCCTCGCCGTTGATCCGGATACGGGTGGGGGCATCGGGCGGAGCGTTGAACGGAATCTCGATTTCGACTTGGCCGTTGGTGCCGAAGGCGATGATGCGCTGAGCGCCGATGAGTTGTGTGGAGCAGGTGAAGATGGACTGGCCCGTGGGGAACTCGAGGATGGCTGAAGTGAGGCGGTCAGTACGGAATTCGGGATCGAGTTCGAGCGTACCGCAGGCGCGGGTGGGCTCCCGGCCGAAGAGATAGCGGGCGATGAAGATGGGGTAGCAGCCGATGTCCATCAGGCCGCCGCCACCGTATTCGGGGACATTGCGAACGTTCTGAGGATTGCGGTTGGAGTAGCTGAACCAGCCCACGACGGAGCGCAGATCGCCGATGTCGCCTGTGCGAATGGCGGCGCGGACGCGGAGCCACTGTGGGTGCACGGCGACCATGAACGCCTCGCCGGCCTTGCGGCCCGTGCGATTGCGGACGTCGATGAGATTACGGATCTCCGAGGTGGAGAGGCCGAGGGGTTTCTCGCAAAGGACGTGCTTGCCAGCCTCCATCGCTTTGATGGACCAGGGGACGTGGAGGTGGTTGGGGAGCGGGTTGTAGATGATGTCGATGTCGGGATCGGCGAGGAGTTCCTCGTAGGAGCCGTAGTGTTTGGGGATGCCAAGCGCCAGGGCGGCCTGTGCGGCGCGAGTAGCGTCGCGTGAGGCGATGGCGGCGACGGTGGAGCGGACGCCGCGCTGCATGGCGGGGATGACTTTGGTGGTGGCGATCTTGGCCACTCCGAGGACTCCCCAGCGAAGTTTGGATGACATCAGTACCTAATTTCCGCGGCTGGCCGGCGGGATGATTCCGTTCATTCGGGCGTAGACGCACATCTGGCCGTAGTGATCGAAGGAGTGCCAGACGGCGATGGAAGCGGCCGAAGCGCGAGGCATTTTGCCGGAGCCGAAGGGCGAAGGCATCATGTCTGTGAGGTTCTTCTCGGTGAGCGTCAGCATGGCCTTGTGGCCGTAGGCGAAGGAGTCTTTGACGTATTTGACGACGTCCTCTTTGGTCTTGAGGGAGGCAGGGCCATTTTCGTTCTTACCCATGTCGGTTGGGTTCTTTTCGCCGAGGACGGCTGCCGAGACGGCATAGACAACCGCAGCGACGTGGGTGGCCTGCTGGGCGAAAGTGCGCGCGCTCTTGAACTCGCCCTGCGCGGGTACGAAAGCGAGCTTGTCGGCGGGCATGGCTTCGACGAGCGGGACGAGTTCCCGCTCAATTGTGGAGAGCTGGTTGTCGTAGATCTTGGCAATGGTTGGAGCGACTTGGGCCTGCGCGCTGAGTGAAGCGGCAAGCAGGACGAGGCAGGGAAGCAGTTGGCGCATTTGGACTACTATAACCGAGCGCGGCGATCGATCCAACGGAAAAGAGAAGCGGCGCCGAGGGCGAGCGCGGCGAACCAGGCCCAGGCGGGGACTCCGGTGAGTTGGGGAAGAGTGACGGGCCCGAGGTTCGACCACTTCTGGATGGTGGCAGCGAAGAGGCCGGAGAGTTCAGCATAGACGGCGGCGGCGGCGAGCATGCCGGCGAGGCCGAACCAGGCGTCGCGTTTACCCTCGCCCGCGGCGGCAACAGCGGTGCCGGGGCAGTAGCCCAGCAGGACCATACCCACGCCGAAGATCAGGCCGCCGACTGGCACGGCAACGAGTTGGGCGGGCTTGACGAACATCTTCGTGAGGCCGGCTGCGTTCAGGGCATAGACGCCGACGCCGCCGACGACGATGGCGGTGAGCATCACTTTCATCACCGTGAAATCGCGGAGGAGGAACTGGCCGACAATGACGCGGCGGTCTGAAACGCGGCCTTTCTGGAGAAGAAAGCCGAAGAGGAAGCCGGTGAGGAGTCCGAGGAGGATGCGAGGTAGTGTTTCAAACATTCTAGAGCACCCTGTTCTTCAGGAATTGGGCGGTGACCATGCCGGAGGCGAAGATGCAGGCGAAGAAGATCCAGCCGGAGAGGGCGAGTTGGAGGGAGCCACTGATGCCGTGGCCGCTGGTGCAGCCGCCGGCGAGGCGGGCTCCGAAGAGCAGGAGGAATCCGCCGAGAATGGCGTGCCAGCGGCGGGTGGGGGAGACGG
>CAYVDY010000341.1:0-7608 GCA_964450255.1 uncultured Candidatus Solibacter sp. | reverse complement strand
AAACGGTCAAGGGGCCGCAACTGAACTACCAGCAGTCAGTCGTTTCATTTGCGGTGAACAATGGCAGTTCGAACAGCCATGGCTCGCATGATCCTGGTTCTTCTTGTTTGCGCGCTTGCGCTCCCAGCAGCAGCGCAGGTTCTGTACGGCTCCTTGACCGGCAACGTCACCGACGCGACCGGCGGCGCTGTCACGACCGTCAAGGTCGAGGTGCTCAATGTCGGCACCGGTATCCTCAAGACTGCTCAGACCGATGAGCGCGGCGCTTACTCCTTCAATGACCTGCAGGTCGGCACCTACAAGGTCACGTTCTCCGCCCCTGCCTTCGGCACGCGCGTCGTGGAGGGAGTCTCGATTGCCCAGAACACCACGCTCCGCCTTGATTCCAAACTGCAGGTATCCCAGTTAAACGAGAGTGTTACCGTAAGTGCTTCGGCTCAGACACTGCAGACAGATCGCGCCGACATCAACCATGTAATCCGCTCCACCCAGATCACCGACCTTCCCATCATCAACTCCCAGGGCCGCAACTTCCAGGCGATCTACAAGATCCTGCCTGGGTTCACGCCCCCCGGCGAAGTCCACTCCGATTCGGGCAATCCCCAGCGCTCCATGGCCACGCAAGCCAACGGCATGGCGCAGTCCAGCAACAACACCCGCATAGACGGCGCTACCATCAGTCACCCGTGGCTGCCCCGCATCGTCGCCTACGTACCTCCGGTCGAGGCGCTCGAGGCGGTCAATATCGTTACCAACAGTTTCGACGCCGAGCAGGGCATGGCCGGCGGCGCAGCCGTCAACGTCAGCATCAAGTCAGGCACCAACGAATTCCACGGCACCGGCTGGATCTATCACAACAACAGCGCCTTCAAGGCTCGCAACTACTTCTATTGCCTCTACTCCTGCACCGGCGATCCCGATCGCGCGCCCAAGGATTTGCAGAACCAGTTCGGCGGCGCAATCGGCGGCCCCATCAAGAAGAACAAGCTATTCTTCTTCTCCGATTGGGAGCGGACCACGCGGCGCCGCACCGTTACCGCGTTGCGTACCGTTGCCACTCCAGCCATGCGGCAGGGCAACTTCGCTGGTCTGGGCTTCACTCTCTACGACCCCGCCACGGGCGCGGCCAACGGAACCGGGCGCACCCCGCTTCCTAACAATGCCATCCCGTCGTCGCGCTTCGATCCTGCCTCGGTCTATATGCAGAATCTGATTCCGCTGCCCAACCAGCCGGTCTTCCCGAACAACTACCTGACAGGTGACAGCTATTCCGCCCTGCGCGACAATGTCGATTTCAAGGTGAACTATATCCCTACAGACAAGCTGCAATTCTTCGCCCGCTACAGCTTCTCTCCCACCGAGTTCTTTGATCCTCCGTCGCTCGGCGAAGCCGGCGGCGACGCCACAGGCGGCGGGCAGCCCGGCAGGGCGCCGGGCCTCATCCAGTCCGCCGGCATCGGTGGAACCTACACCATCTCGCCAACCGTCCTGCTTGACGCCAACATCGGATACACGCGCCTGCGGCTGAGCGCGGAAAACGTCGATCTGGGCAAGAACTATGGCCTCGACGTTCTGAAGATCCTGGGCACAAATGGACCCAACTATCTCCAGAGCGGCTACCCGCGCTTCACGTTCAACACGTTCTCCAGCATCGGAAACCCGAACGTCTCCAACCCGTTCCTATTCCGCGATCCGCAGTATGTCGCCGCGACCAACGTGGGCTGGGTCAAGGGTTCGCACTCCCTGCGCTTCGGCTTCGAATACAGCAAGTACTCGATCAACCACTTCCAGCCGCAGGCTTCCAACGGCCCGCGCGGCGGCTTCAATTTCTCGGGTGGCCTCACCTCATTGAACGGCGGGCCCGCCACGCAGAGTTTTAACAGTTGGGCCGACTTCCTTCTCGGGCTGCCTACCGGCATGGGCAAAGACGTTCAGTTCCTGAACCCCGCCACGGTGCGCATGCCCTCCTACGGGTTCTATGTCCGCGACAGTTGGCAGGCCACCCGCAAGCTCACCATCAACTACGGCATGCGCTACGAGTTCTATCCCGCGCCCCGGCGCGACCACTGGGCCGGAGAACGCTACGACCCCGATACCGACCGCGTCTACCGCGGCGGCTTCGACGTTGGTCGCGGGCAGATTGCTCCCCGCCTTGGCATCGCTTACCGCATGAACGACAGGACGGTCTTCCGCGCTGGCGCTGGTATTAGCATCGATCCCAATTCCTTCCGCTACCTCCGCGACGCGTACCCCGCCACCATATCCACCCAGTACTCTGGTGCCAACAGCTTCGCTGCCGCCGGTTCCTTGCGCACCGGCATCCCCGAAGTCGTCGGGCCCGATCTCTCGCTCTCGGAGTTCCCGTTGCCCCTCGCCGTCGGCACGACCACCTTCCCGAAGGTCTTCAACCGCGGTTACATCCAGAGCTGGAACGCGACCTTCCAGCGTGACATCGGCGCCGGCGTCAACGTCCAGGCCGCCTACGTTGGCAGCCGCGCCATCCGCCAGACCGTCAACCAGAACATCAACGCCGCCGGCCCCGGTGGCGGCAACAACGGCCGCGCCCTCTTCGCCAGATCCGGCCGCATCTCCAACATCACCTACCACACCCCCTTTGACACCGTGCAGTACGACAGCTTCCAGTCCCAGGCCACCCGGCGCATGGGATCCACCATGCTCGGCGTCTCCTATACCTGGTCCAAAACCTTCACCTACGGCGACGACACCGATTCCGGCCTCACCTGGAACTGGGTCCCGATGCTCCAACGCAATCGCGCCCGCGCCGGCTTCGACCGCCCCCACAACTTCCAGTTCTACGGCAACTACGACCTCCCCTTCGGACGCGGCAAGAAGATGGCCAGCCAGGGCTTTGCCTCGGCTCTCGCCGGCGGCTGGAAGTTGAATTGGATCCTGAGCCGCATGAGTGGCTCCCCGTTCACCATCGGTTCCTCCAACACCTCCGTCAACGCCCCGGCCAACACCCAAACTGCGGACCAAGTCAAACCCACAGTTGAGATCCTCGGCGGCCACGGCGTAGGGCAGCCCTATTTCGATCCCCTCGCCTTCCGCGCCGTCACCGACGTGCGTTTCGGCAATACCGGACGTAACCTCCTCCGCGGGCCCGGCGTTTTTAACCTCGACGGCAGCCTCTTCCGCAACTTCCAGATGAACGAACGCTGGGGTCTCCATGTCGGCGTGGAAATGTTCGGGATTACCAACACGCCACAATTCGCCAACCCCGGCGCCACCGCGTCCAACATGACCTTCAATGCGGACGGCTCCCTCCGTGCCCTTAACGGCTTCGGCGAAATCACCGGCGCCTCCGGCGAGCGCCAAATCCGCTTCGCCATGAAGATCACCTTCTGATTGGAAGCGTAGTCGTCAAGTCGGCTACTCACTCGCCGCGCGAATACCACTGAATGAGAATTGAGGCCAGCGCCGCACATCCCAATGGCGGCGCTGTGAACCCGCTACTTATGCCGATTCGACCTAGATAGCTTCGTGCGAAGAAAGTCGCGACTCTCTCCATCCTGCTGCTGGGTGGCGTGTACGCTGCAAGTCCGCCGGACTTAAGTCAACCTCACTTCTGGCCGCCTTTCCAGGTGACCAAAGCCAATCGGGAACTGTCCCCGTATACGGGGCTGGATCGCGACGGCTGGATCGCGAACGCCAAGCACATCCTGGAGGGTGCGTTCCACCACGTCAAGTCGCTCAGCGACCCCATGTTTCTGCCGAAGATGCCAGGGGCCGGCTATCCTGAGAGCAACGAAACAGCCACACCCCAAGAGCGCAACGCCGCGATATTCGAGGCGATTTCGCGCACTTTTAATGTCGCCGCGCCATTAATCAAAAACGACCCCGGCATAACCATCCGTGGGATCCGGCTCCGCGACTACTATAGGCATCACTTGCTCCAGTTGTTGACCAATCCGCAATCGGGCTACTTCATCGGTCATGGGCGCGACTACGACACACACCGCCAACAGACGTGCGAACTGGGCAACCTATCGATGTGGATGATTCTCGCGCCGGAGGTTTTCTGGGATACGCTGAGCCGGGACGAAAAGACCAAGGTGGCCACTACGATTCAAGAATGGTCGGTCGGCCACACGCTCGCCCACAACTGGCGCTGGTTCAATGTCATGATGGCCACCTTTCTGGCCGTCAACGGCTATGACTACGACGAGCGGGTGATGCTCAGTCATCTTGACAATCTGATTCTGCAGTACGCCGGCAATGGCTGGTATCGAGACACGAGTTACGACTATTACACCGCGCATGTGTTCCATCTCTACGGCGCCGTTTGGGCTTCTCGTTTCGGCAGGTCCCACTATCCGGAGAGTGCGGCCATCCTGGATCGCCACTTTGAGGAGTTCTCCGAGCACTATCCTCAGATCTTTGGCCGCAACGGCGAGGTGATCATGTATGGCCGCAGCGTCCTCTATCGTCTGGGCGCTAGTGTGGGCATGGTGGCAGCGCAGTTGCGTGGCCAATCGACCAAGGCATTGCCTCCCGGCCTGGCACGTCGTGTTGCTTCGGGTGCTCTTCTGCAATTCACCACCCATCCCGACTTTTTCTACCGGGGAGTTCCAGCCTTGGGATTCTATGGCCTGTTCCCGCCAGCCATCCAGAGCTATAGCTGCTCAGGGAGCACCTACTGGATGTTTTTGAATTTCTCCAGCCTGCTTTTGCCGAAGGACCATCCCTATTGGACTGCCAAAGAGGAGATGGGCGCATGGGGCAATCTCGGGAAAAAAGACATCTACAACCAATTCTGGCCCGGGCCCGGTTTGCTGGTAACCGATCACGGCGAAACCGGAGTGGCGGAGATCCGCCCCAGCAAAATTCGCAATCAGGAACCGAATTACTCACGACTGGTCTACAATTCCGCATTCCCTTGGGAGGATACCGGCCAGGACGGTATCGTGCCCGGCGCCCTGACTTTCGACGCTGGCAACTATCAGAGCGAACTCGGCTCCTACGTTCTGCCGGCTGCAGTGAGTTCCGCCGGGTTGCGGGACGGTGTACTCTACCGCCAGGCCGTATTCACCGGCCACCTTCCGCCTACGGTGGACATGGCCACCATCATGATCCCTGGAGGCGAGATCCGCATAGACCGGCTCCGCCGGATCTTCCGCACCAGCGTGCGAATTAGCCACTTCGGCCTGCCACACGTCAAGGGCGAACCGGTCATTAAGAAGACGACCATCGCAGGACACGCCTCTGTGCAAGCTGCCATTCCGGGCCGTCAACTGGCCTTGACGGTGTATCAGGGCTGGTCACAACTGGAGACGCGCACCCACACAGGCAAGAACCCTGAAGCAGCCAACAGCACTGTGATCTACGCGACGATGACCGACCAGGATCGGTTCGGCACGCCGGACCTGCTAGTCTCCGTGCTGTTGCACAGGACCGATGACGCCCCGTGGACCTATGACCAACTCCAGCCCATCGAATCCATCACTCCGCTACAGGAAGGCAGCCGCGCATCCCTGGCGGGAGCGCGCGTTCGACTGCGCAGTGGCAAGGAGTACATCGTGGACTTCCAGAACATAGACGGCATGAACAGTACGTGGTGAGATACTCGTCCTGCCAATCGTCGCGTGAGGGACTTTCGCACAACGGACTCGCCTAGGCCAGACTGTCGGGCGAGCCCCGTAAGGCAAAAGTATTCATGCGCCATCGCATCCGTTCTGGATCACCGGCGACCTGCTCCACACTGATCAACTCTCCTGGTCTTCCGCTCCGTCACGATGCCTGACCAGCACAGAAACTGGCAGGCTAACATCGATCCGCCGGACATTAGGAGGACATCAGGTCGGCGCGACGCCAGCCACCACCAAAAGGACTCCCCTGGCTGCGCCATGGTCGGCGAGTTGAAGAAGAAGCAATACGCCTACTACCACTGCACTGGCTACAAGGGAAAGTGCCCGGAGCCCTACACGCGGGAGGAGATCCTGGAAGAGCGTTTCGGCCAGTTGCTGCGTGGCCTCATCTTCTTTGCTTGTCGCAAACCGCGAACTGACTGATAACATGGAGCTTGCTTCTCATTCGTTACTTCCACGACCTGGCTCTGAGCGTGCTCCGTGTGCTGGGTGACGCAATCTCCGCGACATTAAAATCCCGAGCCGCTCTCCATCTGGAGAACCTGGCGCTGCGGCACCAACTCGGCGTCCTGCAGCGCTCAGTGAAGCGCCCGAGACTGACCGCTGCCGATCGGTCCCTGTGGTCATGGCTCTCCGAGATCTGGGCCGCCTGGCGCTCGACTCTGGTCATCGTCAAGCCGGAAACCGTCATTGCCTGGCACCGGCAGGGCTTCCGTCTGTTCTGGATATGGAAGATTCGGCACGGCCAACCCGGCCGTCCGCCGGTCTCGAAGGAAGCCCGGGAACTGATCCGCAAGATGAGCCGCGAGAATCCGCTTTGGGGCGCGCCGCGCATTCACGGCGAACTGCTCAAACTCGGTATCGACATCGGTGAGACCAGCGTGAGCAAGTACATGGTGAGTCATCGAAAGCCGCCCTCACAAACCTGGCGGACGTTCCTTCAGAACCACGTGAATACCATGGTCTCGGAGGACTTCTTCACCGTGCCGACGATCCGGTTCCAAGTCCTCTGCGTCTTCGTGGTTCTGGCTCACGAGCGGCGCCGTATCGTGCATTTCAACGTAACGGCCCATTCCACAGCAGAGTGGGCAGCGCAGCAATTGTGAGAGGCCTTTCCGTTTGACGAGATCCCAAAGCGCCTGCTGCGTGACCGAGACTGCATCCTCGGCGGCGAGTTCCTCAACCAACTGAGGGCCATGGGCATCGAAGAAGTGCTTTGCGCATCCCGCTCGCCTTGGCAGAAGGCCTACGTGGGACGCGTGATCGGCTCCATCCGCCGTGCGTATCTCGATCACGTGATCGTCCTGAGTGAAGCATGGCTGTATCGGCAGATGAAGTCGTTCGTGGTGCGCTACCACGATTCCAGGACTCATCTTTCATTGGAGAAGGATGCGCCCGAATCTCGACCGGCACAAGCTCTTGACGCCGGCCCGGTCATTGCCATCCCACAACTCGGTGGTCTCCATCACCGCTACGAGCGGCGCACCGCCTGAGATCGCGCCGCTTACCGCTTGGACTTGGATGGGTTGTCCTGGTCCCGCTCCGTGGCGAAAGCCCTGCCATCACTACATTCAGAATCGGCTACGAAGTCCTGCTCTTCCGAACAGCACCGACGAGGATACCGGGCCCACGCCACTCGTGAAGCATCATCCAATGGCGTGGCATGCACGTAACATCCCCGCGCCTTGGGCACGGGGTTTACGGGAACCACAGTCAACAAACGCGACCTGTCAACAGGAGAAACCAGAGAATTGGCAGAAAACAGCGTGGGGTTCGACCTCAACCATAGCAGCCCGTGGTAGAAGTGCCATTTCGTGGGGGGGGGGCTGGTCGACAACTTGGTTGAACATCTCAACCCGCGGACGGGTGGAATTCGTCGCTATCTGCCATCCAGGCCGCGCAGAGCGCCGTTAAGGCGACGCAGGCGGCCAGAAGACGATCCCGAAGCCCTTGCAGAGTCCTCGGCTTCCCGATTCCATGCTTGGTTCTGATCATCAACGCA
>CAYVDY010000340.1:0-7628 GCA_964450255.1 uncultured Candidatus Solibacter sp. | reverse complement strand
CGGCTTCGCCCCCTTGCTCGTGTTCTCCGGCGGAATCGCGCACCAGCACGACCTCCTGGCCACCGGTTGGACCCGCCCCGAATCCGAGATGTTCGCCGAAGTCGCCGTCACCCACGGAGTCCCCGCCCATCACATCCTCCTTGAGTCGCGCGCCCTCAACACCGCTGAGAACATCCGCTTCACTCGGGAGCTCCTCCGCCAGCGCGGCCTCCAGCCCAGCCGCCTCCTCTTCGTCTGCAAGCCCTTCATGCAACGCCGCGTCTCGGCCACCCTCGCTATCGAGTGGCCGGAAATGCCCGCAGCCGTCGCCTCCCAATCCATGACGCTCGAAGAGTACTTCACACCCGAACTCCCGCCTGAGAAGATCATCCCGATCCTGCTCGGCGATCTCCAACGCATCTGGGTCTACGCCCGCAACGGCTGGTCCGCCCGGCAGCAATTTCCAGCCGTCGTCCTCGACGCCTACCATCAACTCGTCCGCCTCGGCTTCACCCAGCACCTCCTCCCCAACGAAGCCCCGCCCGATCAACACTGACGTACCAGAGGCACCACCATGTCAGCCCGCTCCCCATTCACCGCCACCGCCGCACTTCTCCTGCTGGCCGCCCTCGCCCCCGCCCAAGTCCAATGGACCGTCTCCTCACACACTGAAAACGGCGTCGATCTCATTCGCGCCACCGCCCGCAACCTCGGCTCGCAACCCGCCCCGCCCGGCCGCTACCAGATCCATCAAGCCGAAATCCCGCTTCGCCCGGAAGCCGTAGCCCTCGTCATGTCCGGCTGGCAGGGCCCCTCGCTCGTCAAGTCCCTCCGCACCCCCGACCCACTCCTCAGCAAAACCCTCGTTCAACTCACCGACGGCCTCCGCTCCTTCCAGGCCGCCTTCCTCACCTTCGATCGCGTCGCCACCGAACACGAGATCCGCTACGACCCCCAACGCGGCACCGCTATCGTCTCCTCCTACTGCGACTTCGCCGGCTACCTCCTCGCGCCCGGAGCCGTCATCGAATCCGAAACCCTCCGCCTCGATCCCCGCCCCGATCCCTACGCCGCCCTCGAAGCCTGGGCCGATGCCGTCGCAGCCCACTACCGCCCCGCCCTTTGGCCCAAAATACCTGCCGGCTGGGTCGGCTGGTCCTGGGTCGATGGCTTCAACGTCGAACGCTATGAGGATGTCGTTCACCGCAACGCCACCGCCATCCGCGCCAAGCTCCCCGGCGCTGACATCGATTACATCTGGGTCAGCCTCGGCAACCTCGAAGACCGCCGCCCCGGTAACTGGCTCAAATGGAATTACAAGCTCTTTCCCGGCGGCGTCCAGGACCTCACCACACGACTCGGCCAGCAGAACTTCAAGCTCGGCCTCTGGGCCGGAGCCTATTGGCTCAACTCCGGTCTTCCCGACTACCAGCCCCTCAAGGACGCCGTCCTCCTCCGCGGCGGCCAGCCCATCACAGTCCCCAGCTCCCAGTGGGGCACCTCCTACGTCCTCGACCCCACACATCCCAAGACCAAAGCCCACATCGCCCGCGTCTTCCAAACCTATCGTCAGTGGGGCGTCCGCTACTTCATGGTCGATTTTCTCGACGCCATCGGCGACTCAACCCCCGGCACCTACCGCCCCGATCACTTCCACGACCGCTCCATCATCCCCGGCCCGCAGACCTTCCGCGAAGGCCTTACCACCATCCGCCAGGCCGCCGGCCCAGATACCTATCTCCTCTCCAGCACCGGCCCCACCCTCCAAGGCATCGGCCTCGTCAACGCCGCCCGCGTCGGCACCGATTACGGCGAAGGCCGCCCCCTCGACGGCCCCGGCAAAGGCTTCTATCCCGGCACCTTCGCCATCAACAACGCCGGCCACTGGACTTCCCACCGCCGCGCCACCGCCGCCTGGGCCACCCACTGGTTCATGCACCGCAGGCTCTTCCTCGCCGACTCCGGCAACGTTCTCACCCTCGATAAGCCCGTCGCCCTCCCCGACGCTGAAATCGCTGCCACCATTTTTGGACTCAACGGCGGTCCCGTGATGCTCGGCGACGACATAGACCGCATCGATCCCGCCCGCCTGGACATGCTCCGCCAGCTCTTCCCCCGCCTCCCCGAGGCCGGCCGCCCCCTCGACCTCTTCGAATCCCCCGATCCCGGCTACCCCAAGATCTTCCACCTCCGCGTCGACAAAGACTGGGATACCTGGGACCTCGTCGCCGTCTTCAATTACGGCAAGGAACCTCTCCGCCAGCGCATCGATTTCACCCGCCTCGACCGCGACACCGCCTCCGAGTTCACCGTCTGGGACCACTGGGCCGGCAAATACCTCGGCGCGCACACTGCCGCCTTCGAAGGCATCGTCCCGCCCGAATCCGTCAAGCTCTGGCGCATCGCCAAACGCCGCCCTTATCCCTGGCTCCTCTCCACCGATATGCACGTCCGCCAGGGCCAGGCCGAGGTCGAATCCTGCCGCTGGGACGAAGCCGCCAGAACTCTCACTATCCGCGCACGCAGACCCGCCGGCCACCGCGGCAACGTCTATCTCACCGTCCCCAAGGGCCTCCCTCTCGCCCAGCCCACCGGCCTCTGGGTGGCCCGCGACGCCAACGACGCCACCCTCGTCGTGCGCGTCTCCTTCGACTTTCCCGACGGAAGCGCCGTCGAACGCCAGATCCGCTTCTAGCCGCACCCCGCCGTGGGATACCCTATGGGGGAGCCCGGAGCGCGGGTACCGAAACGAACGATGGAGAGCTGTTGATGATACGAATCGGCCTGCTGTTCTTTGGAGTGTTACTAGCCGCGGTGCCGCCGGCCGAAGCCGCCGCCGGGAAGTTCAAAACGGTGATCTTCGGCCGCCACTCCGATTCACTCGCGAGCTTTGAGAGCTTCGCCCGCCAAGCCAAACAATCCGGCGCCACGCACGTGGTTCTCACCGCCGAGGACCTCCCCTGGGCCATGTGGCAGATGGACACCCCCGGCGATCCATATCCCGCCTGGGCCGTCTCCAACGTCGGCCTGCTGAAGGTCTCCATTCCCGACGCCCTCAAGCCCTATCTGCCGAACGACTATTCCACCACCGTGCTCGGCATTCTCCGTTCCCGCTGCGAAGTCCTCCGCAAGCTCGGCCTGAAAGCGGCGTTCACGACCTTCGAACCCCAGATACTGCCCCCCGCCGTCTACGAGGCCCATCCGCTCTGGCGCGGCCCTCAGGTCGATCACCCCCTGCGCTCCCGCGTCCCCCGCTTCGCCCCCTCCATCGACAATCCGGAGGTCCTTGCCCTCTACCGCGAGTCCATCAAAAAGCTCCTCACCATCTGCCCGGAGATCGAGATCCTCTCCCTCCACACCAACGATTCCGGCTCCGGCATGAGCTGGAGCCCCGGCCTCTACCAGGGACCCAACGGCAGCTCGCTCACGCGCGCCCGTGGCATGCACGAACGCTATCGCGACTTCTTCGGAGCCCTCCAGGCCGGCGCCGCCGACGCCCGCCCCGGGCCCCTGGAAATCGACGCCAAGTGGGTGCGCGAGTCCGCCCCCGAACTCGTCGCCACCAAGCTCGGTCCAGGCATGGCAGTGGCCAATTTCGAAGGCCCCAACGCCACCCTCTACAAAGCCGATGTCGGCTTTCTCCTGGACTACTTCTACCCCTTCTATCCCGCCCTCGGCATCCCTCTCCCGGTCCGCTATCTGGAGGAGTTGGAGGATGCCTCGAAGACCGCCGCCCCCCGGCTCTTCTACCTGATCGGAGACCGCTACGACAGCGATCTCTATTTCCAGATCTACGACGCGTTCCAGAAGAAGCCCACCACCGACGACACCAGCCGCATGCAACTCCTCCGCGCCATCGCCGTGGCCCGCGTCGGCGAAGCCAACGCCGGCGCCCTGGTCGACTCCTGGATGGCCCTCAACCGCGTGCAGCGCGATGCCGACATCCTCAACTTCGGCGGCACTCTCTTCTACATCGCCTCCGTCCATCAGCGCTGGCTCACCCGCCCCTTCGTCCCGTTCCCGGAGGAACTCAAGGACAACGAGACGGACTACTACCGCAAGTTCCAGTTCCAGGCCCGTGGCGAAGACCGTGCCCGCGACCTCGGTGACATTCAGGGCACACGCCAGTACGAGGGCCTCGGCGGCATGGCCGTCTCGGGCCAACTCCTGGTCCGCATGAGGGTCGATCTCCTCCGCGCCCGCGACAACCTGCGCCGCATCGCAGCCACCCCGGCCGCCGCCGCCTGGAAGCAGCGGCTGGACCTCCTCGATAAGCGCATCCAGGTCTTTGGCATCCTCGTCGAAAACTGCCGCAACGCCCTCTCCTACCAATACCTACTCGACTTCATGCGAGCCGGCCGCCTCCATCGCCCCATCGAGTTTCAGGAGCACCTCACTGACATCACCGAGTGGCGCGAAATCAAGGAAATCGGCCGCCGCGAAATGGACAACGCCACCGTCCTCGCTGATCTCCTCGAAGCCAACAAGGAGATCCTGATCGACACCACCAAAACCAGCGCGGAAGAAAACATCCGCGTCCTCGGTCCCGATCTGGCCAGCCAGTTAAGGCGCAAGGTCAAGATCATGGTGGCCCACTGGGAAGACTACGAGCGCCTCTTCGACGCGGAAATCCCCAAGCCCCATCGCTAACCCGCTATCGTGGGGCGGGAATAGTACTTCCTACCGCGGGGTGCTGAGCATGCGCTCGAAGAACGTGGTTTGCTGCTGCATCATGTGCGTGCGCGCCTTGCCGCTGACGCCGTGGCTCTTCTGCGGATAGATGATGGACTCGTAGGGCTTATTCGCCTGTTGCAGGGCGTGCATCATCTGGAGTGCGTTGGCGAAGAGAACGTTGTCGTCCTGGATGTTGTGGAGCAGGAGAAGGCGGCCCTTGAGGTTAGCGGCGGCGTTGACTGGGGAGCTGTCCTTGTAGCCTTCGGGGTTCTGCAACGGGGTGCCGAGGTAGCGCTCGGTGTAGATGGTGTCGTAGTTGCGCCAGTCAGTAACAGCGGCTCCTGCGGCTCCGTAGTGGAAGACTTCCGGCGCGTGGAGGAGTGCATAGAGAGTCATGTAACCGCCGTAGCTCCAGCCCTGGATGCCGACCCGGGTGGTATCGGCGAAGCCGAGGGAGGCCAGGTACTTGATCCCTTCGACCTGGTCTTCCAGCTCGGCCTTGCCGAGGCGGCGGTAGAGGGCGGATTCGAACTTGAGGCCGCGGCCGAATGAGCCGCGATTGTCCACTTGCCAGATGACGAAGCCCTTGTGGGCCATGACCTGATCCCAGGAGATGCCGGAGAAAGAGTCGCGGACGGATTGCGCATGGGGCCCGCCGTAGACCGAAACGATAACTGGGTATTTCTTGGCGGGGTCGAAGTCCTTGGGCTTGATGAGGCGGGCATAGAGGGTGACGCCGCCGGAGTTCTTGAAGTTGTGGATCTCGGTCTTGAGGATGTCGAACTCTTCGAGGACTTTGCGATCGGCCTCGCGCCAGACCTTCACTTCCGCACCGGCAGCATTGTTCAGCGTGGCGCGGGAGGGGTTCTCAATGTTGGAGTGGGTATCGAGGTAGTGGTCGCAGGCGGGGCTCATATTGATGGTGTGGGAGCCCTTCGCTTCGGTGAGACGGGCTTTGCTCTTGCCATCGAAGCCGACCATATAGAGATGGCGTTCCAGCGGACTGGCCTCGGTGCCGGTGTACCAGACGCGTTCGGATTTCTCGTCGACGCAGGCCATTTTGGAGACTTCCCATTCGCCGCGGGTGATGCGCTTGCGAACCTTGCCTGCGGCGTCGTGGAGGTAGAGATGGCGGAAGCCGTCCTGCTCCGAGGTGCGAAGGATGCGGCCGTCGGAGAGGATCTGGAAATCGTCATTGATGTTGATCCAGGAGGCGCTCTTCTCCTCAATGAGCAGCGTGGCGGCGCCGGTGGCGGCATTCGCGGAGAGGATGCGGAGATGATCCTGGACCCGGTTGAGGCGGTGGGCGATGACATTCTGGGAGTTGGGGGTCCAGTGGATGCGGGCCAGAAGATGATCGCGGATCTCGCCGAAATCGAGCCACTTCGTCTCGCCGCCGGTGACGTTGACGACGCCGACGCGGACGTCCGCGTTATTGGAGCCGGCCTTGGGGTAGCGCTCGGGCTCGGCGACGGCGGTGATGGGGAGGTGATCGACGTGGGGATACATAGTCTCGCCGCTGACGTCGAACTGCATGTAGGCGATCTTTTTGGAATCTGGCGACCACCAGTGAGCGGTGCCGAGGTCGAGTTCTTCGGGGTAAACCCAATCGAGCATGGCGTTCCATCGGTAGGTGGAGCCATCGGTGGTGAGTTGGGTGACTTTCTTGGTGGCGATGTCCTGGACGTAGAGTTCGTAACCGCGGCGGAAGCTGACCTTGGTGGAATCGGGCGAGAGCTTGGGATCGCGTTCGGCGATTTCGGTGGCGGTGAGCTGTTCGATCTTGCCGGTGGATTCGGACCACAGGAAGAGGTCGCCGGAGAGAATGATGAGGATGTGCTTGCCGTCTGCGGACCACTGGAGGCGCTGCTCGGTGACGCGGCGGTTCTCCCAGGCCATGACCTTCTCGGGCTGAGGAGCGCGGGCGAGCTTATTGGCCTCGGTGGTGGCGAAGAGCTCTTTCTCGGCGCCGGTGGCGATGTCGTAGAGGACGACTTTATCGCCGCGGCGAAGGGCGAAACGCTGGCCGCCGGGGGCCCAGAGAGGCTGGCCGCCCATCTCGGTGATCATGCGCATCATGCCGGCGCCGAGGCTATCGAGAGTGACCGGTTTTTTCTCGGCAGCAGGGGCGAGACTGAAAGTAAGTGCGATGAGGGCGATGGGGGATCTGAAGGAAATCACGGAATGCTACTCCAACTGGTATTCGATGAATTTGGTCTTGCTGTCTCGTTCGATCTGCAGGACGATGCGGGCGCGGACGGCCAGCGGGGCCAGGGCGTCGTGGGCGTCTTTGAGGGTGGCGATGGGTTTGGTATTGACGGCGTGGATGACGTCACCGGGCATGAGTCCGTTTTCCTGGACAACGGCGCCCGGCACCATGGCGGCGACGAGGATGCCATAAGACTTGCGAAGTGGAGGCATCTCTGAGAGGAGCTTCGCGTCGAGAGGCGCGCCGAGGATGCGGAGCCTGCGGATGAGGTTATCGGGGCCGATGGAAAGGCGCAGGAGATTGGGCGATTTCTCGGTGCGATCGACCACCACGACATCCAGCGTCTTTGTTTCGGAGCCGCGAAGGAGCTCGATCTTGGTTAGGCCGGCGACGGGCTTGCGGTAGATGAGGACGTGGAACTGGCGGGCTGTTTCGACGAGGCGGCCATCGACGGCGAGGATGATGTCGCCGGGCTGGATGCCGGCGATGTCGCCGGTGGATTTGGGAACGACGTCGGCGACCAGGACTCCCGTGTCGCGCTGCAGGCTGAGGCCGTTGGCGATGCCGTAGGTGAGGGTTTGGGCCGTAACGCCGATGTCGCCGCGGATGACCTTGCCATCGCTGCGGAGCTGATCGGCTATGGGCTGCGCGATGCGGGCGGGGACGGCGAAACCGAGGCCTTCACTGCCACCGGAGCGGGACAGGATGAGCGTATTGATGCCGATCAGCTTGCCGTTGAGATCGACGAGCGCGCCGCCGCTGTTGC
>CAYVDY010000339.1:0-7628 GCA_964450255.1 uncultured Candidatus Solibacter sp. | reverse complement strand
GCTCCAAATGGAGCGGAGCTAACGCCTCTTCCGCGGCTGCGAGTTGATCCAGCAATTCCTTGCGAGTCCGGGGTGTAGCAGACTGCTGCAGCCGGATTTGAAGGGCAACCACTTCCCTCTCGGCTTGCGTCGCTTTCTCTCCGTCTCGGCGCGGTTGCTGCATAGGCATGGAGCGGAGCGCGTCCGCAGCGGCGCGTCCGCGCGCACGCTCCAGGATCTCAAAGGCCCTAGCTGGATTGCCCTGCTTCTCAACCGCGAGTGCGAAGTGGCCAACATAGACCTCGCTCATCGCGGCGACCAGTGTGCTGCGCATTCTCGCGCTCGGAACATTGACGAGCATAGCCTCGATCAGGTCGCCCGCCTCCTCGTAGAGCGAATCCGCTTCGGTGGTCTTGCCGCGGTGGACCTTTATCTCCGCGGCTGCGGCAAGATGACGCGGGAGAACATACATGTCCACAAGCTTGCGTGCGGCGACGGTGGCCTCCGAAGCGCATTCGTCGGCCTTCTCCATCGCACCCATCTCTTTGTAGACTCGACTCAGAGTCAGAAGCGCTGCTGCCCGAGGCCGAGGCATGTCGAAGCGTTTCGCGGATTGAACTGCCTCTGTCAGCAGGGATACGGCGGACTTATAGTCCTTAGTTCGGATGGCGCCTTCGGACAGGGCCTGCAAAATGTCGGCCTTGTAGACGTTCATCTCCGTCTCCTCGACGAACCGAACGGCCCGCTCCAGAAACTCTTGTGCCTCGCGGGTTCTTCCCAATACGTTGAGAGAATGCGCTTTGCCCATGTGCGCCATCAATGGGAAACGAAGTTCGGGGTTCTTTTGGGATAGATCCAATGCCTGGTCGAAGTAACGGAGGGAACGATCATACTCGCCGAGCTCGGATAGCCCCACACCGATGAGCGAGAGGGCTCGAATCTGACCGGCAAGGTCGCCTGCGGCGGCCGCTGACGCAATGGCTTTAGTCATGAGCCCGCGAGCCTCCGTACTGTTGCCCTCAAGGAAGGCGATGATTCCGAGTTCGCCTTGGATGCGCGCGACCCAACGCGCCTCGCCGATGGTGTTTGCGAGTTCCATTGCCTCTCTCCAGGTATCAGCAGAGGAAGGCGGATCGATGCTGAGGTCAATCGTCGCCTTCACGACGAGGCATCGAAGGCGAACGTGAGGATCGTTTGCCACAACCGGATTCCCGAGTTCCTTCGTCAGCTGTTGGCTCGCCTCCGGATAGGAGTTGCGGTCGGCATCGGCACGGAGGCGGCTAATCCGGGCCAGCGCGGCGTTGCGAGCGTCTCCCTTTGTTTCGAAGAGCGTTTCGGCGCGCTCATACAAAGGACGAGCCTTTACCCAGTTGTCCAGCCAATAGAGCCGTTCCGCCTCGATCATCAAAGCGTTTGGGTCCTCCGGTTGGGCTACTAGCATGGCGGGCCGCGCCACGCATAGGCCGATGCAGAGCTGACCCATCGCCAGAAGCGGGTTGAGCCGAAAAGGCAGACGAAAGCAGGCAGCACGAATCAGGAATTTTGACAGAACAGTCATGGGCGGTCTCCCTCCGATGAGATTCCGTTCTTGTGATCAAAGACTGGCCGCGATTCTGGTTCCTTCCTCCAGTTGGTGATCGCGCCCGTCCAAGGCGGCTTCGGGCGAGAACGGCACTTCGATGTCAGGCGCAATACCTGATCCCTCGAAGCACTTTCCCTCCCACGTGAGGTAATTGCTGACGGGAATCGCCAACCGGTACTGCCCCTGAATTGGGAACGAACTCCAACCATAAAGGCGGCCCGCCGTCCTGCTTCCGACGATCACCGCCAAGCGGTGGTCCTTGACGAACCCCGCAACAATCTCGGCGCCGCTGACCGTGTGTTCATTTACAAGGAGCACGACACGGCCCTGAAAGCGAGGCGGCTTCATTCCCTCCGTAACGACAACGATAGACTTGTCTGCGAACTTGAAACGAAGCGCCAGCCAGACCAGCGCAAGTTTGTTATACGGGATTCTTCGAAACTGCGCCAACTCCTCTCGACGGTAGCCTCGTTCAGCGCGCGGCCGGGTGAGGCTGTATCCAACAGGCCTCTTGTCGGGCGTCATGTAGCTCATCAGCCGCAGATTGGCCGAACCTCCTCCGGGGTTTCCGCGAAGGTCGATCACCGCCGCCCGACACTCGGAAAGCTTCTGAACCGCTGAGTCGATGTCTCTCGACATATCAACGCCGACCAATCCGGGAAACCGGGTGATCTTCAAATAGCCGACGCCGTTATGGAGCACTGCGACCCGTGTAGACTGCTTACGTGCCACGTCGGCCGGAGGAGCGGACGGCACAATTCTCTCTTCGCCACCACCACTGCGCCGGACGACGATGGAAGCCTCCCTACCTGCCGGGAATCGAACCGGCTCCGGTGGCGCAACGGGCTCATCGTTGACCGCCGTGAGAGAATCGCCGGGCTTGATGCCGGCGGCGTGGGCCGCCCCGTCCTCTTGAACATCCTGGAACACCCACCTGTCGTTTCGCGCAAACAGCGTCGCGCGAAGCACATGGTGGACGGGAATCCGAGCACGCGTCTGATGATAGAACCCGACTGGATGGACTGACAGCTCTTGCAGAAGCTCGTCCACAGAGGACTCGAAGTCGACCGGGTCTTGCTTGCGAAGGATTTGATCTCGAGCGCTCTGGACGAGGGAACGCCAGTCTCGGCCATTGAATTTGGGATCGAAGAACCGCGTCTGGACAGTGCGAGAGACAGCTTCGAGGAGTTGTTCTCGAAGTGACTGCGAGAACTCCGGTGTGCGTTCGGTCATGGCACCTCCTTCCGACTCATTATGATCGGGTACAGCCTCCAGCTTGATCCGGCTGGTCTGACGCCAAGCTGGTAGCTGCCCGGACTCAACCTGGACAGATCCAACTCAACTTCCAAGATCTCCACGTAGTCCTTGAGGCGCGCTTCCCCCGCTGATTCAAGGACATGCTCCCCAGCTGCGTTAATCACGGCGAGCTCGTATCTGCCATCTTCACTTCCGATTGGCAGATGGACGGAGAGCCGCAGTCTGGCACGTGGCAGCACAGTATCCGGTAACGTATCGCCCACACCGGGCTCGTCACTGCGCGCAATGCCGCGCCTAGACAAGTCCAGGGTCATCTGAACAGGTTGACTGGGCGCTTCGCTGCGCTTGGCAATGCTTGGTCCAGGCGGTGTGAGAATGGGAATCGGATGCTGAGGCGCAGGAAGCCATGCCAGCAGTGCAATGGCAATTCCAGCGGCAATTGCACCGGCCCCACATGCAATCCGCACGGTCTGCTTGTATCTCGCTCTGTACAAAGAATACTGCTCAAAGCACGGAGAGCAGTTCCCGATGTGATCGACCAGGGCCGTGGAATCAGCCAAGCTACGGCGGCGAGACGCCAAGTTCTTAAGTTCCGACGTAGATGGACACCGGGCTCTGTCAGGTTGCGGAAAATCGGATCGAAGCAGCGCCGCGGCACTCTCAAGTAGCCGTTTCTCTTCGCGGCGGGTGAAGCTTCGCTCTGGATCCCTCATCGTCATGGTGCGGATTCCTCTCTACGGGCCCGCTTCTCTTGGGCGGCGGAAAGCTCCTCCATCGCTTGGCGCACTCCATAATAGAAACGGGAATTCGCCTGCTTTTCCGAAACCGCGAGCTGCCGGGCGATTTGTTTCCAGGCGTAGTCGAGCAGGCGGTAGTGCAGAATCCGGCGCACAGATTCCGACGTAAACGGAAGCAGCGCCTTGAGGACCATTCGATCTTCAAAGACCTTGAACCAGTCCGACGCAACCGGCTGGTGGTTCGATTCGAGATCGTGGGGACTGCCTTCATAGCGGATTCGACCGTTGCGTACGGCCAGCGCCCGCACTCTGTGGACATAGGCCGTTTTGAAGTAGGCCGAGAGGTTCGTTTCGACGGCAGGCTCGACTCTCAGCCGCTTGGAGACTTCGATGGCGATGAACTCGACAACCTCAAGTGCGACCGCACCGTCGCGCAGCTCGTTCCTGGCGAGCCGAAACGCCCATGGCCAGTTCTCCTCTGCCACTCTGACAACCCTGTCATCGAGCAGTTGTTTACCCTCTGCGTCGTCGCGCAGCCAAAAGGGTGGGACCGCTTCCGAGTCGAAGTTGCCGGGGCGATTTTCGTGGTCTGTTGCCATGAGAATCCCTGCCGACCCCTTGGCCGACACGCTAGAGAGACGTGTCGACCGAGCGACATCCCCTCTATTCATTAAAAGGTCTGAGCACAGGAAAAAGTCCCGAAAATTTCGCTTTGCCTCAAGGCCGCGTCCTCGGCTCCCTATGTCCTTGTAAACACGAGTCATCCAACAGCAAAAAAGGCTGAGGTTGGACATTTCGCCAAGCTCAGGACTTGTGATGGTAGGGGCAACTTGTTCACGTTCCCCGATTTGAGGAGCCAGTAGTTGCGGCCCAAGGTGTCCCGTTGGAGATCAGAACCGCTGCGCCGTAGCCGGAACCAACCCATGTAGAGATTCAACAGGTGGAAGCCATGCCGAAGGGAACTTTCTCCCAGCGCCCCCCCTCCCCCGGGCATCATGGAGCCCCGGCAAACGGTGTCTTCTCGGACCCCGAACTTGGCAAGTGTGCTGCGTGCAATCGAGATCAGCCACCAAGTAACGGATCTTGCGCTTTAACCTACCGAAACGGGCCGAGCCGCAACTCGACGGCCGGCTCTGCCACGCGACACACCGAACAACCTTCCTCGAGCGAGCCCTGGACAATTGAAGACGACAACCTGTTGCGGTTCCGATACCCGCTTGGCAAGAAGTCTGCAACAGCCGCGATCGCTCAACTTCAAGCCCGACACCCAGACTGGACTCGACGCGAAATTGCTGAGAGAGCCCGCGCCCTCGGGTTACGAAGCAGCCGTCCGGCACAACGTCAGCAATGGGATCGCGGATCAGACCTGGCGCTTCTATCCCTCGCACGCCAACCTAAAGAACTCATCGCTCGCCGGCTTGGGCGTACCATTGAGTCGGTCCTCGCACGCCTACGGCGACTGGGGAAGTCTGCCGATTTCTTCAGCGGCTTCAAGACAAAGGAGTTGATGGAAGTACTGCAAGTAACGGAAGCCGATGTCCGGCGATGGCAGCGGCACGGTTGGATTCGCCGACGCAGAGGTCGAATCACAGAAGCATCGCTCTCGGTGCTCTGTAAGGAGCATCCGGCGGAAATCGGATTCGAGAAGCTTCCACCCGAAACGCAATACTGGCTTGTGGCCGTCCATGGATATCCCAGGAGCCAGCAGCAGAAGAAGGCGAGTGCTACCGGGCCGTGACGAAGTCGTCCGCTTGCCGCAACCATGCCTCAAAAGCCGGGACAAGTGGGGCGGGGGTCAGACGCACCTGTTCCTTACAGACCGCAAAGTAGGCCGCTAATCGCAGGAGCCGAAGGTGCGCACGAGCAGTGTCTCTTGCCTCTTCGAGACGAGTGCCGCTGCCGATTAAGGCGGCTTCCAACGCCTCGCGGAATCGACCTGATGCAGAATCGTCGCTCCCGGCAGGGAGTGAGTTCCTTGTGAAGAACGCGGGGCAACGCAGCTCGATGTGCTCTCGAAAGGCTAGCTCATCGCCGTTCGTCATCAAGACAAGAACTGCCCAGTATGAATAGGCCGCCGCCTCAATGGCATGTTCGGCGAGCGGGCCCTCGACTTCGGCGCCGGCCTGCTGTGCCTCGATCCACCACTCCTCAAAAGATGGGTATCGCCCCGGCTTTTTGCTTGCCCAAGCAGCGGTGGATCGTTCCCAGTGTTGCCACGCTGGCTCTGAGCGGGGATCGAGGCCGGAGTAGTAATGCGCCGCTTCGATCCAGCCACCCCGCACAGCTTGCGCGAACATGTTTCGTTCGGACCAAGCGAGAACTTCGGTCCACAGCTTGCCCACCAACCCTCCGGACATTGATTCCAGGAAGCCAGGACATCGCTTCTCAATCGCCTCGCATACGACTCGCGGCAGCGATCCCTCGATGTCAGCAATGGCTCTCAACCACAGAGAGAATGCCCGCCATTCGACAATCTGGTCTACTGCCGCCGCCAACTGCTTCCATGGAACTCGCAGGGATTGTTCGAGCATCCTGCGATCAATCAACTCGGTAGCGGCGCTCTTGGCTTGCGGAGGACGAGGTTCATTCATTACCAGTACACCGGACTTCGCTCGAGATGCCGCCGCTTCAACCCCGCAGTGGAGGACGGAGGGCCGCGTTTGGAATGGCTCGGGTGAGAGGCTTCAGCTTAAAACGGCCCCAGGGTCTATGCAACCACACCTGGCGGCGCAATGGACATTCCGCGATTCAGTGTGTGCCGGTTGATCGACTATTTTCGACCAAGACCGCACAGGGCGCGGCGGACCAAGGTCAGATCGCCCGATGGGAGCCTAATGTACGTCCATACAGGCAGTTACGTAGTTGTCGGCCTCACGCACTGCGCCCGGAGCCTAGTGCCAAAAACGCAATTTGTGGCAATTGTTGAAATCGCACAGGAAACCTAGCATGGCAGTCGAGACCCGCACGAGAACGCGGGTCGTCGAGCATGCGGAACTGGACGACATCAGAATCGCGAGTGGCTGTGGCTTGGGCGATGGAAGCCGACAAGCTGCGGCGGCCGCTGACTGCCTTGGCTGATGAGTTGCAGCGGACACCGGAAGCGATTAAGGAATTTCTTCGACGAGCGCTTCCGCGCGAGCAGTGGCCATGGGGGAGGAAGCCACGATGGAATCGCCATGAATGGGATGGTATAGAGCAGGGGGAGAATCCGAATCGACGCAGCAAAGCTGCCGTAAGGAAACACAAGCAGCGAATCCAGAAGCGCGAGATCGAACTCGAGCATCAACCCCTGACCGTCGGGCAGGTGGCCCGGGATATCGGCCGTTCGCGGACGACGGTACAGCGGTTGCTAAAGAACGGCTACCTGCGTCGATTCAAGGGTGGCATCGCCGAGTCGTCATTTGAAGCGTTCCTTAGGGAACATTCCCATCTTGTGCCCTACGCAAAGCTCGCGCCAGCGCAAAGAGAGTGGCTGGTCCTCAACGGGTTTCCCGATCAGACCCTCGCGGTGAAAGCGCCGAGCGTGAGGGGATTGTTGGAGTAGGCTTCCAGCATCGATGAAAGCGTGTGCCCGCGGAACGCCTGAGAGGCTTGGGCGCAAAGCATCAGAACCTCCCACACTGCAGTGCTTAAGGAGCTCCTAGAGACAAACGTCCTACTTCCGGGTTGGCGAAAAGCGTGCCGTAGGCGGACTTAAGGGCGTTTCTCGTTACTTATGGTAGTCCTCTGGCAGAGCGCAGCCACTATTTCATAGAGGGCTACAACCCTCAAGCCACGATGTCTTGGTCGTGCTTCGAAGCAGGAAGAACTTCAAATCCTTATACACATGGTGGATCGTGGTAACGCGCGTGGCACGACGAAGCGTGTGCGTTGCGCGCACACCGCTAGATGAGGTGGACCCCAAAGGTTGGACAAAATTTGGCCGTCGCTTAGATGGTGCGGCGGGGTGATGAGGAGGCGGCCCGAAGGCCGCCGTCCATTCCGGGCTTGAATCGGCGCTCGGGTCGCATCCCTGCGTTGGTCGCGGTAGGGATGCCAGTTGCCCGGCACCCCCCGCACAGATCCCCACGTGC
>CAYVDY010000338.1:7270-7684 GCA_964450255.1 uncultured Candidatus Solibacter sp. | reverse complement strand
GAAACTGAGTCACTGAGTCGGATACGGGGGTTATGCGGGAGGAGAGTCATACATCGCGTCACTCTGCTCGAGCCTCACGGGCAAGGTGGGGCTTGCGTCGTGCAGAAGCGTGCGAATCCGGCTGGCGAGCGACTTCTCGTCCAAGGGGTTCCGGGCCGATGTCCGCACGATGATGGACGGCGACTTGCCCCATCCCTGAGTGGATGACACGTAGATGACGGATGGGGGCGGGTGACTGGGGTCCTGCCACCGGGTGTCGCCAACGACTCCGACAATCTGCATCCAAGGAGCTCTGCTATTCGTTCGAATGTGCCGTCCAAGTGGCGACTCCCCTTGAAGTGCGGAACGGGCCAATGTTTTGTTGACAATGGCAACCTTTTTCTTCTCTGGTCAGTCGGTCCTATCGAGGTTACC
>CAYVDY010000338.1:0-7260 GCA_964450255.1 uncultured Candidatus Solibacter sp. | reverse complement strand
GTGATTGCGTGGAGCTCGGCCTGCGGCCGTTCCCCTGGATTGCCTTCGGGACGGCCCTGGATGGAATAGTCGCGAGCCCTCCGGGGCTCCCGTCCCATGGGGAGATAGGACACGCCGGCCGCGGCACTCACCCCCGGCATGGCGCGCAGACGGTCTAGAACATCAAGGTATAAAGCGCTCCTGGCACGCAGTTCCATCGGGTCGTCGTTGCGGACGACGTACTCCGTTTTAGCCACCAGCACACGTTTGGTGGTGAACCCGAGATCTACCTGCTGGAGCGCCCGGAACGATCTGATCAGCAAGCCTGCGGTTACAAGCAGGATGACAGACAATGCGACTTCTGACACGACCAGCACGGAGCGGAGCCTGGCGCTGGATCTCGAACCAGTCGCTTTGGCGCCACCCTGCTTCAAGGAAGCCATCAGGTCGAGACGCGAGCAGTGCAGGGCGGGCACTAACCCAAATAGCACCGTTGATACGAGCGAGAGCCCGAATGCGAAGAGGAGGACGCTCCTATCGATCCGCACTTCTTCAAGGCGAGGGACGTTAGCGGGCGCCCACGCCACAACTCCTTGCACGATTGCGTAGGCGAGCAGGAGCCCGGCCGCTCCAGCCATCGCCGCCAGTATCGAACTCTCGGTGAGCAGTTGCCGTACGACGCGGCCCCGGCCGGCGCCGAGGGCTGCGCGGAGCGCGATTTCGCGCGTTCTGGCCCCGGCCCATGCGAGCAGAAGGTTCGCGACGTTTGCACACCCGATGAGCCACACGACCCCGACGGCCCCCATCAGCACCCACAAGGTCACCTTCAGATTGCCGGTCAGCAGATCCTGCAGGGGAATCAGGGCAACCGATTTCACGCGGTTCTCCGGATATTGCCGCGCAAGATCGCCGCCGATGGTCCGCATCCGCGCCTGCGCATCCACGAGTTCCACACCCGCCCTGAGCTTTCCGACCGCGTGGTAGTTG
The DNA here is from genome assembly GCA_964450255.1 of uncultured Candidatus Solibacter sp. Classification (GTDB taxonomy): domain Bacteria; phylum Acidobacteriota; class Terriglobia; order Bryobacterales; family Bryobacteraceae; genus Paludibaculum. The sequence continues at coordinate 6,294 of CAYVDY010000338.1, read as the reverse complement.
TGCAGGGTGCGGTTAGTCCCGCCGTTGGAGATGTTCCATGGCACCCACAGATCAGCGGAGCCGGGATAGCGAAATCCGGGTGCAGCCACTCCAACGATCCGTAGGGAGTTGCCGTATACATTGACCGTTTTTCCAATCGCGGCCTCGGCGCTGCCGAAGTGCGCCTCTGCCCACTGATGCGCCAGGACTGCGACCGCCGGTTCCGTCGCGCCCACCGGAGTGTCGTGGTTGGTCAACAGGCGTCCCGCATACGCGATCTGGCCAAAGACCGGGAAGAAATCGGCCGAGACGAACCGGGGGTTCGCAAACAGGGCGTGATCGCCGACGATAGTTGCGAAATCATCCCCACCGTGGGAAACAGCCATCTTCTCGAATGTGGTGTTCCGTGCCTGCCAATCGAGAAAATCGGGACCTGAAACGTCCTGACTGACGCGCCCGGTGTTGGTCCACAGCGTCTCGATTGAAATGAGGCGCCCGGCGTCGGGGTAGGCGAGCGGATGAAGCAGGACCGTGTTGATCACGGAGAATACCGCGATGTTCGCACCGATGGCGAGGGCAAGCACGGCGACCACGCTCAACGTAAAACCCCAGTTCTTGCGCAACGTGCGGAGGGAAAACCGGAGATTGCGCGCGGTCGCTTCGAGAAACGGAATTGTGTTCATGCAGTACACCTCTTCAGATACCTGGGTCCTGTTGCCAAGCTTGCGGCTGGCCGCTGCAAGCGCGTCCGGGGGCGCCATGCCCTGCCGGATGTTCTCCTCCGTCTGCATGCGGAGGAAAAACTGGAGTTCCTCATCCACGCGCTGTTCCAGTTCCCGCCGCCGGAAGAGGGCAGCGTATCTCGCAACCAGGGAGCGTAATTGCACCATATGTATCAGCTCTAACGGGTACTGCCGAGTACACGTGCGATGAACGCAGCCATCTGCTCCCAGTTCTTCGCTTCCAGCATCAACTGCTTCCGGCCCTGCCTGGTGATGGAGTAGAAGCGCGCCCGGCGGTTGTTCTCCGAGGCGCCCCACTCCGATGAGATCCAGCCGTTCTGTTCGAGCCTCATGAGCGCTGGATACAGGGTCCCGTATTTCATTTCCAGAAGTTCCTGCGAGACCTGCTCGATGCGTTTGGCAATGCCCCATCCGTGGAGCGGTCCCATCGTGTCAACCGTCTTCAGGACCAGCAAATCAAGGGTGCCCTGCAGAAGGCCGGCCTTGTCCTTTCCCATACGACTCCTTCTATAGATGATCTATATGACCAGCATAGACAGGCTCCTGTAGTCTGTCAATAGGGAGCGACGATACGCTCGCGTCGCAATCTCTCGAGTTGCGGCGCTGTGGCGCGCCTCGGCGAGGAGCGCAAGTCCCGAGCCGGTAAACTACGCCGGGATTGCACTTGACTAGCGGCGTAGTGTTGACTCGCGGCCACACAGCAGATTGATCGCGGATCGCGTGGGGATTCCGAGGGCTGGCGATCAGCGCTTGACCGGATAACGGCCACGATTCTGAAGTGGACGCGAGCACCAATTCCGCCGTTTCCCGGCGATGGATTGATGTATACTCGCACTCAAACACGGGCCGGGATAGTCATCCTGGTGTGAGACGCGATCGAGCGCGGGACGCTCCGAATGCAGCGCTGAGGACAACATGGACACTATCACCAGAAGGCAATTTGCGGGCGCGGCCGCCTTCGCCGCGGTTCAACCGCCCTCCGACCGGCTTCGCGTGGGCGTGATCGGTTGCGGCGGCAGGGGAGTGGGCGCCCACATCGCCACGCTCCTCAAGATGAAAGAGACCGACAACGTCGAGGTGAACGCGGTCTGCGATGTGTTCGACAAACGGGCGCGGCAGGCGGCGCAATTGACGGGCGGCCGGGCTTACCAGGATTACCGTGAACTGCTCACAAACAAAGACGTCGATATCGTCGTAATCGCCACGCCCGACCACTGGCACGGGCAGATGGCGATCGACGCAGCCGGCGCGGGCAAGCATATCTACTGCGAAAAGCCGATGACCCACACGGTGGAAGAGGCCAAGCGCGTGGTGGCCAAGGTGCGGGAGGCGGGCGTGAAGATGCAGGTGGGCGTCCAGGCCATGTCGGACGACTCCTACGAGACGGCATACAAGTACGTGAAGGACGGCACGCTCGGCAAGGTCGTCCTGGCGCAGATCGACTATTCCCGCAACTACAAGGACGACTATTGGCTGAAGCCCGTGGATCCAGATATCAAGCCCGGCGTCAATTTCAATTGGGACCTCTTTCTGGGACCAGCGCCGAAGCGTCCGTTCAGCGCCGAGCGCTACTTTAACTGGATTCGCTATTTCGACTATTCCGGCGGGGTTCCGGCCGGGCTCTTCGTCCACCGGGCAACGCGCCTGATCAAGGCGCTCGGGTTGCAGTTCCCCGAATATGGATCGGCGCACGGCGGCAAGTTTGAATTCTCCGGCAGCCTGGGCGAGGTGCCAGACACCATCAACATCATGCTCGATTACCCGGGTGGGCCGACGGTGATGCTGATCTCGTCGCTGGCTAATGATACGCCTGTGGCGCACACGCTGCGAGGCCACAAGGCGACGCTGGAATTCACGCCTTCCGGCTTCGTGATCAAGCCACAGAAGCTCTTTGCCGAGGGACAACCGGAGATCGTTCATCGCAAGACGGGCGGCGAGGATACCGAACTGCATCTCCGCAACCTGATCCGCGCCATCCGCTTCAATGAGCCGCTCAAGTGCGACGCCACTCTCGGTTATTACGGCGTGGTGGCCTGCCAGTTCGGCGTACTGTCGCAGCGCCAGCGGAAGTACATGAAATGGGATGCTGCCGCCGAGCGCATCGTGCCCGCATGAAACGTACCGCGCCATCTCACCTGGCGATTGCCCTGCTGCTTTGCGTCGCGGCCGTACCGCTCCAAGCGGCGAGCCCGTTCCAGTTTCGCGAGCTCACGCCGTCCTCGCTGGAGCTCAGCGAAGACGGCAAGCCTGTGCTGGTCTACAACCACGGCATGATCTTGAAGGAAGGAGTGGACGAGAAGTTCCGCCGCTCCTCTTATATTCACCCTGTCTACGCACCCGACGGGACAGTGATCACCGACGACTTCCCCAAGGACCACCTTCACCACCGAGGGATCTGCTGGAGTTGGCCCATCGTCAAATTCGAAGGCGCCAGCTATGATGTCTGGGCCGTCCAGGGGATGCATCAACGCTTTGTGCGCTGGAAATCGCGGCGCGTCTCGGCGGATAGCGCCGTGTTGGCGGTAGAGAACGGCTGGTATGCCGGCGAGCGAAAAGCGGTGAAAGAGACGGTGGAGTTGACGGTTCATCGGACCGCCGGTAGCCGCCGGAGTTTCGAGGTGAAGCTGACATTTGAGGCCGTGGACTCGCCGGTGGAACTCTCCGGCCGCGAGGTGAAAGGCTACGGAGGCCTCGGCATCAGATTCGCCACTCGCTCCGAGACGATCCTGCGAACCGACGGCGGTGTAGAGCCCAAGGACAGCGACATGGTAAAGCACCCCTGGGCTGAGCTGGAGGGCGTGTTCGCCGGACACCGCGCCGGCGCCCGCGTGGAGGACATGGATGACAATCCCATGTTCCCCAACGGCTGGTGCCTGCGCCACTACGGCTATGTCGCCGTGAACTATCCCGGCCTGCAAACCCTCACGCTGAAGCCGGGCAAGCCGCTGGTGCTCACCTACCGAGTCACGGTGTTTTCGGCGACATAAACCTGGGCGAAACCCGTGCGATTGCTTGTGAATGTCACCAGTTTCTCGTCCGGGGAGAAGCAGGGATGGGGATGGGTCCATTGAGGCCCGTAGATGGAATCGGTAGGCACCTCCAGCCAGCTCAGCGTGGATTTTGAGTCCACCTTCCAGTTGGCCGGTGTGGACTGAGTCCACTGCGTGCCGCCGTTGCCCGACTCCGAGAGACAGACAAGACGGCGCTTGCCCGTCGCCACGTCGATCTGGAAGATCCCTTCGTCCGGATGATTGGTGTCGCACAACACCTTCGTTCCGTCGCGGTTCGGGCTGATGTGCCACACGCTGTAATCGGTGACGCGCGAGATGGCGCGGGAACTCCAGTCCATGCGGTAGAGACATTTCGGCCATTGAATGAAGATCAGGTCGCCGGTGGAGCCCAGGAATGTTTCATGCGTGATCCACTCTGAGCCATCGTGGGTGTACAGGCATTCCAGTCCTGTTCCGTCGCGGCGCACGCGATACATGCGCGGCGCGGGATCGCCGGCAAACTCGATCCACTCAGGTTCCAGCGGATGGAACTGTGGATGGATCACTGTTCTGGAGAACGGAATCACCCGCCAACCGGAACCGTCGGAGCGTCCCGTCACGAGCCCTTGCAGCGAGCCCTGCTTGATGGCCGCTGTCATCCATCTGCCACCATCGCCGAGAGTGCACTCGCCCAACTGTGCCCCTTGGAATTCCACGATCAACGTTTCTCTCAGGCTGGCCCGGTCCAGCACCCAGACGCTGCCGCCCCTAACGAAAAAAACGCGGCCACCGTCAGGCGACAGTGTCGGCGAGTAGGGATGAACCGGCGCGCCGTCCGTCAACTGGCGGATCGGCCCATCGGGAAAGCCGGCTTCGAAGAGTTGGGCGTTCCCGGTGCGATAAGAGATGAAGATCAGGCTCTTGGAATCCGGGGTGAATGAGCTTTGCAGGAAGTAGCTGAGATGGTTGATCGAGGGGTGACTGGATATCTGGCGGATGCGCGCACCGGTAGAGCGCGAGGCGTGCGAGCTCGACTCGGACGGATGCAGAGTGCCTTTGCCGTACTCGATGGCATTCACCGTTTCAGCATAGCCGGAGAGACGATCCAGCGCGGTAGCCCGATGGCCACCGCGCCGATTCTATGGCGCACGATACTCCATGGATCAGAACGACAGACGCAGTCCGAAGCGGAACCTGCGCTCCTGGCCATCAAAAGCGCTAGTGATGGCCATGAAGTTATTGGTGTTCGTGATCGCGCCAGTGGTTTGATTCACTGCCATGACGCTAACGTTGGACGCCGGATTGTTGAATCGCGGCGTATTGGTGAAGTTGAACGCCTCTGCCTTGAATTGCAGAGTAATACGTTCCGTCATGTTGAAATCCTTGAACAGGGCGAGGTCAGCCTTCTGGAAGCCTGGCCCGCGCACGGAGTTGCGGCCCATGGTCCCAAAGCGATACGTGCCGGCAGGACGCTGGACGTTGGGATCGCGGAACGACGTGACGTCGAAGTACTGCGTACCGGCGCCGATATCGCCGGTCTTGACGACTTCGCCGATCTGATCCGCCGTTTGGCTGGAGCCAGGGGTGTTGAGCGATGTCGTCGCGGCCGTGACGGTGAACGGCGTGCCGCTGTAAGCGGAATAGATACCGTTGATGCGCCACCCACCGATGATATGGTCGGCGACGCCGGAGAGAGCGAACGGGCGGCCCTTGCCCCAGGGCATTTCGTAGACCCAGCTCATCACAAACATATGCGGGCGGTCGTACCCCGTCACGGAGCGGTTCCGGTCCAGAGCGCTGGGCATATTGACCAGCGGCATGCCGGCCCAGCCGTCTTCGTCGGACAAGCTGATCGACTTCGACCACGTATATGCGCCCTTCATAAAGAGCCCGCGGGACAGATTCTTGTTCAAGGCGACCTGGAGAGAATGATAGTTCGCACTGCCCCAGCCGTCCCACATGAGGGCTTCAACCAGGCGGTTCTGAGTGGCCACCAGCGGACGGCTGGTGGGACCGCCGCCGATGAACGTGGCCGCATTGATATCCCGGTCCAGGAACTGCCGGACGGTCTGGTTTCCGACGTAGCCTGCCGAGACGAGGAAATCGCCCGGCAGCCTGCGCTCGAGGGTGAAGTTCCAGCTCTGAATGTATCCGCGGTTCAGTTGGCCGGCGTAAGGACTGCGAGGTCCCATATTGACCGTGGCCGGCAACGGAATCGTGCCGGAGCTGATGTCTGGTGTCGGCACATCAGGGATGCCCTGAGCGAGGAAGCCGTAGTAGCCGAATTGAGTGGGAGCTACCCAATTGGCGGCGATGGTCGATGGATACAGACCGCGCAGCGGGCGGGAGATCACCATCGGGTTGTAGGTGATGCCATAGCCGGCGCGAAGCACCGTGTTATCGTCGAGACGCCAGGCGAAACCGACCCGGGGCGCGAGAAGTTTCTTCGAAACGCTCATGCCGTTGCTCTGCGGCACGTTGCCGAGGCCGCCGATGGTGACCATGTTAGTGGCAGGATCCCACCTCTCCAGCCCCCGCCCGTCTCCACGGCTCATCTGCGGATAGTCCTCGTAGCGTGCACG
>CAYVDY010000337.1:0-7700 GCA_964450255.1 uncultured Candidatus Solibacter sp. | reverse complement strand
GGGGGTCCAAGCGGCGAAACAGGGGCCGGATGGTGTGATCCCAACTCCACAATAGGTTGTGGGCCAGTTCGCCCAGCCGCGAGATCGCGGTGGGCAGGGCAGGACTGACGAGAAACTCCTGAACGGGTTGGATCTGGAAAGGCATATAGTAGTGCAGCGGGTGGGCTCGTTTCACAATAACAAAAAAGCCGCCGAAACCGTGCACGGCGGGGCGTGCCAGGCGGCTTGGATCACGGAAAGAGACGCCTTTTGTTCGCCGGTTACGGCAGGCATGAGTCCACCTAAGTGAGTGTCAGACAAGAAAAAACAATCTTTTTATCTCTTTCTGAGAAGTTTCGGCATACAATACTGTCATGAAGCTTAGCGCCCAGGAAGAGTACGGGCTGCGGTGCCTGCTATACATGGCCCGCAACGGAGAGACCAAGAGTCACAGCATACCGGAGATCAGCCGGGCGGAAGGGCTATCGGTGCCCAACGTCGCGAAGTTGATGCGGATTCTGAGGCTTGGTGGCTTGGTGGCCAGTGTCCGAGGCCAGGCCGGCGGATACACATTGTCACGAGCTTCTGATCTGGTCACGGTATCGGAAGTGCTGGCATTACTTGGAGGCAGTTTCTTCAATCCTCATTTCTGCGATCGCCACTCGGGTTTGGAGCGTGTCTGTGCTCACTCCGGCGAGTGCGCGTTGCGACTTTTGTGGGGATCGGTCCAGAAGAGCCTCGACTCGCTGCTCACCAAGACAACACTGCGCGATCTACTCCGGAACGAAGTCGAGATGCAGAGTTTTCTGATGGAGCGAGCTGCTCCGGTTCCGACGGAGGTGGTTGGCACCCCGGCGCGCGTTAACGGTAATTGAGCACAGACTCGCTTAGAATGCCTCTACCGCCGTTGATTGAATAATCAGCGGCGGTAGAGGTGTGTCTGTTGCCGTGAATGGTAACCTCAAGATGATGTCTGACTTCTGGCCCGGATGGGGGGCCGCTCTACTCTGCTGGTGTGTGCTCGGGACCGCCGGTTGCGCCAACCAGAAACCCACAATTGCGGTTGGCGCCAAGAACCTCACGGAACAGGCGATTCTAGGTGAGATCGTTGCCCAGCATCTGACACGCCGCCTTCCGGAAGTCCGATTGGAGCGGCATTTCGGCATAGGGAGCACTTTTCTGGCCGATGCCGCCCTGCAGGCGGGTGATATCGACGTCTATGTGGAGTATTCTGGCACGGCATTGACTGCGGTGTTGGGTCTCGCTCCGCAGGAAAGCAGCGAAGGCGTCCGCGAACAGGTTCGCCAAGGGTACCGGCAGACGAGGCGCTGTGAGTGGTTTGGGCCGTTGGGTTTCGACAACCCACCTGTACTGGTGATCACCGAGGCGGACGCGGCCAAGCTGGGAATACGCACATTGAGTCAGGCGGCCGCGCGGACGGAAGGCTGGGCGCTGGGGCTCCAGCCGGAGTTCCGGGATCGGCCGGACGGGATCCCGTTGCTGGTGCTGCGATACCGGATCGAATTCAGTGGACCTTCCCGCAACCTGGAACCGGGAAAGATATACGCAGAGCTGGCCAGCGGCGCCGTGAGCATGATCTCCGGATACGCCACCGATGCGGCGCTGGACCCCGCCAGATTCGCCTCGCTGGCGGACGATCAACGGGCGTTTCCGCCCTATGAAGCCGGCATCGTGGTCCGTACTGAGGTGATGCAACAGATTCCCGGCCTAGCCGGCGCGCTCAAAGCGCTGAGCGGAAAGATTGCGGCGGGGCAGATGCGCGCCATGAACCGCAGGGTGGAAGTCGAAGGGGTTGCAGCCGAGCGAGTGGCCTCTGATTTTCTGAAGGGAGCTGGGCTCTAAGCCCCGAATGTCCGCCAAAGTCATCATCATTTCCAGCCCGCTGCCGGGCGCCGGGAAGACCCATTTTGCCGCTGGCCTGGCGTGCTGGCTGAAGCAACACGGCCACCATGGGGCGCCTCTCCATCTTTCACCGCCGGCGGGAGACCCGGTGCCGTGCCCGGAAGGCGGCGCCGTCTCGCGAGCCGGCGCCCTGCTGGCCGAGGCAGCCGGACTGACGCCTGAGCCGATCTACGAATCGGGCTGGCAGGCGATGGCGGAATTGCGACGGCGCTTCGATACGGTTTTCGTAGAAGCCCCTGCCGGCGCGCCGGTTCCCGAAGAGTGGCCGACGCTCCACCTGGAGCGCAAGGAGGGCCGGATCAAGCCTGCCGGATTCGCGCGCCTGCCTGAGTTCCAGCCCGACCTGATGCCCGATCATGGCGAGGCGCTAGCGGCGCTTCCCGTCTGGCGTCTGCCGGACGCACCGCGCTGCGGCGTGATCACGCTGCCGCACATCGACAACTTCAGCGACTACCAGATGCTGCGAGGCTCGGAATGGCTCACGATGCCGGCGGTCGGCAGGTTCAGCAACCTGTTTCTGCCGGTGACGACCAACGTGGCCAGCGACCTCGAGTGGCTGGAGGAGACCGGGCTGAAAGGCTGGATCGCCACGCAGTGCTCTCTGGGCGCCAGGCTTTCCGTCTGCGGGTGGGATTACCCGGGCGCGGAGCGATGCGAGCGGGGCGATCTGATGGATTTCCGGATTCTCTCGCCGCTGCTGGGCCGCCGTGTCCCCCCGCCGCTGCCTGACGAAGCGATGCACGAGCGATTGGCCGCCTGGTTCGGCAAATGGCGGTCGATCGAGGAGTTTTCCCGTAACTACCTGTGATCCGCGGAGTAGTAAAGTAGGACAAGAGCGGCCAAGCGGGTGGCCGCAACCGGAACGGGCGTGGTCCGGGCAGGATCATGCCACGGAGGATCGGACTTGACCATCAGTCACGGTGGAAATCTATTTGCCATCGCCAAAGAACGCGGTTGGGATTGGCACGACCTGCTCGACTTGAGCGCGAGCATCAACCCACTCGGCCCGGCGCCCGGGGTGCGCCCGGCGGTGGAGGCGGCGCTCGAGCGCATCAGCCACTATCCAACGCAGTTACCGGGCGAGTTGGAGCAAACGCTGGCGCGTCAATGGGGTATCGATGCCAGTCAGGTGATGGCTGGCGGCGGCGCCACGGAACTGCTGCTTTTCGTGGCGCGGGCCGGCTGGACGGGGCCGGCGGCGCTGGTCACACCGGTGTGGAGCGAATTCTACCGCGCGTTTCCTCACGCGCTGCGCGTGTCCCTGGACGAGCCGGAGAAATGGCCGCAGCGGGGCCTGCTGGTGCTGAGCCAGCCGGTGAATCCGACGGGCATCGAAGTGCCCGTGGAGATCCTTCGCCGAGCGATCGCCGGGCGTGAGGGGCCGGTGCTGATCGACGAGAGCTTCATCGAGTTCACGCGATTGGAATCCGCCGTCTGGTGGACCGGACAGCATCCGAATCTATTGGTATTGCGTTCGCTCTCCAAGTTCCACGCCCTGCCGGGCCTCCGGATCGGCGCGCTGGCCGGATCGCGGGAGTGGATGGAACGCCTCTCGAGGCGGCGCGAGCCGTGGCAGGTGAGCACGCTGGCCGAAGCTGCGGCCGTTGCCGCGGTGACGGACACGAACCATGCCGAGCAGACGCGACAACTGATCGAAAGCGAGCGTGCCTGGATGGTGGAGCAACTGGCCGATCTGCCTGGCCTGCAACTCTCCCCGGGCAGCGCCAACTTCCTGTTCGCGGCGACAGAGCGCCCGGCGCAGGAGATCTGCGACTGGTTTCTGGAACGGAAGATCATCCTCCGCAACTGCACGCGGCTCCCGGGCGTGAGCGGCGAGGCCATTCGCTTTGCGATCCGGACCCGCCCGGAGAATGAGCGGTTCGCAACCGCGGCGAGGGAGTTCTTTTGCGGCGACTAGCCGGGCTGAGTGCACTGATTGCGTTCGGCTCCCTATCCACGCCGGCGGCCGAGCCGCTGCGGATCGTGTCCACTGCCCCATCCATCACCGAGACGCTCTACGCGCTCGGTCTGGGCAGCCGCGTGGTGGGCGTCACCATGTACTGCACCTATCCTCCGGAGGCGCGGTCCAAGCCTAAGATCGGGAGCTTTCTGGAGCCGGATTTCGAACGGATTCTGTCCCTGAAGCCGGACCTGGTGCTGGTGATCACCAACCCGATCGACGTGGCTGGCAAGTTGCGCAATCTCGGGCTGCGGGCCGAAGACATCAATCAGAATTCGGTGCAGGACATTCTCACGTCACTGACAAGAATTGGCGCGCTGACCGGCAAACAGCGGCAGGCGGCAGCGCTGACGGCATCACTGCGAAACGAGTTGGAAGAAGTGCGGCGCAGCGTCGCCGGCAAGCCGCACAAGAGTGCGCTGTTCCTGGTGGGCCGCTCACCCGGCACCGTTCAGGGCATGGTGGGCGCGGGACCAGGCACATTTATCAACGAGCTGATGACGCTGGCTGGCGCCCACAATGTACTGGCGTCTTCGCCGATCGCCTATCCGAAGGTCTCTTTGGAGCTGGTGCTTTCGTCGAACCCGGATGTGATCCTGGACATGGGCGATTTTGCCCATGTGGAGGGCCGGCCCATGGAGCCGGAGGCGAAACTGCTGGAACTCTGGGCGCGTTACGGCAATCTGCGCGCGGTACGATCGCGCAGCGTACGGCAGGTGGGCTCAGAGATCTTCATCCGGCCGGGGCCGCGCATGGCGGAGGCAGCGCGCCAACTGCGGGTGATGTTGCACGGAGCGCCCGGGCGATGAGCGTGTCCTACCAGCTTTCGGGCGCCGGCATGAGCTATGGACCGGCCCAGGTAGTGCGCGACGTGACACTGACGTTTGACCGGCCGCAGATGGTGGCGCTCACCGGGCCGAATGGCGCGGGCAAGTCAACGCTGCTGGGAATCATGGCAGGTCTGCGGCCCGGCTTTACGGGTTCCTGCCGCTTGAACGGGCGGGAGATTACCGCCTGGCGGCGGCGCGACTTTGCGCGCGAGGTAGCGCTGGTCCCACAGAGTTTGAAACTCGATTTCCCGTTTACTGCCGAACAGGTCGTGTTGATGGGCAGGACACCTTACGCCGGCGGTCTCTTTGAAAGCCCCGAGGATTGGGCTGCCGTCGAGAGGGCGATGGACGTCACCGATACGCTCGAATTCCGGGCGCGCGATTTCCGCGCACTTAGCGGCGGCGAGCGGCAACGTGTCGTGCTGGCATCCGCTCTGGCGCAGGAACCGCGCGCGCTGCTGTTGGACGAGCCCACGACGTTTTTGGACCTGCAGCATCAGCTGAGCATTTACCAACTGCTGCGGAAGCTCTCGCTGGAAGGCCTGCTGGTGATCGCGGTTACTCACGATTTGAATCTCGCCGCGGCTTTTTCAGACCGCGTGGTGGCGATGAAACAGGGCCGTATCGAGGCCGACGCCGATCCCTGCGAGGCGCTGACGACCGAAAAGATCCGGGCGATTTTCGGGGTGGAGGCCGAGTGGCTGAAGCGCTCCGGCGGAAAGAGTTGGATCGCTTATGGCGATTGAGGCCGTCACGCCCGCGCGGACGCTCCGGGTGCTGACCGTTGCCGCCGCCATCACGGCCGCCGTCGCGCTATTCACGCCGCTGCTGGGCCCGACCAACATCAACCTGGGCCGCGCGTTCCACGGTGTGTGGCCGGACGCTCAGATGTTTTTCGGAGTCCGCTGGCCGCGCACGCTGCTGGCGCTGCTCTCCGGCGGCGCGTTGTCGCTGGCAGGCGTACTTTTCCAGGCCCTGTTGAGAGATCCGCTGGCCACGCCGTACACGCTTGGAGTATCGAGCGGCGCCTCGCTGGGGGCGGTGATCGCCATCTGCCTGGGGCTGCACTCCTTCGCCGGCTTGCCCGCATTGTGGGTGGCCGCACTGATCGGGGCCGGCGGAATTCTACTGATCGTACTGGCCGTTTCAGCGGAAGGAAGGCGTATTTCCTCATTTACCCTGCTGCTGGCAGGAGTCACTATCAACAGTGTGGTGATGTCTGTGATCATGCTGCTGCACAACCTGGCGAGTGTCGGCCAGAGCTTCGCCATCGTGCACTGGCTGATGGGCAATATCGATCCGGTGGACGCCGGGACACTGGCGTGGCTGGCGGCGATCATTCTGCCGGTGAGTGCGGGTGTCTGCCTGATGGCGCGGCAGTGGAATCTGATGGCCGTGGGTGAAGACTGGGCTGCGACGCGCGGCGCGTCTCCGCATCGTCTGCTGCTGATCGGGTATCTGGCGGGCTCACTGCTCACGGCCGTGGTGACGGCGGTCACCGGCCCCATCGGATTCGTCGGCCTGGTTGTGCCGCACGCCCTGCGCCTGCGCCTGGGTAGCGACCACCGGCTGCTGATGCCGGCGTCGTTTCTTTTTGGCGCATCGTTTCTGGCGATTTGCGATACGCTGGCTCGAACGGTGTTGTCCATGGAGATTCCAGTCAGCGTCGTCACCGCACTGGTGGGCGGACCGTTTTTTATTGCGCTCTTGCGCAGCCGAAGGAGAAGTTTATGGCTTTAGCGGTTGTCGGTGGTGGGAGACGTTGCGGCAAGAGCCGGTACGCTCTGGCCCTCGCCAGCGCACACGGCCCCCGTCTCGGATTCATCGCGACGCTGCAGCCCGATGATGAGGAGAGCCGGCAGAAGGTGGAGACGGCGAAGCAGGAGAGGGGATCGAGCTTCGTTACGGTGGAGGAGTCGCTTGATCTGACGGGCGCATTCTCGGCCCAGTCGCCGCTCTACGATGCCGTGGTGATCGACGACCTCACGATCTGGGTGTCCAACCTGGTGATGGCGGGGTACAGCGATGCCGAGATTGAGCGCGCGGCTGCGAGCCTGACCGCCGCGGCACTGCAGGGTCCTGCTGACGCGATCATCGTCACAAGCGACGTCGATTTCGGATTTCCGATGGATGCCGAGCCGTCCCGCCGTTTCCGCCGGCTGGCGGGCCTGATCAATCGCAGTATGGCGGAGTCTTCGTCGCGCCTGTACTGGATGGTGTTTGGCGTACCGAAGCGGATTATCTAACTGGGACAGAAATGATCTCTCAAAAACTTCGCACGGCCATTGAATCGATCCGGCCGATGCTGGACGAGAACCTCGCGGCGGCCTTACGCGGCCGTGAGGCTGGCCAGCCCAGAAGGGCGCACAGCCTCGGGCGGCTCGACGATCTGGTGCTGCACTATGGGTTGATTCGCGGAAGCGCTGACCCGGTGCTTCGCCGCAAGGGTCTCGTTGCCTTCGCGGCCGACCACGGCGTGATGAGCGGTTCCGGCGCTGAAGGCCCGGCCTGCACACTGCGGGCGGTGCGCCAGTTCCTGCGCGGCGGTTCGGCCGCCCAGGTTCTCTGCCGCCGCGGTGGAATCGAGCCGCTGTTGGTCAACGTAGGACTCGCCGGCGAGGAGGAACCCGGCGGGCTGAACTTTCCGATCGCAGCGGGCACGCGCGACATGACGCGGGACGCAGCGATGAGCGAAGAACAGACCAATGCCGCGCTGGAAGTGGGCCTGCAGATCGCCGCCGAAGCGGCGGCCAGATTTGATGTCGTGGGATTGGCTCAGATCGGCGCCGGGGGCGATCTCGCGGCCGCCGCGATGCTCTCCGCCCTGAGCGGCCGTGAGGCCGCCGAAACCACCTTGCAGGTCCCGGGTGACACCAATTCCGAGCATGGGCTTCGTTCGCAACTCGTTCGCTCCGCCGTTGCGCGCCATCAATCGGACGCTTTCTCGCCTTTTGGGTGCCTGCGCACGCTCGGAGGCCTCGACCTCGCGGCGATGACCGGATTTCTGC
>CAYVDY010000336.1:0-7757 GCA_964450255.1 uncultured Candidatus Solibacter sp. | reverse complement strand
GTGTTAAACTTGTATGTGGTTTGGGAGACCTAGGGTGGCATATTGATCTTTGTCTCCGTTTATAGTTACGTCGACGGGCGGTTTCCGCACGGGACGGCGTTCCGGCTTGGGCAGATGAACGTTCCAAGCGACATGAAGGGAAAGGCGTTACATGATCTTTCGAAAGCGGCTCAGAACGCCATTCTAAACTACACGCTGCGTGCCGTGATCCTGCAAAATGAGTCGCACCCGGATCTAAAATTTGAGGTTTTCGAGCGCCTTAACTGTGGATCAGTTCAGCTCAAGGACGCTGAGCTGCGCAACTGCATGTACCGCGGCGCCTACAACGACATGCTCAACGAGCTTGCGGCAAACCCCTACCTTCTAAAAATCCGCCACGCGGAACTACCTCACAAGCGGATGGAGGATCGGCAGCTAATCCTTCGTTTCTTCGCCATGAAGCGGAACTCCCACCTCAATTTCAGAGGTGGCATGAAGCAGTTCATGAACCGGGAGATGATCGCTCATCGCCATGCCCCTCCCGCTGAAATCGCGGCGATGAAGGCGATGTTTGAAAGCGCCATCGAATGCGCGTGGGCAGTGTTCGGGCCCAATGCGTTCCGCCGCTGGTCTTCTGGCGACGACCGGAGCCCTGAGGGTCAATGGGAGACCAAGCTGAACGTCGCCCTGTGGGACACGGTCCTCTACACCTTCGCTTTCTTCGAGAAGCGCCAGATCGTGCCCGTCGCGGACGCAATTCGAGAAGAATTCCTGGATCTGATGTCCACAGACGACACGTTCGTCGACTATATCGGACGCACGACCGACAAGCCCGATAGGGTTCGCTATCGCGCCGACACCTGGCGCCAGCGCCTCGAGGCCGCTGTCGTGGTCCCAGCAGGCGAAGTGCGAGCGTTCAGCCGCAAACTCAAGGAGGACTTGCACGCCGCTGATCCCACCTGTGCGATTTGCGGCCAACACATCCACGCCCCTGAAGATGCGGAGGTCGATCACATCAAGCACTATTGGCGGGGAGGCGCGACGATCCCGAATAACGCCCGATTGACCCACCGCCATTGTTACCGGGCAAGAGGCGGTCGGTAGCAAAGCGGCCGCGCGCGGCAGAGCATACGCGACTGTGCCGACATGAACGTGATCGCGGCCTACTGGTCGGCCAGACGACAGGTCTCAAGCCACCTTAGGAAGGCGGGAATAGGCAACGAAGCGCGTGCTTCCTTCGCCTTCAGCCTAGGGCTGAGACGGTTGCGGTAGCGAGACGCCTGGACGAATTTATTGGCCAAGGCTCCCAGGGCGCTGGGGTCAGCGGCGACCGCATGGGTGGCTTCGATGACCTCTTCCATCGATAAGGGCGGCGGCCGCACGGCCCCAGGATCCGGTCCATCGACTCCAAAGTCGTCCGCCCGCCAAGCGTCGGGGGTGAAGCGAGGCGCCAGCACGGCGGCCAACAGACTGTGGAACGCCCCGCCCCCGTGGGTCGTCCACCGGCCACCCTTCCAGGTCCAGCAACTTGGATCGACGCCGTCCTGGCGCGCCAGCGCCCAAACGACAGGACGACTTAGACCCTTCGCGCCACGAGTCTTGGGCAGTTGAGCCAAGGCGCCACGGCCTGCGGGCGACCGGCCTTCAAGGTGCATCGGTCCCTGCCGGGCGTCTCGCAAGCTCCGAAAGCCGCCCCCAACGAACATCAGGCCGCCGGCCTGTCCACGGTCAGACACCTGGGTCAGCACTTCACCCGTGCGGGCATCCAGAACAGGCAGACCAGCGCCGCCGACGATGACACTGTGGATCCGCCGCTCATCGGCTTCCTCGATCAAGTCATCGCTTGGGACCACGACGCCGCGCCCCCTGATAAGCGCGCCGGTTTCCAGCATGTCGGCAAGGACTTCCGCATGTGAATGGCCTCCGGTCCGCCGTGCCAAGTCCTTGGGTTCGAGGCCATCTTCGTTGCGCGTCGCGAACCACGCCTCGCTCAGCACCTGCTGGAAGTGGACGCTTGGGCGGTCATATTCATGGACATCGTCGAGGTCGCCACGGCGAGCGCAGTCGACCAGCGCCTCGTGCATCGCCGCCCCGCCTTGGCCTTCGTAGAGGGCCAAGACCCGGCACACGTTGCTCCGGCGATTGCCTCGGCCAATACGCTGCAGATAGCTACCGACATTTCCGGGCGCCGCGGCAAGCACGACGGCATCCACGTCACCAATGTCGATCCCGATCTCAAGGGTCGATGTCGCCACGCAGACGCCGGCCCGCTCAGTCTTCATGGCGAGCTCAACACGCTCTCGCTCGGACGCGGACAAGACACCCATGTGGAGGTGGAGCGGCGGCGCCTCGCTGTCGAAGACACCTGCAAGCGCACCATGCAAAGCCGCCGCCAATGCATGAGCGCCGTTTCGGGTGTTTTCGAAAACCAGCACCTTGGGCGTGCCACTGGTGACAAGCCAGGTCGCCAGTGCTCGCGCGCACTTCGCCGCCCAGTCATCTCCGGGCATGGCCGTTTCCGCCACGTCGAAAAGTTGGAGGGCGATCTCGCGAGCTGTGCCATGCCGAACCAGGGCCCCATCCGGGCCAAGCCAGAGGTCGCGCACCTCTTCCAGTCGATCGATGGTCGCCGTCATCCCGACGACCTGGAATTGGTCCTGTGGATGCCGCGGCGGCGAAGCGGCCGCCCGCAACCGATCAATGACAAAGCGAAGCTGTTGGCCCCTAGGGGCGCCGTGGAGGAGATGGATCTCGTCGACGACCACGGCGCGCACCCCCGAGAGCGCGTCTGGACGCGTCAGCTGCAAGGAATCGAGGGCCTCGGGCGTGACGATCAGGCAGAACATATCGTCCGCTGTGACAAAGTCATGGCGGTCCCCGGTGTACCGGGTCACACAGCCCGGAGCCCTGACCGCCAGATAGCTATCGAGCCGCTCGAAGATGTCGTTGGCCAATGCCTTCGTCGGCGCCACGTAAATCGTTGAAAGGCGCTCACGCTTAAACGAGAGATGCCGTTGATAGAGCGGGGCGATCGCCGCTTCGGTCTTGCCCGACGCGGTCGGCGCCGCCAGCAAAGTCGAGCGGCCTTTGACGACCGAGGGCATCACCAGGGCCTGAGCTGGCCATGGCGTGCGTCCGGCAAAGAAAAGGGGGAACGCATTCGGCATCATGCGCCGCAACGCCTCGGCCGGTGGCGTATCAGGCGAATCCACCTTGCTTAGTCGTCCCAGGGGAAATGCAGGCCAGTCGCAGCGTCGCAGGCGGCTTTTAATTGGGCCGCAAGATCCTCAAACTCGGCGATGCGTCCACATAGGAGGATCGCCGGAACCAAAGCCGCTAATTTGATCCAGACCCGCAGTACGCGGTCCGCGGGCGCCATCTCGGCAAACGCTGTTCCCAGAACCTCGACCACCCTTGCTCGCTGCTTCGCGTCACCCAGCACCGGCATTGGCCCGAGGTGACGCGCGCATTGCTCGAGGAAGCCGTCGCACCAGCCCCGGTAGGCGGCAGGCGCCGGTGGCTTAAGCATCACGCGGTCTTCTTCGGCATGGAGAAATACGCAGGCTTCCCGCAAGGGGATCGACGGATTCGTAAAGGTGTCGCCCTCCGTCAATCCGACGAACAGCGCAAAATGCGGTCCGGTTTTCCAGAATTCGGGGATGGCAATGTCATGGTCATTGCGCCGCGGCGGCGTGTCGCGCGGAACAGGCCGATGCGCGGCCCTCGCCAGCAGGTCGAAGAGGTTATTGGCCTTCTCACGCCGGGTCACGTTGTACCCGCGCACGTGCTCGGCTTCGTCCAGGATGATCGCTAGGCCCTTGTAGCCCAAGCCGCGGCAGACCTCGTTCAGAACTACGAGGTGAAACACATAGATCTCACCAGTCTCCCTGGAGACCGGCATCTTCGGCACGGCCTTCGTGGGTATTCCGGCCCGCCGGGCAAGCGATTTCAACGAGGACGCGTCCTTGCTGAATGCTGGAAGCCAACCCATCGCTTGGCGGTATTCCTCGTCATCGGAGTGGCCGAACGACTGCAGAATACGGAAGGTCTCGGACCACCACGGTGACTGCTTGAAGAGCTTGCCGGCGCGTACGACCGACCAGTGGTCGCGGACTTCCTTCACGAGGTCATAGAAGTCACGGACCTGGGAGCCATCGTCGCGCACGGGGAATTCGAGGGCAGACATGAGTTCCCGATTGACCGGCTGGGGTTTGGCTGGATCCGCCTACTTGGGATCAAATTCCACGAATGCGGTGACCCAGCCATCTCGCAGGGCGGTAGCCTTGACCAGCTGAAGATGGTGGCTCTTGCCGGTGCCGTAGCCCCCAAAGAATACTTTGGCGAGCCCGTCAGTCGACGCGCCATCCAGCCACTTCTTGATGCGGCGCTCTTCCTTAACGCCGTCAATGGTGAGCCCGATCAGCTGCTCTGGCGCCGATGGCGTCACCCCAAGGTTGACGGCTTCAAAGGCACGCCGAAAGGCCAGCGAGCTTTCGCTCATCGCCTCGGTCTTGGCCACCGAGCGGGGCTTGGGCTTCCCTAGCGGGATCAGCTCATGGGTTTGAACCGCAAGGACTTCGCCAAAGAAATCCACTTCGGCCTCAGCGCCGAGAACGGCCACGATCGACCCCCTCCCGAACTCGGCGTGTTCAACCTCCGCGCCCGCAGCAAGCATCTTTAGGCGACCTCGGTGAGGTCTTCGTCACGGTCTGGATCGTTGCCCGCCACAAACCCTTCGGCTTCGAGCGTCGTGATCAGACGCTGGTCTTCCAGCTGCCCAGGCAAGAAGCGCGTGACAAGAGCCACGTAGGTCCGTGGAGAAAGCCGCAGGGTGAAGGTCGCCTCGGAAAGCTTCTCGAAATTCTTACGCTGAATGTCGCGGTCAACGCTCACCCCGCGGGCGGCCTCGAAAAGGTCCATGAGCCGCTCGCCCAACTGGGCGAGGACCTCCGGGGTGTTGGCGGCGTCAAGGTCGATGAAAGGGACCATGGGACTGCCGGCAGACATTGCGACGCTCCCGATGCGATTTTCGAGCGCTTCGTACTTGGCGATCACCTCGCTCCGAAACTCGTCGTTCGCGGCGTAGAGGAACATCACGCCGCCAAACTGCTGGTCGCCTGTCTTGTTGATGAAATCGAGCAGGTTCTCGACCATCTGCTTCTGCTTGATCGAACCGCGTCGGAACGACATCGCGCGCGATCCCTCGTCAAAGGCGATGAAGAATCCGCTGTAGCCGAGGCGGGACCGCAAGAACTTCAGGGTCGTATTCAGGCGATTAAAGGCGTTTTCGTCCTTGGCAGGCTCCGACAAGCCAAGACGCTTCAGGTTCGGCGACGAGATTTTGTCGCCGCGTACCCAACTCACCAGTTCAGAATCCGTGGACGTCGGATCGGCTCCACACGCGTGTTCGATAAGCCGTTGTCCGAGAGCCCTCAAGCCAGTGGCCATCTGTATGTCGGCGGCCCCGTTCATCATGGGCTTGAAGGTCCGCTCCACCTCGGCCCTGGCTGAATCGGGGATCGCGTCGCCGGGTGCGATGCCGTGTTCTTTGAACTTTCGTCCGATCCACTGCTCCATCAGCACGACGATTCCGCGGTCGTCATCATCGATGATCAGGCCATCATCGAGGGGCAGGAACGAGCCCATCACGGAGCGGAAAATCGCCAGTTTGGAGTTGAAAGGGCACTCTGTGCCGACGTCAACGCGGCACGTGACGACGGCATTGCGCTGCGCGCGTTCGGCCAAGCTCAAAATGAACTGGGTCTTTCCGCCACCGTAGCCGGCTTGGAGGTATTTGAAGGATCCAAGCCCCTGTCCCATCTGGTCACGGAAATAGCGCTTCTCAAGGATGTCCAAGAGCGGGCCGGTGCCCACGTTTATAAAGTGCGCGTAGCCCCCAGGGGCGATTGGTGCATTGCTGAGCTTGTCCAGGATTACCGCGGCTTCACTAGCGTCAAATTCAACGCTCATGGCGTCCTCCCCAATCCCGGTTGTTGATGATTCTAAGCGCGGACGGCCCGCTCGGTGTCTCGACGCAAGTAGATGACGGGCCGCGTCATCGTGCCTTCTGCGTTGGTTGGCAGGTAAAAGGCCTTGGCGTTCGCCCCCATGGACTGGTTCAGGGTCGCCGGGACGAAAGTGAATCCGCTGTCCGGTCGGCTCCTGCGCCAGGAGGTAATGTTCGCGATGAGGGCCCCATCCGGGACGTCTTCGAAGAGACGTTTTGCCGGGCTGCTCCAGAATTTATCGCTCTGCCCCGCGACCCTGTACATTCGCGCCACGTCCTGGATGAGGACGTCGTCGCCGTTGCTGAACACGCGTGCCATGGCGTGACTTAGCGCCAGGCGCTGCTCAAACACCTCCGGGGCGAGCACCAAGGCCTGCACCGCGAGTTCCGCCGCTGCGTGCGCCGCCACGATGTAGTCCGCATCGGGCGGGATTTTCGAGATGATCGGGTAATGTTTGGTGAGGCTCCACGCCCAGTTGGCGCCCGCCTTGTCTGACACCAGGACGAACTGCCCCGCAAAATATTGGCCGTCTTTCTGGCCTGCGGCAGTGGCGCCCAGTTTGGCCTGAAGCCGCTTGATGACGCCGACGGCAAATCGCGTCGCGACTTCCGGCCGCTTCATGGCCGTCAGCTCGCGATCCGCTTCTCGCTGAGCCTCCCGCATTTCCGCCATGACGTCATTCGGAACACCAAGGCTCGCCGGAAGCTCGAGGCCGCCTAGCGTCATTCGACGCTCGATCGGCGCCGGCGGCAGGTCGAGGCCCTCTGCGCGCGTTCGTCCCTGCCCCAAGATGCGAGGAAGCTTGGCAGACAAGCTGCCGGACGTCTGCCCCTTCAGCTGGCGGTCGGCAAAGGCTTCGAAGGCCGGGAAAAGCGGTGTTGCCCCCGTCTGAAGTGTGTCGTCGGTCATGCACCGCTCA
Organism: uncultured Candidatus Solibacter sp.; assembly: GCA_964450255.1. Lineage (GTDB taxonomy): Bacteria > Acidobacteriota > Terriglobia > Bryobacterales > Bryobacteraceae > Paludibaculum. The sequence continues at coordinate 851 of CAYVDY010000336.1, read as the reverse complement.
TTTTCAGGATGCGCTTTGTTGCGCGGCGACTTCGTAGAGCGAACTGTCGAGGCGCTTCAAGACGCCGGGAGTGTGCTCGCACACCATCGCGAGGCGCCGTGCTGGCCGTGACAGGCCGACGTAGGCGCGGTTGACCGTGAAGTGCAGCGTGCTGCGCTCCACGTCTTCCAGACCCAGCACGATGCAGGCGTCGAACTCTAACCCCTTCACGCGCTCTACGCTCGTGGTGATGATGCCCTCCTGGGAGACGGCCTCCCAAATGGGGGCGAGCTCGACGCCCAGCGCGGCAAGGTCCTCCCGAAGGCGAAGCAGGCCTTCCTCGTGCTCATTGATTTGCACGATGGCGATCGACTTCATGGTCTGGGAACGTCGCAAGACGTTCAAGAGCTGAACAATCCGCCGAGGCTGTTCAGCCGCTGTGGCGATGATCAAGCGTGGCTTTGCGTCGGAAAGGTCCGGGTTAACGTCGAAGGGGGCCAGCTCGCCAAAGGCGGCTTCGTAGAAACCCTGGAGGAATCGACCGATCTGCTTGCTTTGACGCATATTGCGGCCGAACCGAAACGTGGTCTTGGCCCGCGTATCGCGCAAAGGCGAACCCACGGAGAGGGCCCCGGCCTCTTCCCTGCCCTTGGCGATGATTTGTGACGCCTCATTCCGGGAGTTGTCCATCATGGCCTTGTGCTGACCAAGCAGCTTTTCAGCTTCCTGACGTGTACGTTCGGCATTATCGATATCAAATCGAATCTTTTCCGCTCTGGCGTCCAGTGCGTCAACGATCGGTCTCCATGCGGCTTTCCACATTATCAAAAGCAGCACGATGAATGTGATGATCGTCCACAGCATTAGACCTG
>CAYVDY010000335.1:0-7758 GCA_964450255.1 uncultured Candidatus Solibacter sp. | reverse complement strand
CGCCAGACCGGTGCCTACCTCAGCGGCCATTTCCGCCTCACCAGCGGGCTCCACTCCCCGGAGTACCTGCAGTGCGCCAAGGTCCTGCAATACCCCAATCACGCCGAGTCCATGGGCCGCGCCCTCGCCGCCGCCATGCAGGTGACGCCGGACGTCGTCGTCTCCCCGGCCATGGGCGGCTTGATCATCGGGCACGAGGTCGCCCGCGCCTTCGGAGTCCGGCATGTCTTCACGGAGCGCGACGCGGACCGCATAATGGTGCTGCGGCGCGGATTTGCGATCGCGCCCGGCGAAAAGGCCGTCGTCATCGAGGACGTCATCACCACTGGCGGCAGTTCCGTGGAAGTGATCGAGCTACTCCGCGAAATGGGCGCCCAGGTGATCGCGGCCGGTTCGGTGATCGATCGCAGCGGCGGCAAGGCCGATCTCGGCGTGCCCCGCGCCGCGCTCGCCACCCTCACCGTCACCGCCTATGAACAATCGCAGTGCCCCTTGTGCGCACAGGGGGTTCCGGTAGTGAAGCCGGGTTCGCGGCCGGTATGAGGCGCATCCGCCTGACCATCGCCTACGACGGAACCGATTTTCACGGTTGGCAGGTCCAACCCGGGCAGGAAACCGTGCAGGCCTGGCTGGCGCGAGTGGCGTCCGGATTGGAAGGCACAATGGTCGATCTTCAGGGCAGCGGCCGTACCGACGCCGGCGTCCATGCCATCGGGCAGGTGGCGGCGATGTCGATCTCCAATCGCATCCCCTGCGAGAATCTCGTGCGAGCGATGAACCGCCTGCTGCCGGCTGCCATCCGCGTCATGGACGCGTGCGAGGTGGCCCCTGAGTTTCACCCGCGCTTCGATGCCCGCCGCAAAACGTATCAATATCGCATCTGGCGCTCGCCGGTCTGCCCGCCCATGCGGCGCCTCTATGTCTGTCACCATCCTTACCCCCTGGACGAGAACCTCATGGCGGAATGCGCAACTCTGATCGTGGGCGAGCACGATTTCTCCGCCTTCGCTGCCGCCGACGAGAAAGACGACTTAGGCCGCTCGAAAGTACGCACCGTCTTCTCCTCAAGCTGCTGGCGCGAAGGCGAGGAACTGGTCTATGAGGTTTGCGGCAACGGGTTTCTGAAACACATGGTGCGCTTCCTCGCGGGTACCCTGTTAGAGACGGGCAAGGGCAACCTGACCCGTGCCGACATCCTGGCGCGGCTTGAGCCGGGCTTCGAAGGCAAGGCGGGACCAGCAATGCCGGCCGCCGGATTGTGTCTCATGAAAGTGGAGTATTAACCCATGAAACTGAAACTGACCGCGTTACTGGTTGGCCTCATGCTGGCGATGTCGGCGGCGCCGCCGGTCCCCGTGATCTTCGACACCGACATGGGCAACGACATCGATGACGCGCTCGCGCTGGCGATGCTCCACAGCTTGCAATCGCGAGGAGAGATCCGTCTGGCCGCGGTCACAGTGACCAAGGACAATCCCTGGGCAGCCCGCTACGTCAGCGCGATCAACATCTTCTACGGCCGCGACAAGATCCCTGTCGGCGTCGTCAAAAACGGGGTCACCAAGGCAGAGGGCAACTACAATCGCAAGGCCATCGATGGCGGCCGCCACAAGTGGAGCGACCAGACCCAGGACGCCGTCGCGCTGTTGAAGGACGTGCTCGCCAAAGAAGCCGATGGCAGCGTCGTCGTCATCCAGGTGGGCTTCTCCACCAACCTGGCGCGGCTCCTCGCCGAGCCCGGCGGCAAGGACCTGATTGCGAAGAAGGTGAAGCTGCTGTCCCTGATGGCCGGAGATTTTACGAACAAGGGCCCGGAATACAACGTAAAAGAGGACATAGCCGCCTGCACGAAGCTGGCCGCGGAATGGCCGGCGCCGGCGGTTTGGAGCGGCTTCGAGGTCGGGCGCACCATCAAGTACCCGGCCGCCTCGATTGACCGTGATTTTGCCTGGGTGCCGAAGCATCCGGTGGTGGATGGCTACAAGGCCTATATGAAGTTTCCATACGACCGCGAGACGTGGGATCTTACCTCCGTGCTCTACGCCGTGCGGCCGGATAGCGGCTACTTCGACCTCTCCGCTCCCGGCAATGTGGTTGTGGATGCCAAGGGATTCACCAAACACCTGCCGGCGCCCGGCGGGCGTCACCGTTATCTGATCGTGAACGAATTGCAGCGGGCGCGCATCCTGGAAGCGATGATCTGGCTGGCTTCGCAGCCGGCCCGCTGACGGGCGCAACGGCGGCATCATGTTAGCCTGAGAGGGAAGCCAAACGATGAGTGAAAAAGTAATGAATCCGTATCCGCCGCTGCCGCCCATCTCCAAGTGGTTGCCTGTCGTGGCCCTGGCGTGGCTGGTCCCCGGCGGAGGGCACTTCCTCCTGAAGAAGACCTACCGCGGAGCCATCCTCTGCGGCTGCACCGTGATCATGTTCCTGCTGGGCCTCACCATGCGCGGCTACATGTTCGAGCCGACCACGGGCGACCTGCTCACCACCATCATCTATGTCGGCGGTTTCCTGGCCGATATGTCGAACGGCATCCTCTACATCGTCGCCAGGATGTTCGGTTACAGCCAGCCGGATATCGCCGGCCACACTGTCGATTACGGAACCAAGTTCCTGGTCGCCGCCGGCCTGTTCAACATTCTCGCCGTCGTGGATGCTTTCGAAATCGCAGCCGGGCGAAAGGACTGACGCGATGAAGATCAACCTCTCGCATTTTGAAGCGACCCTGCTCTTCGCCCTCTTCACCAGCGCTGTGCTGGGCGTGGTGACGAAGAAGACAGACGCCGAACGCCTCAAGTACGGCCTCACCTCCTTCGGCTGGTTCGCGCTGACCGTGTTCGGTCTCGGCTGGCTGATGTACCTCGGACACCGCTAACGGCGCGCGATCCGGGTGCTGCAGCCGTCTCCCTACCAATAGCCGTGATGGCGAGATACCTGCGCAATGTGGGCGGCCCTTACGCATTTGGACGGCGCTTCTATGTACCCCATTGGGCATAACGCACATAGCCCCGCTTTTCCGGGTCCTCCGCCATTTTCATCGTCTTCACAAAGAAAGTAATAACCGGGTTGTAGTCCCCCTCAAACCCCTTCTCCGGCGCAGGACGTCTCGCCCCGCGCTCAACCCAATGCACTACAGGCACGCCGGGCCGATACGGATCCTTGGTGCCATAGTTGGTGCTGGTTCCCAGGGGAGGTCCATAGCATGGCTTGTCCGACGCCTGGGTGAGTGCATAGTAATACGTCTCCTCCGAGAGCTTCTTCACAAACTCCTTTACCTCCGAAAACGTCCTGTCGAAACTCTCTACGCCCGTTGGGAAGAACACCGGTTCCCATACGGTCTAATGGACTGGTCTGGTTGTTGCTTGGCCATCTTTTTGTTCTCTCCTTTACGGGTTCTTACGCGGCCTCTAGCGCGCCGCCCAACCGAAGCATGGATTGCTCCTGCAATTTCAGGATTCCGTTCAGATCTCCGGGCCTGCTCGCCAACTGAAGACCGGTCAGCGCCATGATGCGGACAGACTCCGTCCACAAGCAGCACGCGAAGATAACAGATGGGGTGAGGGTCACCCGGAGTGTGACGGAAGACAAACGGCATTTCGCCGGCCAGAACATCGTGCAGCGCAGCCACGCTGGCAAAGCCCGTATGCAGAAAAGCGAAGGCGTCCGCCGCTATTTCGGATGACCAGCTCGCCCACGCCTGCGCGACTTCCTCCGATGTGCCGGCCAGGCCGCGCGAGAGCGTCAGCGCCAGTTCCTCATTCCACCCCGTAATATGTGCCACCTGGTGCCCGGCTTCGTGGATCAACGCGGTCGGCCGGAGAATATTGTGCCGCGTAATCTTGACCGCGGCTACCGGACTCAATGCCCCGCCATCCCACAAACGAAGACCTGCCTTGAGAATCGACGCACCCAGCCCTTGATCCAGGTAAGTCAACACTGGGGGCGTGGGCTTGTCGATCTGATCCAGGACGTGAGACATGGTGCGGTGCGCCAGCGTGTCACACGCCCGAAGCAATGCCGCGGTCTGTGAATTTGTTCGCGTGCTGATGGCATCCGCGAAATAGTCGAGCGTTGTCTCCGCGCGTAGAAACTGCTTTCGAAACGCCAACAGCTTCCGTCGGACATCGACGAGAGCGGCCGGAGTGTGTGCGGCGCGATTCACCACCGAGAGAGCTTCGGCGCTCGCTTGCACGCGATCGATCACCCCTTGCAGGTGACGGCGGAGCGCCACTCCCAGATACCGCTCCAATCGGCTCCATGCTTCGGGAGCGGCCAGATCGTCCAGGTTCAGCCGCGACGCGGCGAGGACCCAGTGCCCCACCTGACGGTCGGTCTGCGTCCGAATGGCCTGTATTGGATCAGTCACTCTTGCGTCCGGGGAGAGCTTCCACGCGAATGATCGGTTGGCTGCCTTTGCCAATACCTTCCGCGATGGGCCGGGCTACCGAAGTCTTTTCAAGCAATGCCTGGCCGAGTTCTTTGAGCCCGGGGGGATGCTCGATGGTGAAAGCCAAAGTAACTCCGTCGGACGGGTCTTCAGAGGCAGCGAGAAATTTCTGGCTGCTCGTCCGGATGAAATCGGTAAATCCGTGCAGCAGCCATTCGCGCACCTTCGATACGAAGACGGGAGGAATCAGGCTAGGCAGCCTGTCCATGGCGGCATCCAGCGCCGGACCCGGCACCACGCCGGCATGTGCAATCCGCAGCCGCCTCCTCCGGCGGCCGTGCAAAATCGATTCGAGACGGCGTGTTAGAAATTTGTGAAATCCGACTGCCATCGATCCGGCGTGAGCTTGGTTGCGCAGACGTACCGCGATCTTCTGCGCCTTCACTTCGCTCAGGAAGATGGCCAGCGTCTCGTACAAATAGACTTCTGCTTCCACCGCCTCGCCTTCCGGAATCCCGAGCTGATCCTGAAGGTAGTCGGAAAGCGGCGCGCCGTCGAAGCTCTCGATCTCCTCCGCCATGTGCGGCGTGGGATAAGGTCACCATCGCCCACAACACCGTCACCGTCGACGAAACCACCCAGGCCGAATCCACCGGCGCCCTCATCTGGGCCGACCTCGCCCACCCCGTCTACCGCGCCGTCCGCGCCACCGCCGGCCCCAACGCCTACAAGCAGGCCACCCTCACCCGCACCATGCTCCTCACCTCGGAATACACCGTCGATCTCTTCGAGGCGCAGACCTCGGACGGGAAGGACCATCTCTTCGATTGGGACTTTCACATGGACGGCACCCTCACCACCGCGCTCCCCACCGAGCCCTACACCGCCTTCCCCGCCAGGAACGGCTACCAGCACCTCGCCACTCCCCGCGCCGCCCAAACCGCCGACCCCTGGCAGGTCACCTTCGACCCCAATCCCTCCGGCCCCGCCGCCTACGGCTCCATCTACAACTCCAACGCCAACGTGCGCGGCGTCTTCCAGACCACCACCGAGCAGGCCGCCACGGGCCGCTTCGCCGCTAAGGCCACCTACGAATTCAACGCCGCCGGATACATCCTCTTCTCCACGCCCGTCCTCCCCAATCTCCCGGACGCCCTCCCCGCTGGACTCTCCGTCATGATCCACGGCGACTCCAGCGGCCACCGCATCGGAGTCCGCCTCTACGACGCCGGCGGCGAGAAGTACGTCAAGGCCCTCGGCACTGTCGATTGGACCGGCTGGAAGCGCTTCGACATCCCCACCGATCTCGCCAGTTGGTCCCACTACCAGGGCGACGAAAACAACGTCTTCGACATCCCCGTCCGCCAGTTCCACCTCGAGCTCACCGCCGTCACCACCGGCCCCAAAACCGGAGCCATCTTCCTCGACGACGTCACCCTCGAATACGAATCCGGCCTCGTCACCGCCGCCGATTTCGAAACCCCGCAGCGCAATCTGCGCTTATGGATGTTGGGCGCGCCGGAAACCACCGTCGTCACCGGCACCGGCCTCGGCCCCGATCTCACCGTCCCCGTCCCCTTCGCCATCGCCCGCCGCACCGGCCAGTCGGCCGCCTTCCTCGCCCTGATGGAGCCCTACGCCGCCGCCCCTCGCATCTCGAAATTCGAGCAACTCCCCGACGGCTCACTCTGCATCGAAGGCGACACCTTCACCGACACCTTCCGTCTCACGCCCGACGGCGTTCAGAGCTTCAGCCGCCTCACCAGCAAATCCGCCTGCTCGTCGATCTTGTCCTTGGGCAACCCCTTGGGGCTCTGATACCGCAGGCTCGCCAGGAACAGCCGCGGCGCCGCCTGCGCCTTCAAAACCTGCACCTGGTGCGGCCCGAACAGCACGCTGCCCTCCGCGCTCTCCGTCCCCGAATCCGTCCACCCCTTCAGCTTCCAGGTCTTCAGGTGCGCCTCCGGATAAACCGGCTTCGCCGTATACCCCGCGCCGCCCTCGACGATCTCGACGTCCTCCATCGGCCCGCCCGTCATCTCCACCCGGTGGATCCGCGCCTCGTAGTCGCCCTGGAACTGGATCTCCGTCGCGATCTTCGCCGTCACCCCGCCGAGCTGAATCTCATACTCCAGCTCCACCTTCTCCGCCTCCACACTGCTCGCCGAGACCTCCCCCCGTCCCGCCGTCTCGCCCGTCTTCCGGTTCCGCAGCACCACCGTGTTGTCGATCGTCGTCTTGCCCTTCAAATGGTTCACCGCAAACGGGAAGTGGGACGAGTAGCACAGCTTGTTGTACTTGTCCCGGTAGTGCAGGTCCGCCCGCGTGGACTTCGCATTGAAGATCCGCACCTGCCCGCTCGCCCGCGATCCCACCACCAACATCCCCGCGTCCGGCAGCGCGATCGCGAAGTCGCTCTTGTCGATCGGCAGCGGCTCAGGCGCGGCGCTCCAGAACGGATCATCCGCCGGGATCGTCCAGAATGAGAATGCCTGCATTCCCCAATACGGATGCCCGCCGTCGATGTAGCTCTCCTTCACATCCATCGTTCCGTCCGGTGTGAACGACTCCCGCAGCTTGCCCGCCGCTGCGTCGAACCCGCCGATGTCCCGATGCCACAGAACATTTCGCTCCACCAAAGACCGCAGCAGGGCAGGGGAGTGCGGCCACAACTTCTGCTGATACGCCAGCACCAAAGGCGTCAGCACGCCCCAGCGGTAAATCAGCGACCGCCCGTACAACACGTGCCCGCCATGCCCCGCGAAGAAGTACGGCGTCGTCTCCAGATACCGCGTCAGCCGCGTCCCGAACTTCTGCCGCCACTCCGGATACCGCTCGCCCACCAGCGCATTCCAGTACAGGAAGTGGCTCGCAAACACCCACGAGTTGTAGTAGTCGTAAGCCGTCCCCTTGAACCCGTCGTTGTACCACCCGCTATCGCCCGTCGCCATCGAATCCAGCACCTTCAAGTCGGCGAGCATGAACGCCTCGTCGCCTTGAAACTCCGGCCACTTCTCCGACAAGCGCATCCGCACCGCCAGGTTCACCGCCGTGAACCACGCCCAGTTATTCCCCCGCACCGCCACCTTCGTGCAGCTCTCCAACCACGCCGCGACGTTCTTCCGCTCGGCCTCGCTCAACGCCGGCAGGATCACATCCCGAGCCACCCATAAACTCCACGCCACAATCGACGACTCCACCTGCCGCTGATTCTGCCTGTCCGCCGGCGATGCCTGCCAGTAATCCGCATGTGCCGGATCGCACCCGTTCTTATACGCTTTGATCAACGCGTCCGCAACCCCCGAAGCCGGCCCGCGCCTTCCAACAACCCACGCCGCCATCCCCCGCCGACCTCCCGTCACACC
>CAYVDY010000334.1:0-7766 GCA_964450255.1 uncultured Candidatus Solibacter sp. | reverse complement strand
GGCAAGGCTGAAAACCGCGAGGCCTAACGGCGGGCCTTGGGCGGCCAGCAGGGCCAGGAAAGGCGCGTACATTGCCGGAAGGTGGGCCGTGATGCTCGCGAAGAAATAGTGCGAGTAGTAGAAGATCAGAAGCGCCACCAGGATCAGCGGCAGCCAATCCAATGCCGCGAAATGCGCGCCGACGGATTTCGCAAAGATCTCCGTTACATGCTGCTCGTTCAGCGCCTTGCCCAGGCGAAGCAGGCCGCCGTACCAGATGAAGATGTCCCACGCCGCGCGCTCGCCGATCACCTGGCTCCACTGCAGCACGCCGGTCAGCAACAGAGATATGGCGCCGCACAGTGCGGCCACGGTGATGTCGATGCCGGTCCAGCTCGAACTGACCCACGCCCCGCAGACACTGATGAACACAGCCAGCAGGATCTTCTCCTGGCTCGACATCGGTCCCATTTTTACGAGTTCCTCGTGCGCGAACGCTGCAGCCTCCGGAGTCCTCGTCACCTCGGGCGGGTACAGCTTCATCACCAGCCAGGGCACCAGTGCCAGCGAGCACAGTCCAGGTACGATCCCGGCTGCGAGCCACCCGGCCCACGTCACCTTGTATCCGAACGTGCCGGCCATCTGTGCCGCCAGAGGATTGCTGGCCTGTCCGGTATAGAACATCGCCGCCGTTACGCAGATGCTCTGATATACACCCACCATGAGGAATGCGCCCATGCGACGCGAGGTCGCGCCCGGTGTGGAACCGTAGAGTTCGGCGATGGACCGCGCGATGGGCAGAATCACGCCGCCTGACCGTGCGCCGTTCGAGGGGATGATCGACGCCAGGACCATATCCGACGCCGCCAGCGCGTAGGACACGCCCAGCGTGCTCTTGCCGAAGAGCCGCACGAAGCCTAGTGCGATGCGCCGCGCCAGGCCCGTGTCGATCAACGCGCGCGAGATGAAGAAGGCCGCCTGGACGAGCCAGACTGTCGTGTCTGCGTAGCCGGAGAGCGCGTCGGAGAGCTTCATTCCGGCCAGCAGCGGGGTCAGCGTGATGGCGAGCAGGACCAGCGCGCCGCCGGGCACGGGTTGGATGATGGAGCCGACGACGGTGCAGAGGAACAGGCCGGTGAGGCTCCACGCCTGAGGAGTCAGCGACTCCGGCCGCGGCACTCCGTACACGAAGGCGACGTAGAGCAGCACCAGCAGCCCCAGGCCCCAGATCATCTTCTTTTTGTCGATCGCCGCGTCAGCCACAGATAAAGAGTCTACACGGCTCGATGCCTACAGCGTCCGGTCGAAGGCAAGCGCGGCGATCATCTTGTCGAGCACTGCCTGGGCGTCGGAGACTTTCTGCTCCTGTGCGGCAGTTTGCTTGCGCAACGACTCGATCCGATTCTCCTGCTCATCAAGTTGTTTCGTGTACCGCTGCACCAGCGCTTTCTCTTCCGAACTGCCCTTCAACGCCTTCATGTTTTCACGCAGCCGCTCCTGGTCGTCGCCGATGTTCTCAGCCTCCGCGTCCAGCGCCGCTTTCTGGTCCTCCAGATCGCTGACCACGCGCTTCTGCGCGATTACCTTTCGCAGCGTTTCCTCCAGCGGCTTGTCGATTGAGCCTTCTTTGATGAAGGCATCCACCATCTCCGCCCTGATCGAGCCAAGGGAGTAGCTCGTTTCCATTGGCCGGCCTTCCTCCACCACTAGCGTCGCCGTCTGCTTTGGCGCCACCGCCAACTTGAACCGCATCCACTGCGCTGTCGTTTCCACGGGCCTCACGTCGCTGCGCAGGTCAAACCCCTGCCGCACCGGATGCTCCACCAGAACGGCCCGGGCCGCGGCGTCTTCGTTCCGGAACGTGTAGCTCTTCTTCTCCCGAATCTCGCGGAAGTGCACCATTATCCCTTCGGCCACCTTCACTCGCGATACCCGTTGCGCCGCCGCCTCCTGCCGGGTGCTTGCCGTTAATGCGAGATCTGTCGCATAGCTGACCAGCCGCTTCTCGTCAGGCCGCAGCGGTTCCATCAGGCCCTCGCCCGCAAACGACTCGTCCTCCAGCACCGTGAAACTGCCGCCATCCAAAGTGAGGCCGCTCGTATTCCTCAGCCACAGTGCCCGCTGCGGCTTCGCCAACCCGGCATTGGCGTTCCAGACGGAGACCTTCCCTGCATCCACGCTCGACTGCCCATTCGGCACTAGAGCCGACTGGTTCTTACGGATGGTGATGGGCTCCTTCAGCTTGTATTCGAAGAGGTCGCCCATCGGTTGGGCCTGGGCAACCGGCATCTGGGCCGGCGTGGTCAGGCGGAGGCCTGCGGGTACGGGACTGGGTGGAGGAGGCGGGGGAAGCGGCGCCTTCCGCATTTGGCCTCCCGTGATCCGTGACCGTGCCACCTGCGCCGATTGCGTTTGCAGCGTCGAAGCATCAGCAGTTACGGTCATCGTTTCCGCCACGGCCCCCACCTCCAACATCACATCACGTCGCGTAGTTTGCCCCGTCACCGCCGGTACGCCACTCTGCCAGGCCTGCCGAAACCCGGCAGCTTCCGCCATCAGTTGGTAGACGCCCGGCGGCAGCGAAGTCAGTTCGTAGGTTCCGTTGCTGCCTGCCGTCGCTTCTCCCGCCACCTCACCGCTTTCATTCAGCGCTCGCACCTTCGCATTCATGACTACTGCTCCCGATGGATCCCGCACTACTCCAGTTACCCGTCCGCCTCCGACCGTCAGCGTAGACTCGAACGTTTGCGGCGTCGCCACATAGCCGGTGGACATCGCCACCTCGGGCCGCCGCGCATAATAGGGCTGGGAGAGCTTCTGGATGAACGACTGAGGCGCGCCCGCCACCAGCGACATCTGTACGCCCACCCAATCCTGCCCCACCACGTTGTCCACAATCGCCCATCCTTGCAGCAGCGGTTTCTGCTGCAGCACGATCCGGTACGTGGTCTTCCACACCGGCACCTCGCTCACATAGCTCACGAACAGAGAGCGCTCGCCAGTCCCTGTCGTTGACACCACCATGCGCCGCACGTCCGGCTCGCGCGCCGACGAGAGTACGTCCAGATATTGCCCTACTTTGCCCGATAGCCCCTGCTCCAACAACTTCACTGAGAACGCGGGTGAAAGCTCAGTCGTTCGCAGTTCGCCAGCCTCTGTGATCAGCGAGAGGTAATCCACCTCCAGTGTTGTGCCGCCACTGATTCGTGTCTTCCGCTCGATACTCAGCAGGCGCCCGGTGATGACGTTCGTGCCACTCCGCACTTCCAACTTCGCCCCGCGCATACCGCCCAGCAAATCCGTCAACGTCGCCTTCTCCCCCGCACCCAACCGCAAATCCGCCATCTGCCGCTCCTTCGGCGCCGCTGAATCATACGTGATCCCGCCAATCCGCCCGCCGCTCAGATCCAGTACCGTCAGCGACTTCAGCACGTCGTCCAACTGCCCCGTTGTGAACGGAATCGTCACGTTCTGATTGCCGTTGATCTTCCCCACATGCTCGAAATAGCCGACGCCATTCTTGTAGAGCACCACTCGCTTCACCGGCAGTTCCTGCGCCGCCAACAACCCCGTCACCAACCACATAACGCAGATCGTCTTCATCACAGAAACCTCCGTTTGCTATTTCAACAGCCGCGACATCGCGCGGTCCGCCAGCACCTTGCCCTTGGTCTGACAGCCCGGGCAGTAATTGGTCTCGTTCGTCGCGTAACGGATCCGCTGCACCACCGCGCCGCACACCGGGCACGGCAGCTTATACCGCCCGTGCACCGCCATCTCCGCGCGGAAGGCCGTTACCTTTTCGGGAAACTCACCCGCCGCATCGGCCCTCAGCCGGTCCGTCCACTCCACCAGCGTCACCCGCGTCGCTTCGAACAACACGGCGATCTCGACATCGCTCATCTTCTGCGTCAGCAGCAGCGGCGACATCCGCGCCCGGTGCAGGATCTCATCCGAGTACGCATTGCCAATTCCGCTGAACGTATGAGGGTCGATCAAGGCGTTCTTCACCGTGTGATTCTCCCGCCGCAGCGCCGCTCCAAACTCAGCCGGCGTGCACTTCAGCGGTTCCAAGCCTGCCGGATCCAGCGATGCCGGATCGCGCGTCAAATGCAAAGACGCGCGCCGCTGCGTTCCGGCTTCGGTCAAATGCAGGGTGCCCGAGGAAAATACAAACGACGCCAGTACCTTGCCGCCATTGCGATTCCAGTGCAGCCGGCCCGCGATCATCAGATGCAGCACCAGCCACACGCCGTTCTCACAGCGCATCGCGATGCGCTTGCCCACGCGCCGCAGTTCGACGATCCTCTGGCCTTCCGCCTCCCGGAGCGCCGGCTCCACAGACCGCAACAGAAACGGAGTTTTCAGCTCTACTCGTTCCAGCCGCTCACTCTGCACACGCGCTGCCAGCGCCTCGATGTACACAGTGATGTCCGGCAGTTCAGGCATGGAGCTTCTTTCCGCGGAGCCACGCCAGCAGTGCGGTCGGCTTGTCGGTTTGAATCCCGGTCACGCCCGCGTCCAGCGCCGCCTGCCATCCGGCCTCATTGTCGTTCCTGCCGAGCCGGTCCGCGATCACTCCGCATCCCGCAGCCTTGGCGATTGCGATCACCTCGATGTTCAACTGAGACGAGAGCGCCACCGCCGGCGGCTTCAGCGCCGCGATGACGTTGCGTGCGCCCTCCACCGACATCGCCTCCGGCAGGCACGGCCAGCCTGGCCGCAGCTGCACCAGTTCCTTCTGCAACAGGAACGCCCCGTAGGTCAGGATCTGCGCGCGAATGCCGTGCCGTTCCACCGTCCCGATGATCGCCGCCGGCATGGCGTCCTTTACATCGAGGTAGATCCCGATCCGTCCCTTCGCCAACTCCAGCAACTCGTCGAATGTGGGCAGCACATCGCCCGCCACGATCTTGTCGTGCTTGATGCGCAGAGAGCCGTCGGCAGCGGTGCGCAGGTCCACTTCGATGTAGTCGCAGCCGAGCACGACGGCCGCTTGAAACGCAGCCAGCGAGTTCTGCGCCTCTTGCTCGTGCGCGCCGCGATGCGCGGTCACCAGAATCGCGCTTCTCATTTCAACGAGCCAGGATGCGCACCACTGCCTTGGCCAGCGCATCGAACTCCACGTGGGAGGTGGAGCCCGGGGCAAATTCAACGACGGTCAAGCCCGCTTCCACGGCCTCCGGCAGCGCCACGCGCATGCTGATCGCCGGCAAGACTTTGCGCCCCATCTCCGCGAGCGTCGCCGGCAGGGCCTTGCTGAGGTTCGTGCTCATCGCCACCTTCGAAGGGACAAACCGGATCCGAGTCTTCTTATCGCGCCGGGCGGTCTTGGCCTTCTCGGCCAACGCGATGGATTGCTTCAGCGCCATCAGGTCCAGCGGCGACGGTCCGCACGGAAGCAGGATGACATCGGCCAGCAGCATTGCCTGATACGCCGTTTCCGGCATGCCCGGGGGGGTATCGATCAGGACAATATCGGCAGCCTTCTGCGCGGCCTTCACTTGCGCTTTCAGTTGCGCGACGTCGCCATCAGCAACGGTTTGGACGCACTGCGCCAGCAAGCCCTGCCCCTGCGCCGCCCAGGCGGCGAGGCTATGCTGAGGATCTGCGTCCAGCACCACCACCGAGCGCTTTCTGGCGTGGAACTCCCCCGCCAGATTACCGGCAATTGTCGATTTCCCAATTCCGCCTTTGCGACCGGCAACCGCGATGATGGCCATAGCAGCCAATATATCGAAATTGCGGCGAAAAGGCTTAGACCGGGCGGCGCAACTGAATACCCAGATCCCGCAACTGTCTGTCGTTGGCCGGAGAGGGCGCTTCGCACATCAGGTCCGTGCCCTTGGCGGTCTTAGGGAACGGGATGACTTCGCGGATCGACGTCTCGCCGGCCAGGATCATCACCAGGCGGTCGAGGCCCAGCGCGATGCCGCCGTGCGGCGGCGCGCCGTAGGTCAGCGCCTCCAGCAGGAAGCCAAAGCGCGACTTCGCCTCCTCGATGCTCATGCCGAGCGCCGAGAAGATCCGCGACTGCACGTCCTGGCGGTGGATACGAATCGAGCCGGAGCCCAGTTCGACGCCGTTCAGCACGATGTCATAGCTGCGGGCGCGGCAGCGTGCCGGATTCGATTCCAGCTTGTCGATGTCCTCGTCGTTCGGCGACGTGAACGGGTGGTGCGCCGCCATCCAGCGCTGGTCCTCTTCGTCCCATTCGAACATCGGGAAATCCAGCACCCACAGGAAGCGGAAGTCCTTGGGATCCAGCAGGCCGTGCCGGTCGTTGTACTTCTGTCCGGCAAACAGCCGCAACTGCCCGCAGGCCTGAAACACGGTCTCCTCCGGCCGCTGCCCCTTGGGCTCGCCGCGCCATCCGGCCAGCACCAGCAGATCGTTCTCGCCGGCGCCGGTGAGCGCGCGAACCTGGGTCATCGGCTCGGCGAAGTCGCGCTCGAGGCGTTTCGGGTCGTCGTAGACCGAGAGCCCGCGCTCGCGGCCATAATCCTTGAGCTCGTCGCGTTCCTTGCGGCTGAGCGCGCCGGTTTTTGGGATGGTGATCGCCACCAGCGGCAGACCCGCGGCGGTCAATCCGGCGTCGGCAGGGAACAGATGCTCCACCGGCCAGAAGCGCGGCAACCGCAGGTCCGGCTTATCGATGCCATAGCCCTGCATCGCCTCCGCGTAGCTCATCCGCGGGAACGGGCCTTTCACGTCGTAGCCTGCGACCTTGCACACTCTTTCGATCAGCGGTTCGATCGTTCCAAAGATCGTCTCTTCCTGCGGGAACGACATCTCCAGGTCGATCTGCGTGAACTCATACTGGCGGTCCGCCCGCAAATCCTCATCGCGGAAGCAGCGCACGATCTGGAAATACTTGTCGTACCCGCTCACCATCAGCAACTGTTTGAAGATCTGCGGCGATTGCGGCAGCGCGTAGAAATTGCCCGGCTGCACGCGCGACGGCACCAGGAAGTCCCGCGCGCCTTCCGGCGTGGACTTCGTCATGAACGGCGTTTCGATCTCCAGGAAGCCCTGCCCGAACAGCTCCTGGCGCACGGCCAGCGTGATGTGGGAGCGCAGCATGATGTTGCGCTGCATGTGCGGCCGGCGCAAGTCCACGTAGCGATACTTCAGCCGCGTCTCCTCCGCAACGTCCACGTGTTCTTCCATCGGGAACGGCGGCGTTTCGCTGGTATTCAGCAGCCACAACTTTTCGGCCACAACTTCCACTTCGCCCGTCGGGATATTGGGGTTGATGGTCTCGGCCGATCGCGCTTCCACGAACCCTTCGATGGCAATGACGTACTCAGAACGCAGCAGTTCCGCCCGCCCGTGCAGACTCGCGTCGCCCTCCGCGCGGAAGACGATCTGCGTGACGCCCTCGCGATCGCGCAGGTGGATGAAGATCACCCCGCCCAGATCGCGGCGGCGGTACACCCACCCCATCACGACCACGCGCTTTCCTTCGTCGCCCGAGCGCAGTGCGCCGCAGGTATGAGTCCGGCGGAGATCGCCGAGAAAATCCAAAGTAACTTGTTGGGCCATGCTAGAAATGCCCGAATCGGGCAGATCTTGATATTCTATCACAGGGGTAGTTTCCCAATCGCTTCAATAACTTAGCCCCATCAGCTCTTGACAGCGCAAGGTAGACTGAATTCAGGGTGACCCAACGCTGGCCAGCTTGACCCTATCGCCGACAACAGAGCGGCAGCAGGCATAGCCTGTTGCTTCTATTGCGGGCCGCCGTCTTCGGATGGCGCGCATACCGGTATTTACCCGATCAGCTC